>JAGCBF010000237.1 GCA_017652285.1 Atopobiaceae bacterium
CACTGGGACTTCGTCTAACGGTAGGACAACGGATTCTGGTTCCGTCAGTGGGAGTTCGATTCTCTCAGTCCCAGCCATTCTTTAACGCCCATATGGCCCGTTCGTCTAGCGGTTTAGGACGCCGCCCTCTCAAGGCGGAGATCACCGGTTCGAATCCGGTACGGGCTACCAACTTTTCCGCAGGTCAGAGCATCGTCTCTGGCCTGTTTTCATGTAAGTGGCCGAAAGGGGCCTAGCCCCAATCGGCGCCCCAATCGGCCAATTGCGAGTCGGTCCTGGGCCGAAGTGGCCGAAAGGGGCCTAGCCCCAATCGGCCAAATCTCCGAACGCCGCTTGGCGTAGATCGGCGATACGCTGCTCGCGTAAACCTCTGGAATGCGCTATAGTAAAACGCGTCTGTTGCCTTGTTGATTAATCGTAGCTTATGGTGGCAGACGAAAGGGGAGCGCGTAATGAGGCCGCCATCCAACGTAGATGCTTTTGAGGTGCTGTGCCTGCAAGCCGCAGACGAGGGCCGTGGAGAAGAGCTGTTTGGCAACAGCATCGCGCGTGCACGATCGGCAGTTGCTCCTTTTATCTTACCGGGCGAGTTTCCGAGCGTATACTTAGAGTTTCCCCTTATGGGAGAGCCGTTCGTGGACGTAACGGTGCTCTATGGCGGCATCGAGCCAGGGGCACGCATAGCGTCTGACGCCGTGGGCGACGTTGGGCCCCTTATCGACTGGTATTCTCAGGCTCGCGAAGAACACGACGATATTACGTTCGGCTTTGAGCTCGACACCAAAGAGGCGACGTTGCCCAAAGCCGCAATACACTTTCAGCCTCGGAAGAACACGCAGCTCGTCGCTCCGTTTTGCGAGTTGGTGGGCGAACCTGAGCGCGCCGTGCTCTATGAGCAAACGGACGCGCGCATGCCATCGGGCTGGTCGCTTTCGTTCTTTGGCATGTTTCGAGGCAGGCCAAACAGCCCGCTTCGTGTGTGCGGGTACCTTTCGCGTGAAGAAACGACCGCTTGCGCAACGGATGAAAGCCGTCTAAAAGGCGTGTTCGACACGGTCGGTTTCGCGGCGTACGACGACGCCATGCTGGCTCAGGTGCGTGCCTGCATGGCGGTGGCACAAAGGGACGTGGACTTTCAGTTTGACGTGCGCTCGGACGGCGCGATGGGAGACACGTTTGCGATCGACCTGCGGTTTGGCATCGAGCAACCGCATGCGGTGCGGACGAGCTACAAGACCGGACAAGCTCGACGCGTGCTCGGGTTGTTCGAAGAGCTTGGAGCGGCAGACGAGCGCTGGCGGTCATCGGCGGGCATGGCGTTTGCGCGTGCGCTCCCGGTCGAGCTTGACGACGGTTCGTTGGGTCGGTACTCGTTCGTGCTGATGCCCCAATGGGTTAAGGTGCGCTGGCGCGACGGCGTGTTGCAGCCGTCGAAGCTCTATGCGCTGGGAACCGCTGGGCTCATAGACGCGGGAAACACATAATGGGGGAGCGGTGACCCTTGTTTCATCAAAAAACGAACTAGAAAGGAACCAAGATGAAACGCAGGATAAAACAAGGTGTCGTGACCATGTGCGCGTTTGCGCTCGTGTGGGCGCTTGCGATGCTGGCGTCTATGCGCGCTGGCATCGCGCAGGAGTCGCACGAGCACGGCGGCGACGTCTATACGGCGTGGGAAAACCCGACCGCCTTGCCCTCAACGGCAGGCAACTACGAACTGACCGTGGACGTTACGCTGGGCGAGACTTGGACGACGCCGGAAGGCGAGACCAACATATGCCTGAGCGGCCACGCAATACGGGCCGACTTCGACGGCGCGGATGCCGCAAGCGCCATATTGGTGCGCGAAGGGGCGACCTTCTCCGTGATTGACGATGCGGGCGATGGCATGCTGACGGTTGCAGAGGGGCGCAGCGTTTCGGTGGGCGTCGACGTGCAGGGAGGCGCCACCTTCGATCTGTTTGGCGGTACTATCTGCGGCTTTGGCAACGGCGTGTTCACGAACCTGCAAGCCAAGGACAGCGACCACGAGCAAGCGTCGTACGGGACGTTCAACATGAGCGGCGGAACCATTCGCGACAACTCCATGCATGGCGTATACGTGTTTAGCGGCACGTTCGACCTGTCGGGCGGCGTGATCTGCAACAACGGGTCGAACGGGGACAACGGAGCCGGTGTCTACGTGAGCTATTCCGCGTTCCACATGTCTGGCGGAGAGATAATAGACAACAACGCGCCGGAGGACGGTGGCGGAGCGTACCTGTTCTGCAGCGAGGACCTCACCATGACGGGCGGCAATATCGGCAATAACACGGCCGGCGGCAACGGGGGAGGCGTCTACGTCAACGGCGGCACGTTTGCGGTCACGCGCGGAACCATCTCTGGCAACACTGCCGCGGCTGACGGCGGCGGCGTGTGCGTGGCGAGTGGTACGGACAACTCCAAAACCGGCAAGCTGAGCCTGACGGGTGGCGAGATTACCAAAAACGTGTCGACCGCAGGCCTTGGTGGCGGCGTGTACGTGACAAAGGAATCTGTGCTCAGCATCGCCAACATGCCCATAGTTGCCGAAAACGTGGCGGGGGAGGTCACGAGCAACGTGCATCTTCCTGGCCTGACGATTGCCGTGGAGGGCAAGCTGGAGGACGTCGCCGCGATTGGCGTCACGCAGACCTCCGGCGAAGGTGCGGACGCGGTCGCGTCGCAAGCAGACGATGCCGACGAGCTTCCCTTGACGACGGGCTATGCGGCGGCGGGCAACGAGGCCGATCCGTCGACATACTTCAACAGCGACGACGAAGAGCGCGTGGTCGTGTGGACAGCCGACTCCCAGGAGGCGCGTCTGGCAAAGACGTATGCCGTTCGCGTTGGCAAGGTGACAAACGGTGCGATTATCCCCAGCAAGGACAGGGCCTACGCGGGCGAGCAGATGAGCTTTGACGCGTCGCCCGACGAGGGATACGAGTTGGAGTCCTACGAGGTCAGGGATGCCACGGGTTCTGTCGTCGCGTCGACGGATCGCGAGTTCGTCATGCCGGCGAGCGACGTGACGATCGACGCGACCTTCAAAAAGGTGGACCAAGCCAGCGAAGGCGAGGACGGACAAGAGCAAACGGGCGGCGACGACAAAAGCAACACCGGCAACACCGACAACACAGGCAGCGCGGGCAACGCGAGCACAGGCAACGCGACGCCCGGCACAGCCCCCAGCACGGCCCGACAAAGCATACCCTACGCGAGCATGGTTTCGCGTAACAGCAGCTCAAACGTTCCTGCAAGCATGGCAACGCGAACGCTGGCCAAGACCGCCGACGCGACTCCTGTGTGTGCGATACAATTTGCCATGGCGGCGGGATGCGCTCTCGTGCTTGGATGTACGCGTCGCCGTCGTGCATAGCGTCTTGGCAAGGGATGGCTTCCCGCATCCCAAAAAGGAGAGATTGGTATGAGGCGAACAGAAGACAAGGACGGAAAGGTCGGGCTTGCGGCACGTTTGCTCGGCAAGCTCGAGTGGTACTTCCAAAACGTCTTCTTGCTGTTCAGACAGGACTTCAAAGAGATTCTCTTCTTTATCCTGGGGTGTTCCGTTCTGTCGCTGGTTGGGACGTCTGCGCTCACGAGGGCGACGACTTGGCTGCTCATGAGGTTTTCCGGCACGACCTACATCGCGCCGGCAAACCTCGCCCTGATCCTGACCAACCCGCTCAACGTCGTCACGCTCGTGATCGAGCAAGTGCTCGGCACGCTCGTCGCCCTCTTCCAGATCGCCGGGCTGCTTCATGCCTTCTCCATGGCGCAGATCGGTAGGGAGACGACGCTTGGCAGCATGTTCTTTGCGGGGCTCAGGGTGTGTCGCAAGGCGCTGCGCCCGAAAAACTGGCCCGTGGTGCTGTTCATTCTTGTGCTGATGCCGCTCACCAAGGTGATGGCACTTGCGAGCACCAGCTACAAGCTGATCATTCCCGGGTTCATAAACCAGACCATCGAGTACACGGCGATGTATCGTGTGCTGTATCAGGTGCTCTACTTAGGCATCGTCAGCTTCGTCATGCTGTACGTCTTCACCATTAACTACTTCGTGCTCAGCGACGACGACTTCATAAAGAGCTGCAGCAAGGCCCGAAGGCTCGGCAAGGGCCGTCGCGTGCAGACGATGCTCTTTCTTGGCATCATGATCTTGCTGGTAAATGCGGTCATCAACTTTGTCGCCTCGGGCATTACCGTAAACGTGTCCGAGGTCGTGGCGTTCTTTACCGGCGGCAAGGGCACGGCCGTGAGGTCGGCGCAAGTCGGTTCCTACGTCTATGCCCTCCGTACCGTACTGGTGGGCTTCTTGGTGCCGGCGCTCAACAACGCGGGACTCACGGTGCTCTTCTATCGCTACCTGGACGATTCCGAGCAGGTTGCGACGCTTTCGCGCGAGGTCTTTAGGACAAGGGTCTTGTCGGTTCGCACCAAGCGGGTGCTCGTGGGCATAGCGGTTGCCGCGGTCATCGGCGGATGCGGCTACGCGATTCACCATTACGCCTTCTTGGCCGAACCGGTCGGGCGTCCCATGGTGTGCGCGCATCGCGGAGACAACGTCAACGCGCCCGAAAACACCATGCCGGCCTTTGAGCTCGCCTTTAGCGAAAACCTGCCCTGGATTGAGCTCGACGTGCACCAGACGTCCGACAACGTGATCGTGTGCAGCCACGACGCGAGCATCGGACGCGTTACGGGGCACGACCTCAAGATCTGCGAGCACACCTACGACGAGCTCGTGCAGTACGAGATGGGCGACTGGATGCCAGGCGGCGTTTACGGGGGCGTCACGATACCAAAGCTGGAAGAGGTGCTGACCTCTGCCAGGGAGCGCGGGGTAAACGTGCAGGTGGAGCTCAAGGGCAGCAAGGACGACGTGGACTTCGAGAAGCACGTGCTCGAGGTGATAAACGCATGCGGCATGCACGACAACGTCATGGTCATCGGCCAGGACGCGCAGCGCATGCAGCGGGTGGCAGAGCTTGACCCCACCATCACCAAGGGCTACTGCATGTTCGTCGCCCAAGGGCACGTGGAGGACATACCCTATACGGACAACGTCACCATCGAGGAGACCAACGTAACGCCCGAGCTCGTCGACCGTCTGCACAAGAAGGGCGTCAAGGTGTTTTGCTGGACCGTGGACCTCGACGACACGGTGCAGTATTTGGTGAGCTGCGGCGTGGACGTGATCGGTACCGACGACCCGCTGCTCATAAGCGCCGCGCTTGATCATGCGGACTACTCGGGCGGGCTTGTCCGGTTCTTCTACATCGTCCTCAACACCGTGTCCGCCATGGCCCGTTAGGGCTTGCGCTGCCTCCAGAGGTTGGCGTTTAGGGCTCGCAGAGGTCGCGGACGACCTCGCCCGCAAGGATGAGGCCAGCGACGGAGGGGACGAAGGCCACGGACCCCGGGGTGCCGGAACGGCGTGGATGGGGGTCGCCTGGCTCGCTGTCGAGACCTCGTCGCACCACCGGCTCCTCGGTGGAGAAGACCACCTTAAAGTGACCAAGCCCCCGCTTGCGCGCCTCCTTGCGAATGATGCGCGCAAGCGGGCAAATGCTGGTCTTGTCTATGTCGGCCACGCGAAACGCGCAGGGGTCGAGCTTGTTCGCTGCCCCCATGGAGCTTATCACGGGCACCCCTGCGGCCTTCGCACGTGCAATTATGTGCAGCTTTGCCGTAACGGTGTCCACCGCGTCGACCACGTAGTCGTAGGTCGAAAGGTCAAAGCGGTCCGCCGTCTGCGGCAGATAGAAGCATCGGTGGGCAACTGCCTTGCAGTCGGGGTTGATGCTTCGTATGCGCTCTGCCGCAACCTCAACCTTGGGGCGGCCCATGGTCTGTGCGGTCGCAAGTATCTGCCTGTTGACGTTTGACGGCGCCACCTCGTCGTCGTCCACCACGTCTATGCGCCCGACTCCCGACCGGGCCAAGGCCTCCACCACAAAGCCGCCGACGCCGCCTACGCCAAACACTATGACGCTCGCTTTTGCCAGACGTTGCATGGCATCGGTACCAAGCAAGAGCTCAGTACGAGAAAACGTATCAGACAAAGTCTTCTCCTCATGTTGTCGCGGCACGTCGGGAATGTGGACGTGCGACATCCCG
>JAGCBF010000005.1 GCA_017652285.1 Atopobiaceae bacterium
AATGGCCGAAAGGGGCCTAGCCCCAATCGGCCAAAACGGGCGCGCAGGCGGCCAAAACGTGCGAAATGGCCGAAAGGGGCCTAGCCCCAATCGGCCAAAACGCGCGCGCAGGCGGCCAAATCATTCCTGCCGGAGCCACCGCTCCGGATAGCACGTCTCCACGGCGTCGCAGACAAGGTCCGCGAGGTCGTCGTTCGGCCCAAACAGGGACACGTACCCCTCGAGGTTCTTGGCCTTCTCGCGCAGCATGCCCCTTCTGTCAAGGACGAATATGTGGCATTTGCGCTTGCCGTTTTTGGCGTCTTGGATCATGTTTGCGCCGGAGGAGTTCCCGTCGAGGGCGATAAGGACCGAGGGCCTGCGCTTGAAGACCTCGTAGGCCACGCTCTTGTAGATTCCCATGGGGCTGGGCTCTATGGAAACCCGAACGCGAGCCCCGGATTGCAACAGGGGCTTGGCCTCGTCTGGCCCCACGCGCGCCGGCACGAAGGCATAGAGGTCGAACTTTCCCTGGTTCTGCCTGGCCAGGTACTGTTCGTAGCCCGAAAGGCTGTGGCCTATGACCAGGAACATCTTGCTGGGGTCCCCCTTGGCAAGAAGGTCGTCCAGCAGGGCGCATACGTCGCGGCGACGTCTGGTGACGTGGCGGTCGTTGTTGAAGGAGCCGCCCACGAGGATCACCGGCACCCGGTCGCAGGGCAACTCCTCGATCTTGTCCGAGAAGACCGCGGTGCTGTCCTTGGTGTCTGGGAGGTCCAGCAAGGCATCCTCTGGCGGCTGCTGCGCCTGTATGCGCGCGGCGTAAAAGGCCTCGACGTCCTCTGCGCCCGGCTCGCGTGCGAAGGCGCGGGTCTTCTCTTGCAGGGCGACAAGGCCGCGGCTCCGGACCACGTCTTCCGCGCGATGCATGGCGACGAGCTCCTCCTTGGTAAGGTTGAGCGTCTTTTCGAGCGCGAGCTGCTCGTCGATCGAGTCCGTTCCGTACACAGCCCCGCCGTCCGTGCCTTGCACGCAGGGCACGCCCGCCGCCAGGTACTGGCGCAGGGGATGGCGCTCCAGCTGGCTCAGGTTGTTGAGTCGTACGTTGGAGGTGATTTGGAACTCCAGCACGGCGCCGCTGTGGCGTAGGTCCTCGAGCAGCTGCCGACCCTTGATCGAGGCGAGGTTTCTGGTGTAGAGCCCGTGTCCGATTCGGACGAAGGGCATGGGCTGGCCGGGGGCGAGCCCTTCTCGCACGCATTTGATCGCGTTGGCAACGTTGTCGCGCAGGCCGTCGTTTTCGCCGGCGTGGACGCGGATCGTAAACGTGGGATGGTCGGCGGCGATCCGGTCGAGCTCTGCGAGCACCGGCGCCAGGTCGCGGATGTCGTTGATCTCTTCTCCGACGATGTCGCTTCCTGCGACGTACGGGTCGCCCGCCACCGCGCGTATCGTCTGCAGGCTCTTGCGCATGTAGTCGTCCGAGGCGATCTTGTCCCTAAGGATCGTGAGCGGGGTTCGGCGAATAGCCGCAAGAAACCGCAGCGTGACCCCGGTCTGTTGCCTGATGGCCGGCAGCACCGCATGGGCCTCGGCCAGCATGTGCGGCGAGTCCTCGGGCTTCGCCAAGGTCGTGTCGGAGATCTCCGCGTAGTCGATGCCGCACCCGGCGTAGCTCCGCGCTACCCAGAGCAGCTTGTCTTGGAAGACGCTGTTTGCGGAGAAGTCCGGGTTGCTTCGGTCCCTTGTCATCGCGGCCAGGGCCTGGACCACCTCGTGGTCGGGAATGCGCTCGGTGCCGTCGATGAGGATCGGGTCGTCGGCGGGCACGCCCTTGCAAAAGACGTAGCGGTACAGGTAGACCTTTTCGAGGTTGGTAAAGACGGCCTGCCCGTCCTTCATGATGGCCAGCGACGCGCGGATTTTGGGGATGTTCCACGCGGCGTTGTCCAGGTTTTGCAGCACGAGGGAGGCGAAGTTGAGATACGTCCCGTCGTCGATCCTGCGCTCCAGGTACTTGCCCCTAAGCGGGGAGTCGCGCAGCCGCTCCGCCGCCTGGGCCCGTCGCGTGGCGAGCAGCCGTTCCTGCTCGGGCGACAGGCGCAGGCCCAGCTTGCGGATGTAGTAGAGCGGGTAGCGGATTTGGTGGTGGATGCCCAGGGCGATAAGGACGTCGGGGTCGAGGTTGGCGTTCATGTGGGTGTGCAGGTCGGTCCGAAACTTGCACTCGCGAAAGATGTAGGTCTTTACGACGGTCTTGCGGAAGTCCTGCCGGTAGTCCTTGGTCTGGCTCATGAGGGTCTTTGCGATGGCGGGAATGGACGCCTTTGGCTCGATCCTGCCGTCCGGGTAGATGTTGGCGACCTTCGTGTCGAGCAGGCGGAACACGTAGAGCATGTGGTTTCTGCCGTCGATGTAGCAAGGCAGCGTGCCCCGAATCACCTTGAGGCCGTCGTCGTCCGTCTGAAGCTCCAAGTTGCACAGCGAGGCGAGGTTGGTGATGAGGTTGCCCGTCCCGTGGTTCGGCGTCCTGAGCACGTAGTGCAGCTCGTCTCCTTCGCGATACAGGTCGACGACGAGGTCCTTCTCTTTGTCGAGGTAGAACTGTCCGAATGCCTCCATGCGCCCGCCCTTCCACGCCATGACCGTAAGGGCATGATATCAATTTGGGCACGACCGTGCTCATTGCGCACGAGATCGACGCGCAGACGCCGCGGGACAGGGCGCCTGCGCCGGTCGACTGCGGACTACAGCTTAAAGACGACCTCGATCGAGGGGTCTACGAGCGAGGCGAACGTCTTGCCGTCGTCGGGAGAGCCGGCCACGGTTCCGTAGTGCTCGGGAATCGCGACCTTGGGCTGCAGCGCGTTGACAAAGGCGGCCGCTTGGCGGGCGTCCATGGTATAGGTCCCACCTGCGGGCACCAAGGCGACGTCGCACGCGATGGAGCGGTTCTCGGGCAGGTCGTCCGTATCGCCGGCCACGTACACGCGCAGGCCGTCCATCTGGATCACGTAGCCCAGCCACGCGTTTTTCTTTGGATGGAATCGCTTGGAGACGTTGTACGCGGGCACGGCCTCGACCTCGACGCCGGGGATGGGCGTTGCGCGCTCGCCTGGCGCAAGGAACGTCGCGTCGTCTTCGCGCAAGCCTGCGCCAACAAAGTCTGCCCTGCAGGTGTCCGGCAGGACGAAGGTCGTGTTGGGCGTCCCGACCTTTGCGATGTCGTCGGGCGAGAAGTGGTCGAAGTGCGCATGCGTAACGAGGATGAGGTCGGCGTCGTGGGGCTCGGTCCCAAAGTCGTACGGGTCGACGTACAGCACGGCCCCCTGCTTGGTCTGCAGGCGGATCGAGCTATGCGTGTTGATGCTGATAAAGCCAGTGTCCATGGTTTCCTCCCCGGTCGTGATTACACACAAGCATACCGTAGTTCGTGGCATGTGACCTGCGACGTTTGGGGCGTTCTTTGGTTGGGATACGCTCCCCACCGATGCCCATGGCTGAAGTGGCCGATTGGGGCTAGGCCCCTTTCGGCCACTTTTTGCATAATTGTAGGAAGCCGCCCTCGGCGTCCCGCGATGGCGTCGACTAGGCGGCGCATTTGGTGTGGCGAAGGAGGTTGCAAAATGGCGAACACGAGCATCAAACAGGACGAGCACGGAACCTACCGCTGGGTGTTCGAGTACAGCCTGTGGCGTGACCCTACCGTATTCCTTACGGTGTTCAAGGTGTTTGCTGGCGTCGGTCTTGGCATCATCGTTTTGGTGAGCATCTTCGATCTTGTCGACGGCAGCTGGGACATCATCGACTTGGCCGACCGGCTGCGCTTTGACGCCATCATCCTTGCATTTATCTGCGGGCTTTCGCTGGTGGGCTACGTGGTGTTTGCGCTCGTGCAGGGCGGCAAGTACTGCGTGATGTTTACCATGGACGAAACGAGCGTCGAGTTCCGCCCGCTTCCCAAGGAGGTAAGTCGGGCCGAGGCTATCGGTGCCCTTAACGTGTTGATGGGCTTGGCTACGGGCAACGCCACGCAGATGGGCATAGGCCTTACGTCGTCGGCGGCCAACGCCATGACCAGCGACTTTTCCAACGTGCGCTCCATCCACGGCTACCCTCGCCGCGGCGTCATAAAGGTCAACGAGCCCTTTGCCAAAAACCAGGTGTACGTAGAGAAGGACGACTACGACTTTGTGTTTGGCTACATCCGCGACCGTTGCCCTCGCGCCAAGG
>JAGCBF010000032.1 GCA_017652285.1 Atopobiaceae bacterium
GGTGGCGCGCACGTTGGCCGCCAGCTCGAAGTCCGGCAGCTGCACGGGATTGTGATGGTTCTCGTTTATGCCCCGTGCGACGGCAGGCTCGTATGACCACAGCACCACGTCGTCTGCCTGCGGAGAAACCAGGCGCGTGACCGCCGTTCCCCAAGAGCCCGACCCGATCACGCCGATCTTGCGTGCGAGCCTCTTTTGGCCCTGACCCTGTGCCAGGGGAGCCGACTCCGTCATTTGTCCTCCTCGTCGTGGTGGACGCCAAAGCGCGACTCCTCGCCGCGTATGAGGCGCCCGATGTTTTGTCTGTGCGACCAAATGACCACCGCAGACACGATCACGGTGGGCAGCAGCGCCCACCCGCGAATGCCGTACAGTCGGCTAAAGATGGGCAGGCTCGCCGCTGCCGCGATAGACCCCAGCGACACGTAGCGCGTGGGTATGGTGAGCAGCAAAAACACCGCCAGCATGCTCAGTCCCAGCGGCCAGCTCAGGCCCAGCGCGGCGCCAAGGCCCACCGATATTCCCTTGCCGCCATGGAAGCCCAGGTACGGGCTAAAGATGTGGCCGAGCACGCACGCGCAGTAGAGCGTGGTGCTCACCCAGCCAAACCCCTCGTCCGGCGCGAGCATGGCCATGTCGCCACCAAAGCAGACAGCGGCGATGGCGAGCCTCGAAGCCACCATGCAGATCGTGCCCTTGCCCACGTCGCACAAAAACGTGAGCGCCGCCGCCTTGCCGCCAGCGGTGCGCGCCACGTTGGTCATGCCGATGTTTCCCGACCCTGCCTTGCGTACGTCGACGCCGCTCATTACATTGGCGATGATAACCCCAAACGGAATCCCGCAAACAAGAAACGACACGACCGCCGCCAAGGTGGTGGCAATAGCTAACGTATCCACGTTGCTCCTTCCCTCTTTGGGCATGGGCACTCCCCCATGCCCCTGGCGTCACTACACTAGTCCTTTTTCCTAAACTTGAGCCTGATGGGCGTGCCCACCAGGTCGATGCGCTCGCGCAGGCGATTCTCCATGAAGCGCTCGAAGTTGTCGTCCACCAGGTCCGGCGCGTTGCAGAAGAAGGTAAAGGTGGGCGGACAGGTGTTGGCCTGCGTGGCGTAGTTGAGCTTGAGCCGGCGGTTCTTGCTCGTGACGGTGTGGCCGGATTGGCGAATCTCGTCCAGCAGCCCGTTGAGCTTGGACGTCTGCACGCGGCTCGAACGCGCCTGCGCCGCGCGTTGCGCGACGTCGAGCACCTTGAGGCACGCCCTGCCGGTAAGGGCCGAGATGCGCAGCACCGGCGCCCACGAGGCAAAGGGCATGCGCCGCGCGAGCGACGTCTCGACCTCTTCCCTGCGCATGTCGGTGTCGACCAGATCCCACTTGTTAAGGCAGATCACCAACGCGCACCCGCGCTCGATGGCCATGACCGCGAGCTTTTGGTCCTGCTCCGTAACGCCCACGGACGAGTCCACCACCAAGACGCACACCTCGGCCTTGTCCATGGCCATGAGGCCGCGCACGATGCTGTAGTATTCCACGTCCTCGTGCACCTGCGACTTCTTGCGCATGCCCGCCGTGTCCACCAGGCGATACCGCGCGCCGCCATGCTCGACAACCACGTCGACGGCGTCGCGGGTGGTGCCGGCCACGTCGCTTACGATGGAGCGGTTTTGTCCCACCAACCGGTTGGTGAGCGAGGACTTGCCCACGTTGGGCCGACCGATGATGGCGACGTTGAGCGCGTCGTCGTCCGGCTGCTCTTGCTGCTCCTCCTCCGGCGGGAGCGCCGCCACCACGTCGTCGAGCAGATCGCCCGTCCCATGGCCATGACCTGCGCTTATGGGTATGGGCTCGCCGACGCCGAGCGCGTAGAAGTCCCACGTCGCCAGCTCGCGGCTGGGGTCGTCCACCTTGTTGACCACCAAGAAGGACGGCTTCTTGGAGCGGCGCACCACGCGCGCCACCTCCTCGTCCTCGTCCGTGATCCCCACCGTGCCGTCCACGACGAACACGATCACGTCGGCCTCCTCGCACGCCAGAAGCGCCTGCTCGCGAATGCGCGGTGCAAAGGTGTCTTGGGAGTGGATTGACTCGATGCCGCCCGTGTCCACCAACACGAACTCGCGACCGTTCCAGTCCGTATCGTGATACGAGCGGTCGCGCGTCACGCCCCGCGACTCGTGCACGATGGCCTCGCGGCGCTCCGCAAGGCGGTTAACCAGCGTGGACTTGCCCACATTGGGTCGGCCCACCACTGCAACTATAGGCTTGGCCATGTGGCCACCTCTCTTGTCCCCTCGATTACGTTCGTACCCGATTCTATCACGCTCACCGACGCGTACGTCATATACACAGATTGTTTGTTGCGCTCGTCGACATATGCATACGAATCATGACGACCATGAACGTCTTGCCACAGTCGCGGCCTCCCGTACTGCCTCCAGCAAGTCCGGGGGGCTCGGCGTGGCAAACGCGACGGCACCGCCACGCGACTCAAGCTCCGCCACCACGTCCGCCTGCGACGCGCCGTCGAGCGTGAGCTTGTCAAAGTTGAACATGACGTCGGGCAAGACCACTAGCGCGTCGTGCAAATCCGCAGGCAGTTGGGCCAAAAGGTCTTGCGCGACGATTAGTCCCGTCACGTTGACGTCCCCGCCGTAGTAGTCGTTGCGGATCGCGCGGGGCTCTATGGGAGCCACACCCTCAGCGCATGCGCCCCACGCACGGCAGAGCTCGCCGTACACGCCATACGCCGCCTCCCCGCATACCAGCAGCGCGTGCCGGCCATGCCGCGCAAGCGCCCGTGCCGTCTCACGCAGCTCGTCCGACCTCGTCCGCCGCAGCTCCTCGACCTCGTCCAGGAAGTAGCGCAGCATGCCGATGCCGTCATAGAACTGCGGATACCCGTCGTAGGTGTCCGCCGCGGGAATCGGCAGGTCGGCGTCCAGGTAGAACTCGTCGGAAAGCTGGAACCTCGTTATGCCCAGCGTTCGCCGCGCACGCTGCTGGTAGGGCTCCAGCATCCTCACCACCGCCCGGCTTGCCTGCGGGTCTTCCGAAAACGACGACGAGAAGCGCGTCGAGTACTTCGTGTAGCCCAGCGGCACGATCGCCAGCGAGGTGACCTGCGGGTGTGCCTCCACCCACGCGAGCGTCCGTTCCAGCTCGGCCCCGTCGTTGATGCCTGCGCACAGCACGATTTGCCCGTGAACCTCGATGCCCGCGTCGCACAGGCGCTCCAGCACCTCCATGCCGCGCATGGCGCGCCTGCCGATCAGCGGCACGCGCACCTCCGGGCTCACCGCATGTATGGACACGTTCATGGGCTCGAGCCTGCAGGAGATGATGCGCTCCACGTCCGCGTCGGACACGTTGGTGAGCGTCACGAAGTTGCCCTGCAAAAACGACAGCCGATAGTCGTCGTCGCGCAGCATGAGCGAGGCGCGCGCTTCCTTGGGAAGCATCGCCATAAAGCAGAACTGGCATGCGTTTACGCAGGTACGGATGCCGTCAAAGAGCACGTCGGTAAACTCCACGCCCCAGTCCTGCCCGGGTTCGCGCTCCAGCTCGCACAGGTACTCCTCGCCATCGGCAGGGTCAAAGACCTCAAGCTCGGCCACGCTGCCGTCGGCCTCCCAGCGCCAGGTTATGATGTCTTCCATGGGCTGGCCGTTTACGGTGTCCACGCGCATGCCAGGCTCGAGTCCCGCCTCCCAGGCCGGGCTCCCTTCGACGACGCGCGCGATCCACGCGCCGTCCGCGCGCGCTCGCGTGCTCGCGTAGTCCGCCCGCCTCTCTTGTTTGGGATCGAGTGGCATGTCCCCCTCCGCCAAGTGGTTCTTCGCACCGTGCCGTTGCCAAGAAGTGTACACGATTAGGCTCGTTGCAGGCCTTTTGGGGCCGGGTCCCGTTCGGCCAATCGGCCATCGCCGCCAACCGGCGCACCGTGCTAGAA
>JAGCBF010000238.1 GCA_017652285.1 Atopobiaceae bacterium
ACCTCGGCAACTTACGCAGCGGCCATATCGCGTTTGCCCACGAACGAGGACACCAGCTTGAAGGCGATGACCAGCAACGCCACGCCTGCCACGGCAGACAGTATATAGGCCACGGCGTCGGGCAGACCACCAAACGAGTAGTCGGGCATGAGCGCCTCCCACTCAAAGCCATTCTCGAAGCCGGCAGGAACATAGCCCGCCCCGGTCTCCGCGATCTCGTCGGCGCCCCACTCGCCCCAGGCGGTACCTTCGGCCATGAGGCCCAACGGCGTCGCGACCACGAGCGCGGCCACCAGCGCCATGACCGGTACCAGCGAGCCCTTGCCCAAGGGCTTCTCGCTCGCCTTGTGGACGAGGTACTCCGGCGCCACGCGTGCCACGAACTCGTAGATGGCCACGGTCGCCACGCCTTCCACCACACCCGCCACCAGCAGGTGCGGTATGCACATGGCGGGAACCGACACCGAAAGCGGATACGGGCAATACAGCGCCTGACCTGCGGCATCGTGGAACAACAGGGGCTGGATGCCAAACTCGATGGCCGCCACCAGCGCCGCCACGTTAAGGCCCACGTACGAGCCCACGAACAGCGCGACCATGCGGCGACCCGGCGAGGGGGCGCTCCCCGCGATCAGCCTAAAGCAGGCATAGCCCACAAACGGCAGGACAAACGCCATGTTGAAGCAGTTGGCACCAAAGGCCAGGATGCCGCCGTCGCCAAAGAGCACCGCCTGGATGCCCAGCGCGACCGACACGGCCAGGCACGCCGCATGCGGCCCCAGCAAGCACGCGATGAGCGTCCCGCCCACCGCGTGTCCGGTGGTGCCGCCCGGCAGCGGCACGTTGAACATCATGAGCAAAAAGGAGAAGGCGGCCGCCATGCCTATAAAGGACACCTGCCTTTGGTCGAGCTCCTCCTGAACCTTGCGTGCGCTACGAACCCAAATGGGAACCATCGCCACCGCGAGCACCGCATCGGTTGCCGGCGACAGGTAGTTGTCCGGAATATGCATGTCTCTCCCCACGTCGTGCGAATGACTTCAGGCGTATAGTAGCACGAATCAGCAATTCGTAACAAGCCAATGTGGATGACCGAGACGACCCTGTAACCTGCCGGGGAGCGAGCAGCGACAGGCTCGTCCCGGTCATCGTTCCCGCTCCCCCTACAGGTCCATGGAGAGGTAACGCTCGCCGGTGTCGGGCAGGACCGCCACGATGGTCTTGCCCGCAAACTCCGGACGCGCGGCTATGCGCAGTGCCGCTGCCACGGCGGCGCCGGAGGAGATGCCCACCAACAGGCCGAGCTTTTCCGCAAGCTCCTTCTTGGTCGCAATCGCATCGGCGGAGGCGACGGGCACGACCTCGTCGACCACGGACGCGTCGTAGGTCTTGGGCACGAAGCCGGCGCCGATGCCCTGGATGCGATGCGCGCCAGACGGCTTGCCCGCCAGCACCTGCGATTCCTCCGGCTCGACGGCAAATGCCTTGACCTCGGCGTTCTTCTCTTTGAGGAAGCGTGCGGAGCCCGATATGGTGCCGCCCGTGCCCACGCCCGCCACCACGGCGTCGACGCCGCCGTCGGTCGCGGCCCAGATTTCCGGACCGGTGGTCTCGTAGTGCGCCTGCGGGTTGGCGGGATTCACGAACTGCCCCGCAATGATGGCCCCCGGCGTTTGCGCGGCGAGCTCGTCGGCGCGCGCCACGGCTCCGGACATGCCCTCCGAGCCAGGCGTCAGCACGATCTCGGCCCCGTAGGACGCCGCAAGCTTGCGGCGCTCCACCGACATGGTCTCGGGCATGACCAAGACCATGCGATACCCGCGCGCCGCAGCGAGCATCGCCAGTCCCACGCCCGTGTTTCCGCTGGTAGGCTCAATGATGGTGCCGCCCGGCTTGAGCGACCCGTCCGCCTCCGCCGCATTGACCATGGCCAAGGCAATGCGATCCTTTACGGAGCCGCCGGGGTTCGTCGCCTCGTACTTGCCCAAGACCGTCGCGGTGCCGTCCGCCAACGCCGACAGCTCGATGAGCGGCGTCTTGCCGATGAGTCCGTCTACGCTTTGTGCATTACTCATAGGAGTTCCTCTCTTTGGTCGTGCGCACGTGTCCACGTGCTGCATGCTAGGATGGCATTTTATTTCCTAGTAATCAAGTAGGATTTAGAAAACCACGTTGGGCTTTAGGGAACGCCCGCTATCTGTCCGGGCGAACGCCTAAATCCATACGTAATGTGTTATCGTGTTTTACAGACATAAAACAAACCCCTGTTTTTTGCCCGTTCCGCCGAGTTTTATGCGAAACTCGTTACATCGTCACGGGCAAGGGGGTACGTGCATGCGCATTGGCTTTGACAACGACCGCTACATCACCATGCAGGCCGACAGGATCCGTCATCGCATCGACCAGTTTGGCGGCAAGCTCTACCTTGAGTTTGGCGGCAAGCTCTTTGACGACTACCACGCGAGCCGCGTGCTGCCTGGCTTTGCGCCGGATTCCAAGGCGCGCATGCTTTCGGCCTTGGCAGACGACGCCGAGGTGCTGGTGGCGATAAACGCGCAGGACATCGAGTCCAACAAGCGACGTAGCGACATCGGCATAAGCTACGACGAGGACGTGCTGCGTCTAATGGACCTGTTTGACGGCATGGGCCTTTTGGCCAACAAGGTCGTGATCACGCGCTTTACCGGCCAGCCCCAAGCCGAGGCATACCAGCGCCGGCTGGAAAGCATGGGCGTAAAGGTGTATCGCCATTATCCCATCGAGGGCTATCCCTCCAACACGCAGCTCATCGTGAGCGACGACGGGTTTGGCAAGAACGACTTTGCCCAGACGGACCGCGCGCTGGTGGTCGTGACGGCACCTGGCCCGGGATCGGGCAAGCTCGCGACGTGCCTGAGCCAGCTGTATCACGAGTACAAGCGCCATGTGGAGGCGGGCTACGCCAAGTTCGAGACCTTCCCGGTGTGGAACCTCCCCCTGGAGCATCCGGTCAACATCGCCTACGAGGCGGCGACGGCCGACCTGGACGACAACAACATCATCGACCCGTTCCATTTGGAGGCCTCCGGCGAGGTCGCCGTCAACTACAATCGCGACGTGGAGACCTTCCCCGTCGTGCGCGCGTTGCTCGAGAAGATCCAGGACAAGAGCCCCTACCAGTCCCCCACCGACATGGGCGTCAACATGGTCGGCCGCTGCATATCCGCAGACGCCATCTGCCAGGAGGCGGCGAAGAACGAGATCGTGCGTCGGTACTTCTGGACCGCCGTGGAGCTCAAGCGCACGGGCGCGGGCGAAGAGGCGCTGGCAAAGATAAGCCTGCTTATGAACAAGGCGGGCGTGACCAAGGACTATTCGCCGGCATATGCCGCCGCGCTTGCCAAGGAGGAAGAGACGAACATGCCCGCCGCCGCCATGAGGCTGGCCGACGGCACCGTCGTGTTGTTCAGCGGCGAGGAGCGTCTGCCGCAGCAGTTAACGGTTCACGGCGCCGCATATCTCACCGAATTCCGCCTCGAGTCGGGGCTGCCCGTGTGGCGCTATCGCATTCGCGACTTGATCATCGAGAAGAAGCTCTTTATGCCGTGG
>JAGCBF010000239.1 GCA_017652285.1 Atopobiaceae bacterium
GGCCTAGCCCCAATCGGCCAGTTTCGTGAGGTTGACTTTCTTGTGTACATAAAAAGTATTTGTGAGGAACAAAAACGGAACGAGGTAAAATAACCTGAGTTCCATCCCTTCCTTGATGTGCGGGCCGGTTTTTGCTGGCCCGCACATTTATTGTGACCGTTTGTCGTACCATGTGTTCGGAGGACGAAGGGGGAGCGGATGCTGGAACTGTTGCGGCGCTATCTGCGGCCGTATCGCACAAAGACCATCGTGGGCATACTGACCAAGGCGGTGGAGGTCGTCTTCGAGGTACTGACGCCGCTCGTCGTCGCGCGAATGATAGACACGGGCGTGCGCACGTCAAACGTGGGCGAGGTCGTGCGCGAAGGCCTGGTATTGCTCGCGTTTGCCGCCGTGAGCTACACGTTTACGTTCGTGTGCCAACGTCTTGCGGCGCAGGTGAGCCAAGGCATGGGTACCGACGTCCGCAACGCGCTCTATGCCCACATAAACGAGCTGTCGGCCGCCGACGTGGACCGCTTTGGCACGCCGTCGCTCATCACGCGTCTGACGAACGACGTCAACCAGGTGCAGCTGGCGGTGGCGCTCTGCATTCGCATGCTGACCCGGTGGCCGCTCCTTGCGTTGGGCTCCATGATAGCGGCGCTTACGATCGACGTGTTCCTGGGATCGGTCTTCTTGGTCTGCATGCCCCTGATCGCGCTGGTGTTTGGCCTGGTCATGAGGGCAAGCGTGCCGTTCTTTCGTGGCATGCAGGCAAAGCTCGACCAAATCTCGCTCGTCGTGCGCGAGTCGCTCGCGGGCATGCGCGTCATACGCGCGTTTAGGCGAGAGGGGCGCGAGGACGCACGTGGGCGAGCCGCGATCAACGGTCATCGCGACGTCGCGGTTGGGGTGGGTCGGCTTTCCGCCATCCTTAATCCGGTGACGTTTTTGGTCATGAACCTAGGCGTCGCGGGCGTCCTGTGGTTGGGCTCGGGGCGCGTGCAGGCGGGCGAGCTAAGCGTGGGAAACGTGATGGCACTCGTGAGCTACATGACGCAGGCGCTGGTGGCGGTGACCACGATGACCAACCTGGTCGTCGTGATCACGCGCGCGCAGACCTCGTCCGTACGCATCCTGGAGGTGCTGGACTGCGCGCCAACGGTCTCCGACGCGGGCAACGTCCCCGTCGATCCGTTGCCCGACGCCGCGGCGCTCGAGCTCAGGCGCGTGTCGTTTTCATACGCCGGCTCGTCGGCGCCGGCGCTCAGCGAAGTCTCGCTGACTCTTGGCCAGGGCGCCACGTTGGGGATCATCGGCGGCACGGGCTCGGGCAAGACGACCCTGGCACGACTGCTTCCGCGCCTGTACGATGCCTGCGCAGGAGAGGTGCTCGTGTTTGGCAACGACGTGCGGTCGTATCCGTTTGCGCAGCTCCGGGCATTGGTTTCGGTCGTGCCGCAAAGCGTCTCGCTCGTATCGGGAACCATTCGCTCGAACCTGTTATGGAGAGACCGCGACGCCACGGACGACGAGCTGTGGGCGGCTTTGCGGGCGGCCCAGGCTGAGGACTTCGTCAGCGCGCTGCCACACGGACTCGACGCTCCGGTGGAGGCCGCGGGGCGCAACTATAGCGGCGGTCAGCGGCAGCGTCTGACCATCGCCCGCGCGCTTGTCGGCCATCCGCGCATGATCGTGCTCGACGACGCGGCATCCGCGCTGGACTATGTCACCGACGCACGGCTCCGCCATGCGCTCAGGGCCTTGCGACAAGAGCTCACGGCAGTCATCGTGAGCCAACGGGTGGCCGCAGTGTGCGACGCAGACAAGATCTTGGTGCTTGACCACGGTCGGATGGCGGGCCTGGGCACGCATGAGGAGCTGATGGAGTCATGTGAGCTGTACCAAGAGATCTGCGCCTCTCAGCTTAAGAGCGAGGAGAAGGAGGCCCACCATGGCTGACCTCTATTCGGGTGCCGGTGGCGGGGCGGGCGCCATGGCCGTGGTGCGCGGCGACATGGGCGGGCGCGACGGGTCGCATGGCGACCTGGACGTGTCGCGCTACTCGACCAAGGACGTGGTGGTGCGTCTGCTGGGCTATGTGGGGCCGCATCGCTGGCTGCTCGTCTTGTCGTTTGCGGCCAACGTCGTCGCCGTGCTCACGCAGCTCTACGTGCCCATCTTGGTCGGGCGTGGCATCGACGCGTTGTTGTCGGCGCAAGGTGGCGTGGACGCGGCGACGCTGCTGGAGGTCATGGAGCGGCTGCTCGTGGTGGTGGCGGTATCTGGGGTGGCGCAGTGGGTCGCGGGCTACGGCACCAACCGGCTGAGCTACGACACGGTGCGCGACCTGCGAGTGGATGCGCTGGGCGCCTTTTGGCGGCTGCCGTTCTCCTTTTTGGACGCCACGCCCCACGGCGATTTGCTGTCGCGCGTGGTAAACGACGCGGACGCGGTGGGCGACGGCCTCTTGCAGGGATTCACCCAGCTGCTTTCGGGCGTCGTGACCATCGTGGGCACGCTGTGCTTCATGTTCTCGCTTTCCGTGCCGGTGGCGCTGGTCGTGGTGGTGCTCACGCCTCTGTCCATGCTGGTGGCCTCGGGCATCGCGCGGCTCAGCTCCAAGAGCTTTGCGGACGCGCAGCGCCTGCAAGGCGAGCTTTCGGGCTACGTAAACGAAATGGTGTCCAACCAGGCGCTGGTCAACGCGTTTGGGAGGTCGGACGCATGCCTGCGGGAGTTCGGCGTCGTAAACGCGGACCTGCGCGTGGCAGGCGAACGCTCGCAGTTCGTGAGCTCGCTTTCCAACCCGACCACGCGGCTGGTCAACAACATAACGTACGCGGTGGTCGCCGCCGTGGGGTGCGTGTGCGTGGTGACGGGCTGGCCCAGTGCGCTGAGCGTGGGACAGGTGCAGAGCTTTTTGAGCTACGCGAACCAGTACATGAAGCCCTTCAACGAGGTGAGCGGTGTGGTGACGCAGCTTCAGGCGGCAGTCGCGAGCGCCAAGCGGCTGTTTGCGCTTCTCGACGCGGAGCAAGAGGCGCAGGAGGCCCCCGTCGGCGCGCTGCCGCAGCCGGTGAGCGGCGACATCGTGTTTGACCAGGTGAGCTTTGGCTACGTGCCCGAGCGCCCCATCCTTCGCGACGTGAGCTTCCATGCGCGGCCGGGACAGCGCATCGCACTGGTCGGGCCAACGGGTTGCGGCAAGACCACGCTCATCAACGTGCTCATGCGGTTCTACGACGTGGACGCGGGCGCCATATTGGTGGACGGCTGCGACACGAGCCGCCTTTCGCGCGAGGACGTGCGTGCCGCCTTTGGCATGGTGCTCCAGGAGACCTGGCTGCGCAGCGGGACCGTACGAGAGAACATCGCCTACGGCCGCCCGGACGCCACCGACGACGAGGTGCGGCAGGCGGCGCGGCGCGCGCATGCCCATACGTTCATAACGCAGCTGAGCGCCGGATACGACACGGTGCTGGGAGAGGACGGGGGCGGCTTGAGCCAGGGGCAGCGCCAGCTGCTCTGCATCGCGCGCGTCATGTTGGCAGACCCTTCCGTCCTTTTGCTCGACGAGGCGACGAGCTCCATCGACACGCGCACGGAGCAGCAGGTCCAAAGCGCCTTCGATCGTATGATGGCGGGTCGGACCTCGTTGGTGGTTGCGCACAGGCTCTCCACCATTCGCAACGCGGACTGCATCTTGGTCATGGATGGGGGGCGCATCATAGAGCGCGGCACGCACGACGAGCTTCTCGATCTTGGGGGGTTCTATGCCGATCTGTATGCGAGCCAGTTCGCCCAGAGCTGATGCGGAGATGCGCGACAAACGAGCAGGCCGGCTACCCTAGGGCACCCGGCCTGCTCGTTACGAATGCGTGTTGTGGGCTAAAGCGCCGACGAGCCTAGCCGATGTCGCGTCATTCCCCCAGCGTGCGTTCGATCGCCTTGAAGGTCTTGCCTTCCTCGATGCTCTTTATAAGCTTGCGCACGAGCAGCACGGGCACGACGATCAGGACCAACGTGGCGACGCCGCCTACGATCTGCCTGAGATTCTCGGATAGGGGCTCGTCCACCGGCGAGGTTTCGTTGTCTGCCATCAAGGGTCTCCTTTGGTCGTCGTTGTCGCCGATCAGCTCTATTCTACACGACCGATGGGGAAGTGGCGACGTGTTCTTATTGCCACGGGTTCGTTTCGTTGCCGTCCGAAGTCGGGGCGTTGGGGTTGCCGGCCGCGGCCAGCATGAACAGATCGTCGTCGCTCAGCTCGTGGCCTTCATCGGCCTTGTCAAGCTCCTCTGCGAGCATGTTGTAGACGCGCAGACGATTCTTGCTCAGGGAAGAGAAGTCGTAACGCAGGTCAAAGTCAAATTCGTTGGTGGCCATGATGGTGTCCTTTCTGCTTGGTCATACAGTACTACGCAGCGGTCACGCGCATGTCTCACGTGTGTCAAAAAAAGATTGGACGAGGGGCGGTAGCGGACTGTCGTGCAGGAGTTGTGCTGGATGGCCAAATGCAGGCGCAACCCTTATAATGGCCATTGGACATGAACAAGAGCAAAGGGGCTGGCCATGGGCTTTTCCATAAAGGGCGACAAGCTTACGAAGAGGGATTTGGACGGTCTGTTTAACGAGTACTACCCGCGCGTATACAACTACATATACTACCGAACGCTCAACGCGGCGCTGGCAGATGACATGGTCGGCAACGTGATGCTCAACATCGTCAAGGCCCATGGGTCGTTTGACGCGACCAAGGGCAATCTGGATGCATGGGTGTTTCGCATTGCGCGCAACGCCCTGTTCTCTCACTTTAGGAAGACGCGCGACGTCGTGGACGTGGACTCCGTGTCGGAGACGGTCTTTTCGTACGAAGACGAGCAGGATGACCTGGACGAACGCGGAAACATGGTTCGCGATATGCTCAAGGTGCTCAACGACGAGGAGCGCGAGCTGGTGTACCTCAAGTTTTGGGAGGAGCTCTCGAACAAGGAGATCGCCGCGCGCATGGGCATGAACGCGTCGACCGTGTCGACCAAGCTCTGGCGCGCAAACGAAAAGATGCGCAAGACGCAGCAGTGACGAGGAGGAGGCCAAGTACAAGGCTTCCTGGACGGGGGTGGCTCGCTCAGAGCTGCCCCTTGGCATATGTCTTGCGAAAACGGGCCCGTGGCGCTACCTTGTTGATAATGACTGCACGTGGAGAGGGGGTCTTATGACGCAAGAATTATATGATGTGGCGGTGATTGGCGCGGGCGTGTCGGGCTGTGCGGTGGCACGCGAGCTCGCGCGCTACGACGCACGCGTCTGTGTTATAGAGAAGGAAGAGGACGTGTGCAGCGGCACCTCCAAGGCGAACTCGGCCATCGTCCATGCGGGCTTTGACGCGCAGCCCGGCTCGCTCATGGCAAAGCTCAACGTGGAGGGCAACCGCCTGATGTACGAGTGGGCCAAGGAGCTCAACTATGGGGTCATACCGGTGGGGTCGCTGGTCGTATGCGTGAGCGAGGAGTCGCGTGCCGGTCTGGACGTGCTTCTTGAGCGCGGGCGCGCCAACGGGGTGCCCGACCTGCGAATAATCGAGCGCGACGAGCTCGTTGCCATGGAGCCGAACATATCCGACGAGGCGGTGGCGGCGCTCTATGCGCCGACCGGTGGCATCGTGGACTGCTTTGGGCTTACGATCGCGCTGGCCGAAAACGCCACGGCCAACGGCGTGGAGTTCCTGTTCGAGGCGCCGGTGAGCGACGTGCGTCTTGAGGGCGACGTGTGGGAGGTGACTGCGGGCGACGCCGTCGTGCGTGCGCGGGCCGTGGTCAACGCGGCGGGCGTGTACGCGGACCAGATCCATAACCTGGTGGCGACGCCGGACGACCGACTGACGATCGTGGCGCGCAAGGGCGAGTACTACCTGCTGGACAACACGGTGGGCGACTACGTGCGCCACACGGTGTTCATGCTGCCGACCGCCATGGGCAAGGGCGTGCTGGTGAGTCCCACCGTGCACGGCAACCTCATCGTCGGCCCCACGGCGACCGACGTGGACGACAAGGAGGCGACCGACACGACGGCCGAAGGCCTGGCGGAGGTCGTGGCCAAGTGCTCGCTCACGGTCAAGGACGTGCCGCTGCGCGAGTCGATCACCAACTTTGCCGGCCTGCGCGCGCACCAGCAGGCACACGACTTCGTCATTGGCGAGGTTGAGGGCGCACCGCGCTTCTTCGACTGCGCGGCCATCGAGAGTCCCGGCCTCACCAGTGCGCCTGCCATCGGGCAGATGCTGGCGCGGCAGATAGGGGAGCGCCTGGGCTTGTCAGAGAAGCCCGAGGGGGAGTTCGACCCCACACGACCGGGCGTGGTCAACCTCGTCATCGCGAGCTTTGACGAATGGGCGGAGCTGTGCCGACGCGATCCGGCGTACGGCAACGTGGTCTGCCGGTGCTGCCGCGTGAGCGAGGCGCAGATCGTGGACGTGATTCGTCGCAACCCGGCTGCGACGTCGCTCGACGCCATCAAGCGTCGCACGGGTGCGATGATGGGTCGCTGCCAAGGAGGCTTCTGCACGCCTAAGATCATGGAGATCCTGGAGCGCGAGCTGGGCATGGACCCGCGTGACATCGCGAAGAACGCCAAGGGCTCCGAGCTGCTGGTAGACGAAGGGAGGGCCTAGCATGGAAACGCGCGACTTGGTCGTGATCGGCGGAGGCCCCGCAGGACTTGCGGCGGCGATTTCCGCATACGAGGAGGGCTGCACCGACGTGCTCGTGCTCGAGCGCGACGTGATGCTGGGCGGCATCCTCAACCAGTGCATCCACAACGGCTTTGGCCTGCACACCTTTAGGGAGGAGCTCACGGGGCCGGAATACGCCGCCCGCTACGTGGACCGGGCGCGCGAGCTGGGCATCGAGTGCGAGCTGGGGACCATGGTGGTCGACGTGTCGGCCGATCGCGTGGTCACGGCGGTGAGTCCGGCGCGGGGCGTCTTTAGCGTCCAGGCACGCTCGGTGGTGCTGGCCATGGGGTGCCGCGAGCGTCCGCGGGGCGCGCTGGGCATCCCGGGGTTCCGTCCAGCGGGCATCTACAGCGCCGGCACCGCGCAACGGCTCGTCAACATAGAGGGCCAGATGCCCGGTCGCGAGGTGGTGATCCTGGGGTCGGGCGACATCGGGCTCATCATGGCGCGGCGCATGACGCTCGAGGGCGCCCACGTGGCGTGCGTGGCCGAGCTCATGCCGTACTCCGGCGGGCTCAAGCGCAACATCGTGCAGTGCCTGGACGACTTTGGCATTCCGCTGCTCTTGTCACATACGATTTCGCGCATCGAGGGCAAGAGGCGCGTGGAGGCCGTGTGGGTGAGCGAGGTCGGGCCAGACCTCAAGCCCATCGCCGGCACGGAGGTGCGCTACCCCTGCGACACGCTGCTCTTGTCCGTGGGGCTTCTGCCCGAAAACGAGCTGTCTCGCGCGGCGGGCGTGGAGCTGAGCCCCGTGACGCGCGGGCCGGTGGTCGACGAGTCGCTGCAAACGAGCATTCCGGGCGTCTTTGCCTGCGGAAACGTGCTGCACGTGCACGACTTGGTAGACTACGTGAGCCAGGAGGCGGCCATGGCGGGCCGTTGCGCGGCGCGGTTCGTGGCCGACGGCGCGCGCTTGTCTGAGCAAGACGAGCGGGAGGTGCCGCTCGTGGCGACGGGCGGCGTGCGATACACCGTGCCGGCACGCGTGTCGGCGAGCCGCATGGACGACAAGCTCACCGTGCGGTTCCGCGTGGACAACGTGTACAAGGACCGCTACGTGTCCGTGTATGTGGGAGACGAGCGGCTGCTGCATAAGAAGAAGCGCGTCATGGCGCCCGGCGAGATGGAGGAGGTCGTGCTCAAGCGCGCCGACCTTGTCGCACGGCCTGATGCGGAGCGCATCGTCGTGACGTTGGAGGAGGTCTAGCCATGACACAAACTCGCGAGCTCATCTGCATCAATTGCCCCTTGGGCTGCCCGCTGACCGTGACGCTCGAGGACGGCGCGGTGAGGTCTGTTATGGGCAACACCTGCAAGCGCGGCGACGCGTATGCCCGCAAGGAGGTCACCAATCCCACGCGCATCGTGACGTCGACCGTGCCGGTCGACGGCAGCGCGCAGGAGCGCATGGTATCGGTCAAGACGGCGACGGACGTGCCAAAGGACAAGATCTTTGACGTGATGGCGGCGCTCGAGGGCGTGCGCGTCGCGGCACCGGTGCGCATCGGCGACGTCGTCGTGGCAGACGTGTGCGGCACGGGCGTGGACGTCGTTGCCACGAAGAACGCGTAGAATCGTTCCCGGGCCCTTGGTTTTGGCCGATTGGGGCTAGGCCCCTTTCGGCCACTCGGGCCGTGGGTCCACTGGCCA
>JAGCBF010000240.1 GCA_017652285.1 Atopobiaceae bacterium
CACTTAACGCCTACGAGACAAACCTGTTAACGGCTGGCACGCTCTCTTTTATCGAGCGATTCCTGTATCGCATGGAAATGGAACAGGCGGACGGGCGATAGGCTTGCCGTCATCTTTGCGACTGGCCGATTGGCCGTCACGAGGTCGTGCCGACGCCGGACGTGCCATAGTGCTCACATGAAGAAAAGTGACCAGACAAAGAACAGATTCGCTGAATCCCTACGGGAGCTCGCCGGGGACAAGCCCGTCGGCAAGATCTCCGTGGGCGAGATGTGCGTCCGTGCGGCCCGAGGAATTCGTCGCGGGTCTTGAGTCCTAGGTGGCTGTCGCGTGCCTTGGCGTGTGGCCGATAGGGGCCTAGCCCCGATCGGCCAACTTGCCGAAGCGACCCAAAAGTGGCCGATTGGGGCCTAGCCCCAATCGGCCAACTTCCATTCGGATGGGGTGACCTGCGCCTTAGCGAAGGCGCAGACGCAGAGCAGGCAGTCATGTACGGCGAATTCCGCGAATGCGGCATCGTTTTCCATGGGTTCGCCCGGAATGACGGAGAACGAGCGGGGCTCGCGAGAAAGGCCTGTGCCAATGAGCTTGATGTAGCTTTCCTTGCGAACCCACAGGCGCGTGAACGCGTGGGCGGTGTCGTCTGCTTGGGCGAGCCAGTCGAGCTCCTGGGGCTGATAGCAGTACGCGGCGACCGCCGGGCCATGGTCATGCACGACCTCCACGTCCACCCCCACAGGGGCGTCTGACACGGCGCAAGCCACAACGTGCCCGCTATGCGACAAGTTGAAGTGGATGGACGGGTGGTTGGCAAGATAGGGCTTGTCGAAATCGGCATACCCGAGCGTGAGGTCGCGCGCGCCCGCCTGGCGCAACATGTGTGCCGCAAGAAGTCCGGCGCCGACGCAAAGACGCTGGTCCTTGGCAAAGCGATAACGCAGGGCCTTTTCGCGTCGGTCGGGCCAGGGAAGCAGCTCCATGCCGCGCGCAAAGAGCTCGGGATCTGCGAGCTCGGTAACGTCGTAGTACCTGCATGTCAGCGGCATGGTCCTCCTTATGTGATAAAAGCAGCCCGACACTACGTGCCATTCTAGCGCGAACAGGAAACGACGCAGCCGTCTGCCAAAGCGGCGACAGCGACCGAAGCGGCCATCGGTGGGAAAATTCTTGTATCATGTAGTGCGGGAGGCAAGCATGATAAAAGGCGCGACAAAAAACCAGTTGCCGACAGACGGCTTGTGGCTTCGGTTCATCGTGCTGATACCGGTGGCGTTGGTGCTGATCTTGGCTGCGTACATGCACATCCGATCGGTATGCGCGTTACCTCATCGTGCTTGGGTGTGGCATCAGAAGCGACGGAACGCCGTCGCCTTTGCTGGCGGGGCGCGTGGATCGCGCACGGTCCTTTGACGAGGCGCGCGTGGCAGCGGGGGAGAAGCCCGTGACGTTCGTGCCAAGCGGCGGACAAGGGCCAGACGAGGTCATGCCGGAGGCGCAGAGCATGGCGACCTATCTGCAGGGCAAGGGAGTGTCGCCCGACCGCATCGTGCTGGAGGCGAGGTCTTCCACAACGCGCGAGAACATGGCCTTTTCTCGCGAGGCCATAGAGGCGCATGCCCACAAGGACGTGAGCGAGGTCACGGTGGGTTTTTCCACGACCAACTACCACGTGTTTCGCGGTTACGTGTGCGCACACCAAGCGGGGATGTCGGTCGAGGGCATGGGGTCGAGGACCAAGGCGTACTTTTGGCCAAACGCGTTCTTGCGCGAGTTCGCGGGCCTGCTTGTCTCGCAGTGGAAGGGCATCCTGCAGACGCTCATCACCATCGGTGCCATATACGCCGTGTTCGAGTATGCCTTGATGCTGGCTCGCTGAGGCTTGAAAAACTGTCAAGCCTTTTTTGGCATAATCTGTCCAAAACGTAGTAAACTATCGGCTTAGCGCATGGGCGCTGTAGGTTTTATCGAGAAAGGAACACAACAATGGAACGTAGCGGAAGTCAAAAGGCGTTGCTCGTCATTTCGATCATCGAGATCGTCTTTGGCGTATTGGGCATCATCGCGGGCATCGCGGGTTTTGCCGCGGGCGGCATGGTCGGTATCGCCGGTTCTGAGGCGGCGGCAGAGGCAGGCGTGACGGCAGAGCAGGCATCGCTTGCCGCGGGCGCATTCTCTCTTATTTCTGGCATCATCCTCCTCACGAGCGTAGTCTCGATCGTCGAGGGCGTACTCGGTATCCGTGCTGCCAACGATGCCAGCAAGATCATGCCCGTGTGGATTCTTGCGATCATCGCGCTTGTGGCAGCTGCCATCTCCATCATCGCCTCCCTCGTCAATGGGAGCTTCCAGGCATCCTCGCTCGTCACTCTTGCGATTGACGGTGCCATGTTCTGGATTGCCAACAACATCAAGAACCAAAACTAGTTCTGCTCGCGGTCGTTACTGCTGGGGACGTGTGCGGAGGGATGCCTTCGCGCGCGTCCCCTTTTGATTACGGATGTGCGTTCAGTCCCGTCGGCAACTTGGCTCATGTTATGCTAATACGCTATTATAGAAAGGCTGCATAGCCGTAGAGAAATGCAAGGGGACTCGCTGCCTTGCTGCACCTACGGGGACCTATTGGGCAATCGAGAAGCACCCGCACATCGGAGTGACAATGGCAAAGCAGGAAACCGATATCGCCAACAGGGGGATCGTCCTGATTTCCGTGCTGCTGTTTTTGACGAGCATGGTGCTGGCCATCGCGTTCTCCTCTTGGGCGGAGCGTGCGATCACGGAGCAGATCAAGTTGCGCATGCTGGACACCGCGCGTTCTGCCGCGACGTTGCTCGATGGGGACGAGCTTGCAGGGCTCACGGAAAACGACGGGGACACGCCCGCTTACCAAAAGGCCTTGGGCACGTTGCGCGCGTTTCAGGACAGCGTGGAGCTGAGCTATATCTATTGCATGCGGCAGACGGGCAAGGAGTCCTTTGAGTTTACGGTCGACCCCACGCTGGAGGACCCCGCGGCCTTTGGGGAGCCCGCGGTTTGCACGGATGCCTTGACCACGGCGGCGCAAGGCGTACCGGCGGTTGACCTGGAGCCATACGATGACCGCCGGGGAAGCTTCTACAGCGCCTATTGCCCGGTGTTCGACTCGCGTGGCGACGTCGCCAGCATCGTGGGCGTTGACTTTGCGGCCACGTGGTTCGAGGAGCGCGTTGCGCGGATAAACCACATACTCGTGGCGAGCTGCGTGGCCTCGTTGGTCATGGCGGTGCTCGCCGCTACGGGCGCCCTGCGTTTGGTGGACGCAAAGAAGAAGCACGACAAGAGCCTGCAGCGGGCCATTTCGTACGACGAGCTGACCGGCCTGCAAAAGATGAGCCACTTCTTCGAATCGTCAGAGGCGATACACGACGAGATAGTTCGGCTTGGGCAGGAGCCCGCGATACTGTTCGCCGACCTGGTCGGTATGAAGTTCTTTAACCAGCGACATGGCTTTGCAGAGGGAAACAAGCTGCTCAAAGCCTTTGCTGCGCTTTTGTCAGAGCATTTTGGCGCAGAGCGGTGCGCTAGGTTCGGTCAGGACCAGTTTGCGGTGACGACGTATGCGCAGGACTTGGAGGAACGTCTCGACGCATTTGTCGCCGCGTGCGAGACGATGAACGACGGCAACACCCTTCCCGTGCGCATTGGCATCTATGGCGAATCGCTGGAAGAGGTCAACATCAGCACGGCGTGCGATCGCGCCAAAGCGGCAAACGTGGCGAATGGCAGAACCGTGAAGTCCGCGTACGCCTTCTTTGACGAGGCGATGCTCGAGCAGATGGAGCGACGCGAGTACGTGACGGAGAACCTCGATCGGGCCATAGCGGAAGGCTGGATCAAGGTGTACTACCAGCCCATCGTGCGCGCGGCAAACGGCAAGGTATGCGACGAGGAGGCGCTCGCGCGCTGGATCGATACCGAGCGCGGCATGCTCGCCCCGTCCGAGTTCATTCCGGCGCTCGAAGACACCAAGCTCGTGTACAAGCTCGACCTCAACGTGTTGGAGCAGACGCTACAAAAGATGCGCAGGCTGGCGCAGGAGGGCCTCTATGTCGTCCCGGCGTCGATCAATCTGTCGCGCTCCGACTTCGAGATGTGCGACATGGTCGAAGAGGTGCGCAAGCGGGTCGACGAGGCTGGCATCGACCACGCGATGATCAACGTGGAGATTACCGAGACGGACATGGGGCGCGACTTCGAGTATATGAAGCGGCAGGTCGAGCGGTTCCACCAGTTGGGCTTTAGCGTGTGGATGGACGACTTTGGCAGCGAGTACTCGTCACTCGACTATCTGCAAAACCTACAGTTCGACCTCATAAAGTTCGACATGCGCTTTATGCGGCAATTCGACAACAGCGACAAGAGCAAGGTGATTCTTACCGAGCTGATGAAGATGGCCATCGCCTTGGGAATCGACACCATTTGCGAGGGAGTCGAGACGGCCGAGCAGGTCGAGTTCTTGCGGGAGGTCGGCTGTGGCATGCTGCAGGGATACTATTATTCCAAGCCGTTGTCGCTCGACGAGATCCTGATGCGCTACAAGGACGGTGCGGCCATCGGCTTCGAGAATCCCGCCGAGGCGTCATACTACGTGTCGCTGGGCCGCGTCAACCTGTATGACTTGTCGACCGTGACGCGCGATGACGAGGACGGGCTTCTCAATTACTTTGACACGATACCCATGGCGATCGTCGAGACATCCGAGGAAGACTTTATGCTGGTGCGATGCAACCAAACGTATCGTCAGTTTATTGTACAAGTATACGACGTGTTGCCGGTGGGCATGTCCATTCCCTACGAACTGGCCACCCAAAACAACGGGACCGATTTCGTTGATGCGATGTATGCGTGCGGCAGGACGAGCGAGCATGTATGGATCGACGAGCGCATGCCCAACGGCATGGTCATCCACGCGCTTGTCCGGCATTTGGCGACCAACCCGGTGACGCACAAGATTGCCATCGCCATCGCGGTGCTTTCGATGAGCTGATGCGGACGGCCGATGCGAGCTGACAAAAAGGTGCCTCCCCGCGCTGATCGCACGGGGAGGCACCGTTAGGCCTGTGATCAAGAGGTGCCGAGGGCGGCCGCTCACTCGAAACCTTTGTGTTGCGCTAGTCCCTGTCCAGGATGTCGAGGACGCGGATCAGGATGTTGACGATGTCGATGTAGATGTCTGACGCATGGTAGATCGCGTTGGGAACGGTCGGGTCGTCCACGGACATGCGGTACGAGTCGTAGCCCAAGAAGCCGCAGAACAGCGCGATGACGATGTAGTCAAAGATCGTCTGGTCGGCATGGAAGAACGTGATGGCGACGAACTCGACGACCATCACGCCGATGAGGCCAACGATCAGCACGCCGCCGATGCGAGAGAAGACCTGGGGAAACGTGACGCCCGCAACGAGGAAGATGCCCGAAACGCAGGCGGTGATGGCAAACGCGTAGGTAATGGTGCCCACGTCGTAGCGCTGCAGTGCCAGCGATACCGTAAAGCCAAAGGTGAGGGAGAACAGGACGTAGCCCACAGCCGACAGGCCGACGTTTTGCTTGGACTTGCCGACCGACATGAGGATGATGCCCAGGATGGTCGCGACGACAAAGGCGATGAGGGGGATGAGAGGGTTGCCCGAGAAGAAGCGGTCGAGCCCGCCTCCGGCGGCAAACTGGTAGGTGCCCCAAAGCACGATGAACGATACGGTAACGAGACCATAGGTCAGGGCATTGTACATGCGCCTGCTTATGGTGGGTATCGACTGCTGACGGTCGATAGAGCCTTCGTAGCGAGGCATGGTCGATTCCTTTCTACTAATAGGACAGGATTCGTATATTGTACACTTTGTTCATAAGAAAAAGAGTGACATGCAAGGAGGCCATATGCTCGCGGACTCGCCGCTGGTCATGGGATACTGTCTGTTCGTCATAGCGCTTCTTGGCCTATGCATGGGCTCGTTTCTTAACTGTCTTGCATGGCGCATGACGCATGACGAGTCCGTGCTCAAGGGGCGGAGCCACTGCACCACGTGCGGGCACGTGCTCGCCGCGCGCGACCTGGTGCCCGTGCTCAGTTGGGTGATGGCCAAGGGGAGGTGCCGGTATTGTGGCGAGCGCGTGAGCGGGCGCTATCCTGCCACCGAGCTGCTGTGCGCCGTGGCGTACGCGACCATCTTCTTGCGCTATGGGCTCAGCGTGCAGACGATCGAGCTCGTCGCGTTTGCGAGCGTGCTTTTGGTATTGTCGCTTACGGACCTGGATGACTACGTCATTCCCAACGCGACCATCGTTGCTTGCGTGGCGATCAGGCTCGCGTATGTGGTCTACCAGGGGATGAGCGGCCAGGCCGATCTGCCCGTCGTCCTGCGCGACACGCTGCTGGGGGGCTTTGCGGTGGCGATCCCGGTGCTGGTGCTCGCCCTTGTCATGGACCGCGTGCTGGGCACGGAAAGCTTTGGCGGCGGGGACGTAAAGCTGCTCTTTGTGGCTGGCATGTACTTTGGGTGGCAGCAGTGTCTGTTCTTGGTCATGCTCGCATGCGTGCTGGGCATCGCGTTTGGCGTCGTCAGCCAGCGGGCGCGCACGGCCAAGGCGTCGGACGAAGGGGGCTCGCCTCGCCTGATTCCCTTTGGACCGTCCATTGCGGCTGCCTGCTGGGCGACCATGCTGGTTGGCGAGCAGGTCGTTGGCTGGTACCTGGGATTCTTTGGCCTGTAGGCGAGCTTATCTGCTGCAGACCCTGCGACGCTGGCAGGTGGGCGCCCTAGCCCTTGGGGGCCATGGTGCTCCGTAGCGTGGTCTTGTCGAGAAGGCCGAAGCGGTTTGCCTGGTTAAGCATCTCCAACTGGAGCATCGTCTGATTGGCGGCGCCGGCAAAGATGCCAAAGATGATGTCGAAGATCATGGCGTCGAGCAGGGCGTCGTCGGGGATGCCGAGCGTGGTGAACAGGACCACGTACGCCAAGAGATTGGCCCCAGGCACGGGAGGCGTGGCGACAAAGACGACCACGGCCATGAGGATCGCGGACACGTACCACAGCGTGTTTCCCTGCACGCCGTTGGTGTGTGCGACAAAGAGGGTAAAGATGATGGTTCCCACGGCGCTGATGGGCATGTAGAGCACGAGTCCCTGGGGAAGGCCCGCCTTTACGTAGTCCGATTCGATGCCGAGCAGGTTGGTGCAGCTAAACTGCGTCTTGCTCAGGGAGTCGTCAAGCGATCCCGTCTTGAGCGCGATGAAGAACGGCTCCCAGATCTTTTTGGCCAGGAGCAGGGGACTGACCTTGAGCACGCGCGACACGAGCAGCAGCGACACGAGCATGCAGACCAACGAGGTCACGAGCGACACGACGAGCGGAAGCCACAGCTCCATGGGGCCGTGCGTGCGCTCCTGCCAGATCTCCAGGCACAAGAACATGCCGCTAAAGATGGGCACGAGCCAGCTCACCCCGCGCGCGACCGCCAGGCCCACCACGTTGGCCTCCCTAACGATCTGGCGAAGGGTTTCCACGCGACTGCCCAGCCGCACCAGCAATAGGCCCATCGACAGCGCAATAAAGAGCAGCTGAGACGTGTTGGACTGCGAAAACGGGTCAAACATGTTGGAGGGCACCACCCCCAGCAGGTCGTCGAGCATGCCTATGAACAGCTCATTGTTGATCACGATGGCGTTGCGGTCGAGATAGAAGAACGGCCGGACGCACAACAGCGCCACCGCCACCACCAGGATGCTTATCAAGAAGTATCGGGCAATAACAAAAAAACTGTTGCCGCCACGTTCCGTGATTCTTTGCGTGTTGAGCATGGTCGTGATGACCGTTAAGAAGATGATAGGTCCGGAAATGGCGTTGAGCAGCCTGCTCCACATGTTGTAGGTCGGCACCAACAACACGTTGACCACCGGGTTGCGTATGACGGAGTCTATGAGCACGTTTCCCAAAAAGCCGATTGCGGCGCCAATGAGAATGGCGATGGCTATGCGAGCCACCGGGTTCATGCTGTTGTGGGGCAAGTTCATGCGGATGACGTTGTTGCCTGCGTCGTAGGCGTACTGCGGGGCGAGGCCTATGGCGGTGCACAGCGACGTGTCCCAGCCGCCCATCTCGGCGTCTAGGTCGCCGAGGGGGTTAAACGGCGTTCCCTTGAACTCGAGTCGTATGCGCGGTCGGCCAAAGCGGACCTCGCATGCGGCCGTTATCTGCACGTCAGTTCCGAGCGACCCATACATGCGCAGCAGGATGTCTTCCATAAAGAGGCGCACGCGCGTGCGGTTTTGCCGCTCGATCTGCAGGCGCATCTGTGCGTCGTCCAGCCAGTCGGAGAAGCGATCGATGTCTTGTGCCCGTAGGGAAAACGTCAGCGTTTGAATGGAACGGCTCATACGTGCTCCTGGTCATGTCTGCCTGCGATAACCTGCGTGTGCCCAAGTATATGATACCTGAGGTTTGGTGTGAAAAATGGGAAACTTGCTCGCCGGTCGTGGGTGGGCCTGGCCGACCCCTACACATCCGTGCATCTTGGCGTATGATATGCATGGAGATTATACAGCGGAGGTAGGGCATGTCTGCATCATTTATTGGGATGGATATTGGTACGGGCTCCGTTAAGCTAGCCTTTCGCGAGGGCGGCGGCGTCAGGCTCGTTAAGTGTCCGCTGCCAGACAACCTGGTGGGCGAAAACGGCGTCATTGCGCCAGACGCGCTTGCGGGACTCCTTGCGCAGACACGCAAGGACGAGCGCGTCAAGCCGCGCGACGTCGTGATGGTGCTCGACGACAGCTCGACCTTCTTCCGTCATGTGACCCTGCCGCCGATGACGGACTCGGAGCTCACGCTCAACCTGCCGTACGAGTTTAGGGACTACATCGACGAGGACCCCGGCATGTATGTGTACGACTACGCGGTGGACGAGGCGCCCCTAAAGGAGGATGGGACCCCCGAGCGCCTTGAGCTCTATGCTGCGGCGGCAAGCCGCAAGCTCTTGGAGGATCGAGCCTCGTTGCTGCACAAGGCGGGGTATCGTCTTAAGGTGACCATCCCCTCGCAGATGGCCTACATGCGCCTGTTGCGCGACTATCTGGATCGCTTTCCAGAAGAGGACGGGCTGCATCAGGTCTTTATCGACATCGGCTACGAGCGCATGTCGGTCCACCTGTTCCAGGGCTCCAAGTTCAGGGCATTCAAGACCATCGACTTTGGCTGTCGAGACCTGGACATGGCGATCGCGGACCTCAAGGGCGTAGACCGTCACGTCGCCAGCACATACAAGCAGAGCGATTTCGAAGGCGTGCTTGAGTCCGAGGAATGCGAGGCCGTATACGACCGCATGTGCTTCGAAATCAACAAGGTCATCAACTTTTATAACTTCTCCAACGAGTCGGACGTCGAGCGCATCTATCTTTTGGGTGGCGGCGTGGAGATCGAGCCGCTTATGGACGTCGTGACGCAATCGTTCCCCATTCCGCTGGAGACCACCGTTATGGTGGTGCCAAGCGACATGCAGCAATTGTCAAACGTAGGGACCTTTACCTTGGCAATTGCGGCTATGCTGGAAGGCGAGGCGATCTAGCATGGCGCTCGATTGGAAAAAGGAGATCAGCCTTGGCGACGTCGTCTCCTTTTTGAAGAAGGACAAGAAGCCGGGCGGAGGCGGATCGTCGGCGTATCCTACCAAGACGACAATGAACCTGTACCAGGGGGATACCCAGACCACGAACGTGCGCAAGCTCGTCGTTACGGGCATAGTGCTTGCCCTTGCCATCGTGGTGTTCGTAAAGTTTGGCGTGCTGGACCAACTGGCCCGTGTGTCGCAAAAGGAGGGCGAGCTTGCGGCCCAAAAGCAGCTTGCCATGACGATGACGCAGGCCTACGGCGACTTTGACGAGGTCAAGGAGCTGTATGACGCCTACGAGGCTCGCTTGGGCAGCAACGCGTTGGACATCATAGCCATACTGGACATGGTGGAGCAAAACGTCAAGACAAAGGCGGACGTGACGGCCATCGTGGTCGCCGACGGCACGCTGACGCTCACGCTCTACAACGTTCCGCTCGATACGGTGGGAGACCTCGCAAAGCAGCTCGAAGGCCAGGAACTGGTGCAGGCGGCCAACGTGACGACGGTGACCACGCAGAACGCGGAAGGACAAAACACCGTGTCCACCCTGGTCGTTACGCTCGTAAGTGCCGAAGGTGGGGAGGAATAGCATGCTGACGTATACGTTTTCCCCGCGCGAGAAGGTGATGCTTGCGTTGCTGGCGCTCGTCGGCATCCTTGTGGCGTGGTATCAGCTTGTGTTTGTCAACTTCCAACGGCAGATCGACGCGTTGGACGCAGAGATCGCGACCGTGCAGGACGAAATCGTGATGAGCCAATCGCGCGCGGCCGCCCTGCAGAGCATGAAGTCGATGGTGGAGCAATACAAGGCGGAAGGCATCGATCCGCTCCTGCTGCCCACCTACGACAATACCAAGAACCTGATGGCATACCTCAACGGCGTGCTGCTTTCGTCCACAGGCTATTCGATGTCGTTTGACAACCCCGAGCTCTCCGAGGACGACGGGGCGATTCACCGTACGGGTACCATCACCTTTAACACGGACTCGTACGAGTCGGCGCGCTCCATCGTGCAGGCCATTGCGCACGGGCCATATCCGTGTCAGGTGGTGGGCGCGGGCATCACGGACAACTCGCTCCAGGGGTCGCGCACGAGGTCGTCGGAGGGATTGGTCGTGACCAGCATGCAGGTGACGTTTTTGGAGGAGGCGCCCGAGGGAACCACGTTGGTCACCGACGATGGCAGCGCGGGCGGCCAGGACCTGAGCGCGTTGAGTGATTGGAACAAGTAGCGAGCGGGTATCATCAATCGTATGAACAAGACGCTACTACAAGGATTCTCGTGGTATATCGAGCCGGACGGCGGCCATTGGCGTCGTGCCGCGGCCCGTGCCCACGACCTTTCGCAAAAGGGCATCACCTCCGTATGGCTGCCACCTGCGTACAAGGGGGCCGCTGGCATGCACGACGTGGGATACGGCGTGTACGACCTGTACGACTTGGGCGAGTTTGACCAAAAGGGATCGGTACCCACCAAGTATGGAACGCGGGACGAGTACCTGGCATGCATAGACGCCTTTCATGCGCGGGGCATCAAGGTCCTGTTGGACGTGGTGCTCAACCATCGCATGGGCGCCGACGAGCTTGAGAGCGTGCGTGCCACCACCATGGATCCGCACGACCGCTACCGGCCTTTGTCCGACGTGCACGACATCGAGGCATGGACGCGGTTTACGTTTCCGGGAAGGCGGGGGCGCTACAGCGACTTTGTGTGGGATTGGCACTGCTTCCATGGCGTTGACTTCAACGCGGCGAACGACCATTCCAACATCTACCTGTTTGAGGGAAAGCACTGGGACGACCAGGTGACCAACGAGCATGGCAACTTTGACTACCTCATGGGCTGCGACGTGGACCTTAACTATGGTCCGGTGTACGACGAGCTCGTGCGCTGGGGCGTTTGGTACACGCAGCTCACGGGAGCGGAGGGACTGCGCCTGGATGCCGTAAAGCATATCGACCGGTCCTTCTACCTGCGCTGGCTCGACGACGTCCAGCGGGCTGTGGGACGCGACCTCTTTGTGGTGGGGGAGTATTGGGACTCTGACCAAAAGACCTTGCAGGAGTATTTGGGCAGTGAGCGGGCCATGAGCCTGTTCGACGTGTTCCTGCACTTCAGGCTCCATAAGGCATCGCTTTCTGACGGTGGCTTCGACCTATCGAAGATCTTTGACGGCACGTTGGTGCAGGCGGACCCAAAGCATGCCGTCACCTTTGTGGACAACCACGACACGCAGCTGGGCCAAGCGCTGCAGTCGTCTGTGGACTACTGGTTCAAGCCGCTGGCATACGCGCTCATCTTGCTGCGTCAAGAGGGCCTGCCTTGCGTGTTCTATGGGGACCTGTATGGCACGCCGCGCGTTCGGGCCGTACCCGAGCTGGCGA
>JAGCBF010000241.1 GCA_017652285.1 Atopobiaceae bacterium
AGGTTTCGGCCCGCGACCCGGCGAGAAACATCCGAAGTTGCGTGCTTCCGGCGGCCATGCACGCATACGAGGAGGTTTCCCACACGCCATCCGCGTCACGCGACGCTCCCGCAAACAAAAAGGCACCCCGAGCCGAAGCCCGAGGTGCCGATTCGCTAAGCTGTTAACCAGCTATAAAGCTTATGCCCAGCCCTTGCCGTCGGAACCGAAGTCGACGATGAGCTCCTTGGCGCGATCGACGATGGCGTCGAAGCCAGGCTTGAGGAGCTTGCGCGGGTCGTAGTTCTTGCCCTCGAGGTCCTTGCCGGACTCGATGAACGCGCGGGTGGCCTTGGCCATAACGACCTGGAGGTCGGTGTTGACGTTGATCTTGGCAACGCCGTTGGTGATGGCTTCCTGCACCATAGCGGTCGGGATGCCGGTGCCGCCGTGAAGAACGAGGGGCAGGTCGCCCGTGAGGGCCTTGATCTCGGCCAGACGGTCCATGGAAAGGCCAGCCCAGTCCTCGGGATACAGACCGTGGATGTTGCCAATGCCGCAAGCGAGGAAGTCAACGCCGAGGTCGGCGATGGCCTTGCACTCTTCGGGATCAGCGAGCTCGCCGTTGGAGGCAACGCCGTCCTCGACGCCGCCGATGCCGCCGACCTCAGCCTCTACGGAGATGCCCTTGGAGTGGCAGAGCTTCACGATCTCGGCCGTGCGCTCCATGTTGATGTCAAACGTGGGCTCGTGGGAGCCATCGTACATGATGGAGGTGAAGCCGGCGTCGATGGCCTCGAAGCAGTCCTCGTAGGTGCCGTGGTCAAGGTGCATGGCGACGGGCACGGTAATCTTCATGTAGTCAACGAGGTCCTCGACGATGTCCTTGACGACCTTGAAGCCCTGCTGCCAGTTGGCGGCGCCACGGGTGCACTGGATGATAACCGGGGACTGGAGCTCCTCGGCGGCGGTCAGGATGGAGCGAGTCCACTCAAGATCGTTGGTGTTGAAAGCGGCGATGCCGTAGTGACCCTTGACGGCAGCCTGAAGCATAGCAGTAGCGTTTACGAGCATGTGTTACCTCCCGAAAAAGATGCCAACGTACCAGCGGTACCTAACTTGGCTCATAGTAGCGCGCTTTGGGCAGAAGTACGCAGACTGATTGGTGAGCGGTACGTCACAGGCGTGTGGGGGGCATCCGACGATATGGGACATTTCGATTACTTGCGAAGCGCCGTGTTTGTGAGACAATCGCATGGCAACACTATCGCAATCATTTTGGAGGACGCCATGGAAAGACCCAATGCATGGAGCACCTACACCGACGAGCAGCTGGTGGAGCTTGAGGACTTCGCCGGCTCGTATATCGAGTTCATAAGCCAGAACAAGACCGAGCGCGAATGTGTTGCGTCGGCCATCCAGCTGGCAGAAGCGGCTGGGTATCAAAACCTGGACGTTCTTATCGACACCGGCGCAAAGCTGGAGGCGGGATCGCGCGTGTACGCCTCCAACCGCGGCAAGTCGCTCATCCTTATCGAGCTGGGCCGCCAGCCCATGACCCGCGGCATGAACATCCTTGGCGCGCATGTGGACTCCCCGCGCCTGGACGTAAAGCAAAACACGCTGGAAGAGAAGAACGACCTCGCCTACTTCGATACGCACTACTACGGCGGCGTCAAGAAGTACCAATGGGTCACGATACCTTTGGCCATCCATGGCGTCGTGGCAAAGAAGGACGGCTCGCTCGTGCGCGTGTGCGTGGGCGAGGACCCGGCCGACCCCGTATTCGTGATCACCGACCTGCTCATCCATCTTTCGCAGGAACAGCTGCAAAAGAAGGCATCCGAGGTCATCGAGGCCGAGCTGCTCGATCTTCTCGTTGCGCACAAGCCGCTGGTGATCGCAGACAAGGACGACAAGAAGGACCTCGTAAAGCGCGGCCTGCTCCAGATCCTTGCGGAGCAATACGGCATCGACGAGGAAGACCTGATCTCCGCCGAGCTGGAGATCGTGCCGGCCGGCCCAGCGCGCGACCTGGGCTTAGACCGCTCCATGATTTTGGGCTACGGCCACGACGACCGCTCGTGCGCCTATCCCAGCCTGCGCGCCCAGCTTGCCCTAGACGAGGTACCCGAGCGTACCGCTCTGACCATCCTGGTCGACAAGGAAGAGATCGGCTCCGTAGGCTCCACGGGCATGACCAGCCGCTTCTTCGAAAACGTGGTGGCCGAGGTGCTCGCGCTCGCCGGCCATGGCGAGGGGTCGTTGGCACTACGCCGTTGCCTGACAAACTCGTGCATGCTGTCGAGCGACGTGTCCTCCAGCTTCGACCCTTCCTTTGCGAGCGCCTTCGAGCCCAAGAATACCGCCTATTTGGGTCATGGCCTCGCGTTTCTCAAGTTTACCGGTCATGGCGGCAAGTCCGGCTCCAACGATGCCGACGCCGAGTACGTGGCGCGTATTCGTCGCGTAATGGACGAGCACGGCGTAAACTGGCAGACCGCCGAGCTGGGCAAGGTCGACCTGGGAGGCGGTGGCACCATCGCCTACATCCTGGCCAAGTACGGCATGCGCGTCATCGACTGCGGCGTGCCGGTGCTTTCCATGCACGCCCCGTGGGAGACCATTTCCAAGGCCGACCTGTACGAGGCGTATCGCGGCTACCAGGCCTTTCTTACGATAGCCTGATGTGAGAAGAGAGATGGCTGATTGGGGTTGGTTGGCCGATTGGGGCAAGGCCCCTTTCGTCCACTGAGGGGCGTGGCCGAAAGTGGAACAGGGGACGGGTTATGTGTTCCATCAAGCGAAGCGACTGGAACACATAACCCGTCCCCTGTTCCACGACCAAACCGGGCTACCCCAGGTGAGAAAAGACCTCGCGCTTGGCGTCCACGAACGCGTGGCTCAGCTCAAAGGACTCGCCGTCGGCGGGACGCGGCACGTCCACTTGGGCAACGATGCTGCTGGGCACGCCGCCACTGGGGTTACCCCTAAGCACGTACACGCGCGACGCCAGCGAGACCGCCTCGTCCACGTCGTGCGTGATCACCACGGACGCCAAGCCCAGCTCGACCGCCATGTGCGCGTACCACTGCCTCAGCTCCGTCCGCGTAAGGGCGTCAAGCGCCGAGAAGGGCTCGTCCAGCAACACCGCGTCGTTGCCCATCAGGTACGTGCGCAAGAACGCCGCGCGTTGCCGCATGCCGCCCGAAAGCTGCGACGGCCACTGCTCCTCCGTGCCCTCCAGCCCAAACCGCGCAAACAACTCCCGCGCACGCCCGCGCGCCTCGTCCCGCGAGACCCCCGCAAGCGTCAACGGCAGGCAGGCATTATCGATTATGCGCAGATGCGGAAGCAGCAGGTCCTTTTGCAGCATGTAGCTTATGCGGCCCGGCGTGCCGGTCACGTCCTCCCCCGCCAAGAGCACGTGCCCCTCCAGCGGGCGCGACAAGCCCGAAAGCGCGTGAAGAATCGTCGTCTTCCCACAGCCAGACCGTCCCACCAGGCACACCGTCTCGCCCTTGTCGACGTGCAGGGATATGTCGCGTGCAACGACCGTCGCACCACCGTCCCACGACAGCGTGAGCCCGCAAGCCTCAAGAAACGACGTCATGCCAAATACTCCATGGTCCAGCCCGCATTGACGTCAAGCGGCGAGTTGACCAGGTCGTTGTCGTTGAGCCATCCGTAGAAGCGCGCCCAACGGTCCTTGTCGATGACGCCCCACGAGGTCGCGTCCGCCTGATACTGCTCGGACAAGAACGCCTGGCTCTGGGCAACGAGCGCGGCATCGAGCTCCGGCACCTCCTCGCACAGAATCCCCGCCGCCTCCTCCGGCTTGGCGATCGCGAACTCGTAGCCCTTCTTTACGGCACGCAGGAACGCCCGGACCACTTCGGGGTTCTCCTTTGCGTATGCCACGTTGGCGGCGATCACGGGCGTGTAGTAGTCAAAGACGTCGTCCACGGATATAAAGCTAAAGTAGTTGACGTCCACGTCCTGAAGCGCGGCGTTCTGCACGGCCCAACCCTCGTAGACCCACACCGCGTCGAACATCTTGGCCTTAAGACCAGCGACGTCATCGTCCACGGTGTAAGGCACGAGCTCGACCTTGTCAAAGTCTCCCCCGTCCTTGTCTACGACCTGGCGAACCGTCGCCTGCTCCACCGGCAGGTCCCACGTCGCGTACGTGTGGCCCTCCATGGCGGCCGGACGATCGATGCCCGTCTCTTTTAGGCTCATGATGCCCGACGTGTTGTGCTGCACCACGGCGGCGATCGCCACAAGGCCGGTGTTTCCGCCGGTGAGCGCGTTGGCGATGTAGTCCTGATAGCTTATGCCCAGCTCCGCCTTGCCGGTGCCGACCATGGCCTCGGCCGTGTCCTCCGCGGGCTGGACGATGGTTACGTCGAGGCCCTCGTCGGCAAAGAAGCCCTGGCGCTGCGCCACGTAGACGCCCGTGTGGTTGGTGTTGGGCGTGTAGTCCAAACAAAACGTGATCTTGGTGGCCGCGTCCTTCTCGTCGCTGGCGGCCGCGTCGCCAGACCCGGACTTCTGGCCGCCGCACGCCGCCAACATGACTCCTGCTGCCATGGCTCCCGCAGCTCCGATAAACGCCTTACGCGACATGGTCTTCATGATTGGTCTTCCTTTCTGCCCTCTTCCAGGGCATGCAAACGCCGGACATTATGTCTATGCCCTTCATGAGGGCAAGTGATAGGGTCGATATGAGGATGATCACGGCAAACATGCTGTCGTAGCTAAACGACTTGCGCAGGCGCGTCATGTAGACGCCCAGGCCAGAGAAGCCCCCCAGCCATTCCGCGATGACCGCGCCGACGATGGCGTATGTCGCGCTGATGCGCAGGCCGCTAAAGAACTGCTCCATGGCCAAGGGAAGCTTGGCGCGCAAGAAGATCTGCGCGTCGGTGGCGTTCATCGTGCGCATGAGGTCGATCACGTCCGGGTCCACGGACCTAAAGCCGCTCACCAGCGACACCGTGACCGGGAAGAACGTGGTCAGCACGATGAGAAGGACCTTGGGCGCGAGCCCGTAGCCAAACCACAGCACCAGCAGCGGCGCGATGGCCACGGTCGGGATGGTCTGGCTCACGGTTATGAGGGGGTTGAGCGCAAGGTAAAGCACCTCGAACCTGTCCATGAGCACGGCGAACACGAAGCCGACGACGACGCCGATCGTCAGTCCCAGCGCGGCCTCCAGCAGCGTGGTCACGGCGTGCGACGCCAACAGCGGCGCGTCGCGCACGAACGCGAGCACCACCTGGCTGGGACTCGGCAACAGGAAGTTTGGCACCCAGCCCGCGCGGACCGCGACCTCCCAAACCGTCAGGAAGACGGCAAGCGTCGCAAGCGGGACCGCCCACCGGCGCGCCTTGGGCCACGTCCCAATCATGCGACGGACGCCTCCCCGCGCGTCGCGAACTCGGGATCGCCCTCGTGGTACTTGCCGATCTTGTGCTCGGTCGACATGACGTCGCCCGTGGGGCGGTAGTCGATCTTGGCGTAGGTCATGACGTGGCCGCAGCCCGCCTGCGCGCCAACGAGCTGGCAGTTTTTGAGGACGTCCATGCAGGCGTCGTAGTCGCCTTCGATGGTGGTCTCGAACGGACCGACGTAGTAGTCGAGCCCCGTGGAGTCGATGTAGGCGATCACCGCGTCCACCACGCGGCAGGTCTCCTCGTCGCTCGCGGCGTCCATGGGCAGGTATTGAATCGCAACGGCGCAGTTCATGGCGCTCCTTCCCGCGGGACAAAAGAGGTCCCGCCATAACGGGACCTCTTGCACGCGGTCTGTGGTCCCTACGCTGGCATTACCCAGATCAGGTTCTTGGGTCGTGGAATTGGGTTCCACCTCTCAGCCGGGCCAAATCCCCAGCTCCCCGTGTGTGTCCATTATAGCAGAGGTGGACTGGCAGGCAAAATCGCAGGTAGAACGGCACGAAAGCCACTGAGTTTCCTACCGTCTTGCTCGTCCATAGAGTCCATCTTCACGCCTCGAGCACAGTCCACCTAGTCTATCTGATCGCCGTAAGTCCACGCCCTCAGGTGGACTGTTAGGTGGACTCTAGAGCCGAAATACTGGAAAAGGTAATGCAAGGCGGCAGGCTTCAGCAGCTCTGACGCCCCGTCTTTGCACCCCTGCTCTCATCCGGCATTACCCCGCTGGAGATTTGGCTTGTCTATCTTGATCATGTTGCGATAAAGAGCAGCCGGGGAATACGCAGAGTTGTGATTCAACGACACACCACGTCTTCCCCGGCCGCACTGCCATCAAAAGCATTAAGAG
>JAGCBF010000242.1 GCA_017652285.1 Atopobiaceae bacterium
CGATTGGGGCCTAGCCCCAATCGGCCACTTTTGGGCCGGGCGCGCCGAACGGAGCCGATATGACCGGTTGGGCCGATTTGCCGGTTGCGCCAGTCCCCTTTTGGCCACAAAGCCCAAAACCCTCCGCACCGCCCCGCACCGCGTCGTGGACGACTTGGTAGAATAGGCGCGACGAATCCAAAGAGAAGTATCGACCGCTGCATACGAAACGCCATGCGTGGCCAGCACCCATGCCGCAGCGACTTGCCAAGGGAGGAACCGTGCGCGACCAACTGTGGGGTCCTTTCGTGACCTACGTCAACGCCTTCTACGCCGTCCAAGAAGCCTATGACTCCGCCAGAAGGGACTGGGAGCGCCCCGCGCCAGGTCTGGAGGAGTTTTGTCGCGACGCCAACCCCTTTTTGTGGGACGAGCAGGGGTCGGCGGAGCCAGAGCTGTATGACGGATTCTTGCTCGCCTTCGAGCGGCGCTTTCCCACGCACGAATGCTCGGAGGCCGACGGTCGAAGGTTCGCGGAGGAATGGCTCCTGTCGCTTGAGGGCGGCCGGTATGGGTCGTCGCTGGTCAGCTCGCTCCAGGCGATATCGGACGAGCGCGCGTGGCAGGAGGCATACGAGCCCATCGCACGCCAGCTGGCAGCGCGTGCGACGCGGCTGGAGCGCACGCCGCAAGACGAGCCCATGCCCGAGCAGGACTTCGAACCCGCACCTCCCAGCCAGGCAAGCATCGACGCCGTCATTGCGCTCTTGTCCAAGGGCGACGAGGCTTTTGCGCAGAGCCTGCGTGCTCGCCTTGCCCAAGGCGACGAGGACGCCGCCGATCTATGACGCGCCCGTTCAGCTTTGCCAGGGGCCTCAAGTCACTGGTGCAGTCTACCAAGATATGGTTTGGCAGCCTCGCGGCCATACGCCGACAAACGATGTTTGGCACGGCGCGCATCTATGAGTACAACGATGGTCCCGACCGCGTGCGCGTGCTCGACATGGGCGGGACCTTTCAGTCCGCCACATACCTGGACGGGCGCTGGTACAAGGTGCCGTTTTTATACCTCGCCCTCTTTGACCGCATGTTCGAGGCGAATCCGTCCATAACGGACGTGTGCATGCTCGGCGGAGGGGGCTTCTCGTATCCCAAGCAATTCATCGTCGAGCATCCCCAGGCGCGCATCGATGTGGTGGAGATAGACCCTGCCATCACTCGAATAGCATACGAGTTTTTCTTCCTGGATCGGCTCGAGCGGGAATACGAAGCCTCCGCATGCGGTCGCCTGGGCATCGTGACCCAAGACGCCTCACAGTACCTACAGCGCTGCATGCAAGACGGCCACCGCTACGACGCCATCGTCAACGACTGCTTTGTGGTGGAGCAACGGGACGCGTCGCTCGCAACACCTGCTGGCATCGCGGCCATTCGCGGTTGCCTGAAGCCCGACGGGCTCTATCTTGCCAACACCATATGCGCATTGGAGGGGGCGTTGGCGTCCCCCTTATGGGAACTCGTCGCAGCGCTCAGCGCCGAGTTCGACCATGTGCACGTGCTGCCCTGCGACAAGGTTCCACGCACGGAGGTCGACAACATGGTCGTCATCGCATCCAACAAGGACTTCGACGTGCCTGGGGCCATCAGACTGTATGACGCGGTCGCGTAGCGGCAGGTCAGCTCGCACCCGCACGCCCTTGTCGCACGCGACGTCCCGGCACGACGCTACGACGGACGATTGCGCTGGTGATCCATGCGGGACTCTGCCAGGCTGAGCATGGCCACAAAATCCCCCTCTTCGGAGAAGAGCGACCAACCGATGCTGCAGGTAAGGCGCACGCTGATGCCGTCCACCTCCCGAATGCACTCGACGGCATGCTTTATGCGCGACACCTCGGTCTGGACCTCTTCCGCGCTCAGCACCTGACGAATGGCGGCGAACCGGTCTCCGCCCATGCGTGCGATGACGCCATCCACGCCCCACTCCTTGGTAAGGGTGCGCGCGATCACCTTGATGACGCGATTGCCAAACGGCCTGCCATAGACGTTGTTGTAGTTGCTCATGCCCACGACGTCTGCCACCGCGCACATGAAGTCCAGCCCGCTGCTTTCGTACGACTCCTGATACGACACGGCAGACGATTCCATGCCACGCAGGTTGGGAATGCCGGTGAGCTGGTCGGTTTCGGACAGGCGGTTGAACCCGTCGGGCATCAGGCTGCGCGAGCTGCCCATGCCCTGCGTGGCGTCGGCAAAGTAGCCGAGCAGACCGATGACCTCTCCGCCGCGCCGCAAGGGGATCTTGCTCGCCACGATGTCGCGCACCTCGCCCTGCGCAATGCAGGTGCCCTGTGCGTTGAGCACGGACTCTCCCTGCAGCACGCGCAACTCGTTGTTCATAAAGGGATCCACGTCCACGTGCCAGCCCATGTCCTCGTCGGTCTTGCCCAACACGTCGCGAACGGAGTTGAAGTCGTAGAACTCCAAGAAGTTCTTGTTGACGCCCACGAATCGTCGATCCGCGTCCTTCCAAAACACGCCGGCCGGGACAAGCTCGAGCAACGTGTCCCACAACAGCGACTTGGGAATGGCGTCCTCCCCCATCATGGTGGCGACCACCTCGGCGTTCGATCGGCGCGAGCACACGAGCACAAGGCGACGTCCCGAAACCACCAGCGGCACGAGCTCGACGGTGATCCACGAATACAGCCCGTTGGGCTGCAGCGCGCGAAATCCGTCGACTATAAAGTCCCTGTCGCTGCAAGCCACG
>JAGCBF010000243.1 GCA_017652285.1 Atopobiaceae bacterium
ACTTGATCAACCGAGAGATGCTCTGCGCGATCCTCGAGGACGACTTCGAGGTCATCGAGGCAGAGAACGGCTTGGTAGGTTTGCAAAAGCTCGAGGAACACTACGAGGACCTTTCGCTCGTGCTCCTCGACGTCATGATGCCCGTGTGCGACGGGCTTGAGTTCTTGCGCCGCAAGGGACAAGACCACCGCTTCGACTCGGTGCCCGTCATCGTCACGACCGCCAGCGTCGGCCGCGACGACGAGATCAAGTGCCTCGAGCTCGGCGCCAACGACTTCGTAGCCAAGCCCTACGACGTCGACATTATGATGAACCGCATCAACAACACGGTTCACCTGCGCGAATCCGCCTCCATCGTCAACCAACTCATGTGGGACGAGCTCACGAAGCTGTACAGCAAGGAGTTCTTCTACCGCCGCGTGGACAGCATCTTTACCGAGTACCCCAACCAAGAGTTCGACATGGTGTGCTCTGACATAGAGAACTTCAAGGCGCTCAACGACCGCTATGGCCGGCAGAACTGCGACGTGCTCCTACACGATCTGGCCGACCGGCTCACGACCTTCTTGCCAGACCTTTTGGCGGGCGGTCGCGTCGGCGGCGACACCTTTGCCTTCCTGATCAGGCATCAGGCGGACCACGAGTGGGTCGGCGCCTTGGAAAACGTGACCAAAGGCCTGCTCAGCACCACCCTCAACGTCAAATACGGCGTGGTGGAAAACGTCGACCACACGCTTGCCTCCTCGCTTACGTGCGACCGCGCCATCATGGCGATGGAAATGGTCAAGGGAAGCTTTGGCACCGACGTCGCATGGTACGACGACGACCTAAGAAAGCAACAGCTCGCGGAGCACGCGCTCGTGGAATCGATGGAGGAGGCGCTCGAGCAGCACCAGTTTGCCATCTACTATCAGCCCAAGCACAACCTCAAGACGAACTCCACCGGCGCGGCCGAGGCGCTCGTGCGCTGGATCCATCCCAAACTGGGGTTCATCCCCCCGGCAGACTTCATTCCCCTGTTCGAGCGCAACGGCTTCATCGCCAAGCTCGACCTCTATATCTGCGAAGAGGTGTGCCGCGAGATCAAGCGGCTGCAGGTGCTGGGCCTGCCGGTCGTGCCCATCTCCTTCAACGCGTCGCGTCTTGACTTTGACGACCCCGACTTCGTCGCCAACGTCACGAGGCTGGCAGACTCGTCCGGCATCGATCACGCGCTTCTCCATGTGGAAGTCACCGAGACCGCGTACTCCGAAAACCCCGAAAACGTGATCGCCGCGCTCAAGCAGCTGCGCGAGAACGGGTTTTCCATTGAGCTCGACGACTTTGGCTCGGGCTATTCGTCACTCTCTTCGCTCAACGTGCTCCCGCTCGACGTCATGAAGCTCGACATGAGCATCATCCGGCAGGCCGCCGAGCTCAACGACTATCGCATCGTGCATTCCGCCATCCAAATGGCACAGTTCCTCGGCCTGACCACGGTTGCGGAGGGTGTGGAGACCCAAGACGTGGTCGACGCGCTCAAGGAGGTCGGCTGCGACCTGATCCAAGGTTATTACTACTCAAAGCCCTTGACTCAAAAAGAATTCGAAGCGTATCTGGCACGATAGGAGGTCACAATGACACTGCAGGAACTGTACAGCCGCATTGACGGTGACTACGCGGAGGCCATCGGCCGCCTTCGCATGGAAAAGCTCATCAACCGGTTCATCGTGCGCTTCTTGGACGATTCGTCCTGCAAAGAGGTGGTACGTGCGTGGCAGGCAGGCGACGACAAGGCGGCCTTCCAGGCGGCCCACTCGGCCAAGGGCGTCTGCGCGAACCTTTCGCTCACCAAGCTCGCCAAGCTGGCAAGCGACATCACCGAGGCGCTGCGCGAGGGCAACGAGGAGCTTCGCGCGCAGACCGACGTCGACGCGTTGGTCAACGAGCTCGACGCCGCCTATACGGTTGCCGTAGACAACATCTCCGCATACGCCGCAACGCTCTAGCCGTCGGAGACCTAACATGAGTGCCCTTGGGACCGCCGCTCAACACGACGGGGGCCCTGCATCTACCTCGTCTGCCAATCTTTCTCCCCTCAACGTCTGGGCCTTGTCGTTTGGCTGCGTCATTGGCTGGGGCGCCTTCGTCATGCCGGGCTCCACGTTGCTGCCCATCGCAGGACCTGTCGGCACCATCGTCGCCTTGGTCCTGGGCGGCCTGGCCATGATGATCGTCGCCGTAAACATCCAATACATGACCAACATCTACCCAGACTCCGGCGGCACGTTTAGTTACACCAAGCACACGTTTGGATACGACCACGCGTTCCTGTGCTCCTGGGCGCTGGTGCTCGCCTTCATAGCCGTCATGTGGGCAAACGCCACCTCCATCGTGCTCATGAGCCGCTTTTTGCTGGGCTCGGTGTTTCAGGTGGGGTTCCACTACACCGTGGCGGGCTACGACGTGTACTTGGGAGAAATCCTCGTCACGCTGGTGACGCTCGGCGTCTTTGGCCTGCTCAGCCTGGCGCGCAAGCGCATCGTCACGGCCGTGAACACGGGTTTTGCCATCACGCTCTTCTTTGGCGTACTTCTCTGCTTCCTCTTTGTGCTCACGAGCAATCAGGGGGCGCACGTCTCCCTCGACCCGCCCTTCCGGTCGGAGGGCAGTCCCTTTGCGCAGGTCATGAACATCGTCACCCTTGCGCCCTGGGCATACGTGGGCTTCGAGTCCGTCACGCACGGCGTGAGCGAGTTTAGCTTCTCTCCCAAAAAGCTCCTTCCGCTCATGGTGCTCGCACTCGTGTGCGGCATGACGGTCTACATCTGCACGACCCTCATCTCGGTCGCGGGCACGCCCGAGTCGTATGTCAACTGGGAGGCCTACATCTCAGACCTGGGCAACCTCGACGGCCTGACGGGTTTGCCCGTGTTTCATGCGATCCAGCAGGCGGCGGGAAGCTCCGGCCTCATCCTGCTTGCGTTCGTCATCATCAGCGCGTTGGCGACAAGCCTGTTGGGACTGTATCGCGCGACCAGCCGCCTGATCCTCGTGATCGCCCAAGACGAGATTCTTCCCAGCTGGCTCGCCAAGACAAACGGCGAGGGCGTGCCGACCAACGCCATCAAGTTCATCATGGCCGTCTCCGTCGTCGTTCCCTTTGTGGGGCGCGCGGCGATTGGCTGGATCGTGGACGTCACCAGCATCTGCGCGTCGATCGCCTACTGCTACATCTCTGCCGCGACCTTTCACGTTGGGCGCCAACGCGGCCAGCGGGCCGCCATGGTCATGGGCTGTTTGGGCATGGCGGTCTCTGCCGTGTTCTTTGTCCTGCCACTCATCCCCAACCTGTGGTCGGTCAACGCCCTCAGCACCGAGTCCTACCTCATCTTTGCCGCTTGGAGCATCTTGGGCCTGCTGTTCTTCCGCTACATCTTTCAGCGAGACCATAAGAGCCGGTTTGGCAAGTCCACCATCGTGTGGATCGCCATGCTGTTCATCATCTTCTACACGTCGACCATGTGGGTACGGCAGGCGACACACGGCACAACCACGCAGGTCATGGACAGCATCAGCGACTTCTACATGCAGGAATACGCCATGCATCGCGTGGACATATCCAACTCCGACCGCGAGGATCAGCGCACCTTCCTCCTAGACGAGTCTTCTCGCGTGCAGTCGTCGCTGCTCAACAACAGCCTCATACAAATGCTGCTCGTCATCCTGAGTCTGGGCATCATGTTTAGCATCTACGCCCTCATGCGCAAGCGCGAGCGCGAGCACGACCTAAGCAGACTGGAGGCAGAGCGCAACAGCGCCGCCAAGACGGTGTTTCTCTCCAACATGTCGCACGACATCCGCACGCCCATGAACGCCATCATCGGCTACACCAACATAGCGCAACGCGAGGGCACCACGTTGGAGGAGACGCGCGGGTACCTCAAGAAGATCGACGCCTCGAGCCAGCATTTGCTTGCGCTCATCAACGACGTGCTGGAGATGAGCCGCATCGAGAGCGGCAAGATGGACCTCGAGCCCGTCGCGTGCGACCTGTGCCTGACCATGGACGAGGTCCGCGACATGTTCGCCACCCAAATGGCCGAGAAGCGCATCGCGTTTAGCGTGGATTCGTCCGACGTGGCCGACCGCTACGTGCTCTGCGACAAGAACCGGCTGAACCGCGTGCTGCTCAACCTGCTGAGCAACGCATACAAGTTTACGCCGGAAGGCGGCACGGTGACCGTACGCCTGCTGCAGGTGCAGCCTGCGGACCCACAGGAAAACGCGGGCTTGGCGGGCGCCGAGAGTGACGTCGCGGCACAAGGCCACTACGAGCTGCACGTTAAGGACTCGGGCATTGGCATGACGCCGGAGTTTGCGGAGCGGGTGTTCGAGGCGTTCGAGCGCGAGCGCAACTCGACCGTCAGCGGAACCCAGGGCACGGGCTTGGGCATGGCCATCACCAAGAGCATCGTGGACCTTATGGGCGGCACCATCGACATCGACACCGCGCCAAACCAAGGCACCGAGTTTGTCGTCCGCGTGAGCTTCGACCTTTTGGACGACGACGAAGTCGCCACCCTGCTGCCGCAGCACAACGCCGGCGACCAGCAGGAGGTCGACTTTACCAGCAAGCACATCCTTGTGGTGGAAGACAACGACATCAATCGCGAGATCGCGGAGTTTATCCTGGAGGACCTTGGCTTTGGGGTTTCGTCCGCGGCTGACGGTCAGGAGGCGCTCGAGACGTACACGAAGGCAGCTCCCGGCACCTTTGACGTGGTGCTTACCGACATCCAGATGCCCCGCATGGACGGCTACGAGCTGGCACATCGCATTCGCGAGCTTGACGACAAGCAGCGCGCGTCGGTACCCATCGTAGCGTGCTCCGCAAACGCCTTCGAAGAGGACGTGCAGGCATCCCTTGCCGCTGGTATGGATGCGCATTTGTCCAAACCGCTCGACGTGGACATTGTCATCCAGGTGCTCTCGTCGGTCCTGCAGTAGCTGGTGGCCTATACCTCGGCGCCGCGCAGCCAGGCGATCTGAGCTTCTCGCGTGTTGGGGAGCTCGTCTGCCATGACTGCCGCAAGCAGCATATCGAGCTGCATACCCACACCTGGGCCGGGTCGCATGCCACACGCGCTCATGACGTCCTTGCCACTGACCTTGAGCTGCCGTACGCCGAACACGGGGCCCGTCTGAAGCTCTTTGCGCAAGAGCTCGGCATACTGGTCCAGCTCACCTGCCCACGACGCGGCGCTTGCCGTCTTGGACACGGCGTCTGCGCGCCGCAGGTTAAAGAGCTCGAATGCCAGCGCGGTCTCGCGGCCGGGACACTCGTGCGAAAGCGTGGACAGGAGCTTGCGCATGGCTCGTGGCGTCGCGCTCATCCGCTCGTCGTGCAGGCGGATCAGGCACACCGCGGCATCGGTCACGTTGGCAGGTATTGACAGGCGCCGCAGTGTCTTGCGCGCCATGCGTGCGCCTTCCTGTGGATGGCGGAAGAAGTGCCCGTGCCCTTCCACGTCCTGGCTAAAGGTGACGGGCTTTCCCACGTCGTGCAGCAGTGCCGCCCATTGCAGTTCTGGGCGCGCCAAACCGGCGGTAAAGGCCTGGCACGCATTGCACACGTGGGCGATATGCTCGTACACGTCATATACGTGATAGATGCTTCGTTGGTCAAAGCCATAACAGGCTGCCAGCTCGGGCAGTGCCTGGCACATGACCTGCGGCTGCTCCAAAAGCGCCGTTCCCGCCTTGCCGGAGCGCACGATCGCGTCGAGCTCCTGTCCTATGCGCTCCTGGGCCACAAGCCCAAGCAATGGGGCACACGACACGAGCGCATCCTGCGTTCGTGGGTCTATCGCAAATCCCAGCCGAACGCTGAACCTCACCGCCCGCAACACGCGCAGGGCGTCTTCGCCAAACCTCACGAGCGGGTCCCCCACCGCCCGGATCACACGGCGGGCCAAGTCGCTCCTCCCGCCAAAGGGATCCAGGAGTCCGCGCTGGGGATGCCAGGCCATGGCGTTTATGGTGAGGTCGCGCCGCGCAAGGTCCTCTTTGACGTCCTGAACGAACCGCACTTCGTCCGGATGCCTATGGTCGGTGTATGCCCCTTCCACGCGATATGTGGTGACTTCCACGGCGTTGCCATCACAGACGGCCGTGACGGTGCCATGGGCGACTCCCGTCTCGTGCACGGCCATACCTGCCGCGCGCAGTGCACATGCGCTCTGTTGCCACGATGCCGACGTGGTCACGTCCACGTCGTGGCCCTCGACGCCACGTAATGCGTCGCGCACCCATCCGCCAACAGCCCATGCCTCGTAACCGGCGTCTTCCAACACGCAAATCACCTTTTGCGCATAGTCAGGAAAGCTCTTAGCCAGGTCCGCGTCTTCGATTGGGCATTCTCCCATGTTTTCCACGTCGCCTCAGAGCTCCATAAACCGTGGCTCGCCCACGACGCACAGGTCCTCGCCCGCTGCAAACTCTTTCATCTGTTCCACAAAGCGCAGCTCTTCTCCCGCTCTAAACACGCTCGTGATCTGCACGTCCTCGGCAAAGATCGTGTCTTTGACCTTACCTCCGCAATCGCGCACCATGCGCTCGACCTTGCCATAGGCGGAATACGGGATGACGCAGGTCACACGCGTCCCCAACGTCATGGTGACCACGATGCCCTTGTCCGATGCGTCCTTAAGCGCGTTTTGCGTCGCGGCCGTATAAGCCCTCTTGAGGCCTCCTGGCCCCAACAAGGTGCCGCCAAAGTATCGCGTGACAACGCAGCACACGTTTGCAAGCCCCGCGCCGCGGAGCACCTCGAGCGTCGGAATCCCGCTCGTATGCGATGGCTCGCCGTCGTCGGAGCACTTCTCGCGGCCGTCAGACAAGATCCATGCAGGCACGTTGTGACGAGCGTCGCGATGACGCGCACGCACTTCGTCGATAAACGCCTGCGCCTCTCGCTCGCTCGTAACGGGAGCGAGCTGTGCGATAAAGCGGCTCCGCCGGTCCTCGAACTCCCCCGTCGCCTCAGTTCCTGCCGCTATGGTCTTGTACTCAGACTCCATGTTTGCTCCCGCGTCCTGCCAAGCACTTCCCGCGATTATCCTGCGCACGCCCATGCCGCGTGCGCCTCCTAGTACTATACACGCTTTTTCCGCACGCCTCGTTAACGCCGCAACCACGGTCGAAGTTGGCCGATTGGGGCTAGGCCCCTTTCGGCCACTTTTCGGCTCGGTCGCCTCTCCCGGCCAGCCTGGTAGCCCGATGTCGCCGCCACGTCTCGCCGCTCCGACACTCCAAAGTTCCTTATTTGCGTACAGTCGTGCGAGCTGTACGCAAATAAGGAACTCTACTCTCTCATTTTTGCCGCAATGTTCCATTTTTGCGCACACCTTGCCGGACTGTACGCAGAGTCGGAACTTTACTCTCCCGTTTCGTCCTCAAGGTTCCATTTTTGCGTACAGTACGGCCATGTGCACGCAACAACGGAACTATACCGACCATAGGTGACGCAACTAAAAGGTCCGCCGTCGAGGAGAGCAGCCAAGTCTCCGTATGTGTGTGCATCTGTCCTTCATGTACGCAAACTAGCATAACCCTCGTGTAATATTTGATATCTACACGCGAAGCCAAACAACGGACCGTCACCCGAGTCCAGGCAAGGGCCGCCCGGAACCGACCCACGCCCGGCGCGCGTGCCACTCCGAGCGCGCGAAAGCGCACGTTTTTTGAGCTTGTGCTCCCCACCGAAGCTCATGGGCGCAGGCTCTCGCTCATTCCGCTCACGTCCGGTACGGTAGAGAGGGGTAGCGTCCCGATGGGGACGAGTCCCTTTCGGCCTATTTCCTACAAAAGTCCGTTTGGCGAGGGGTGGTTCCTCGCAAATCGCGTCTGACGAGGGATAATTCCTAGCAAAATGCGTTTGGCGAGGGAAATTCCTAGGTTTTCTCACTTGGCGAGGCTCGCCAGATTGAGTTTTGCGGGAAATATCCTCGCGAGATTGACTTTGGCGTGAAAAGAGCCTCGCGAGATTGATTTTTGCGGGAACGCTCCCTCACGAGATTGACTTTGGCGGGAACGCTCCCTCGCGAGATTGATTTTGGCGGGAAAAGAGCCTCGCAAGATTGATTTGGCGGGAACGCTCCCTCGCGAGATTGATTTTGACGGGGACGCTCCCTCGCGAGAGTGATTTTGGCGGGAACGCTCGCTCGCGAGATTGATTTTGGC
>JAGCBF010000244.1 GCA_017652285.1 Atopobiaceae bacterium
GGCGTCGGAACCGACACGGCGCGCCGCGACGCGCACGGTATAGGTGCCCTCCGCATCCATGGGCCACGTGCGTTCGGCATCGGTGCCGTAGGGACTCACCACGGCATACTCGCCGCTCGCATCGTCGCGCACCGACACCTCGTATTCAACGTCCACGGCAGTCCCCGCATACGACCACAGCCGTGCAAACAAGCCGCCCTCGATCGGCTCCGTGCTAAATCCCACCAGATAAATGCGGTCGTAGGCGGCCATGAAGGCGTCCCATTCGTCATACGCGAAGAAGTCCGCGCGCACGTCCTCGCCCGACTCGACCCGCACTATCGTGCGGGCGAGCGCGGCGCTAAAGCGTTGCGACCCGCCGACGTTGACGTGATGGATGTCCGCCCAGTCCTCGTCCGCATAGGCATAGAGCTCCCGACGCGCCATGTTGAAGTCCAAGAACACGCCGCCGTGCTCCTCCACCTGCGCCTTAACCCATGCCATGTTTTCCGCGTATCCCTTGCCCGCGCCAACAAGGTCATAGAACTGCACCGGCACGCCCACCACGTACAGCCGCACGTCATGGCGCGCGCACAGGTCCAGGAACCGCACGAACTCCCGCTTGTTGTCGTCCAAAAACGCATAGTCCGCCTCGTCGGCCGGTGGCACGGTGCAGCCAAACCAAGAAAAGTCCGCCTGGTTGACGAGGTGGCGGTCGCCTCGCTGGTCCACGCGCCACAAGTCCGGGTTCACGATGTGCTCGTTGGCGTCTATGGGGTTGTCGTACGTCAGGCGGTTCTGCACGTTTTGCTGCACGGACGCCAGGTCAAAGGGCACATGGCTGTACGTCCACGGCATGAGCGAGGTCACGGACTTGTCGTTGAAAAAGAACTCGTCGGACGTCAGCAGGCGCACGTAATCGCGCGCGACCTCCACGGGAGGCTCTCCCAGCGCCTTTGCCTGCGTAAAGGTGGAGGAAGACTGCACGTGTCGCTCCGAGCTAAACGTGGAGGCCGACACCCCCAGCACGACACGCTCAAGGTCGTGCTCGTCCAGCGCCGTCTGCACGGCCGTGATGCTGTCTTCCAGCGACTGATACACCGTGGACAGGCAGACCGAGCGGGCACCCGCCTCTTGGTCAAACGTCGTCACGTCGACGACGGCATCCGTGCGGGAGTTGCCCACGAACACGGTGTCCAGGTCGTCGCCCGCCTGGCGATACGCCCACCACGTGACCTCGGTTATGCCGCCATAGGGCTGCAGGCACCATGCCAGCCCGTAGTTCGCGCCAAGGAGCAGCGCCGTCAGCAGCACGGACACGACCACAAACCGCAGCAACGCCACGCCCGTGCCCCTGGAGTCGGAGGCGTCCTCGGACGTCATATGGCTCGCGGCTTGCGCGTCGGCTCTTTTGCTAGAAGTTTGCATAGAGGAAGGTCCCCCCGCTTACCGTCTCCAGACCAAACGACACGGCAATCGCCGCGCCACCAACCACGTACAGCGCAAGGCGCGGCACGAGCCACCAGCCCATGATCCCCTCGCGCACGTCCGTGCCGCGCTCGTAGAGCACGCTTACCACAAACACGAACAGGCACACCGCAATCACCAGCGGCGGCACGCCATAAAACTGCTGGTAGCTGATGCCCGTCGTGGACAAGGCCGTCACAAAGCTGTCTGGGTCAAACGACAAGAACGTCCGCTGCAAGGCAGACACCGCCACCCCAAGGTCGGGGATGCAGTCAAAGTAGCGCCCTATGTTGACCACCACAAAGGTGCGCACGATGGCAAACACGTGGAACGGCGCGGAGTCCCGGTTTACGCGCAGCACCCGGGCCATGCCGTCAAAGACGGGCCGGAACAGGTCCGCAAAGGCAATGATAAGACCGTTGAACAGGCCCCATGCCACGTAATGGGCCTCTATGCCATGCCAGATGCCCACGATGGTAAACACGACGACGTTGGCAATGCACGCCGGCAGCGAACGACCGACCTGCCTGCCCAGGCGCTTGGTCCCCCACTTGCCCAGGGTCCTAAACGGCTTGGTGACCGCCAAAGGATAAAACACGTAGTCGCGCATCCAGGCACCCAACGACATGTGCCAGCGTTGCCAAAAGTTCGCCAGCGACGTCGAGAAGTACGGCTGCTCGAAGTTTCGCGCCATTCGAATGCCAAAGAGCTCGGACACGCCCTCCACCATATCTATGCCGCCCGAGAAGTCCGCGTACATCTGGATCGAATACAGCAACAGGGCATACGCCGCGAGCGACCCGGGCATCGCCGGATTCTCCAAGCTCGCCAGCAACTTGCTCACCGTGCCTCCCAGCACGTTGGCGACGCACACCTTTTTGAGCATGCCGTAGCCGGAGCGCAAAAGGCCCCGCCGAAGGTTCCCCACGTCCAGGCGATGCCGCGAAAAGAGCTGCGGGCCAAGCGCGGAGCTCTTGTTGATGGGCCCTTGGATCATCTGCGGAAAGTACGACACGAACAGCAGGTGGCGCGCGAAGTTGCGCTCCATGTCGCACGTCCCGTTGTACGCATCGATCAGGTACCCCATGGACTGCATGGTGTAGAACGATATGCCCAGCGGCAGCAGGATGCCCAGGCTCGTGGGGTCGTCCGTCACGCGCAAATAGCACAGCAGCACGTTCCAGTACTTAAAGTACGACAGGATCGCCACGCAGATCGCCAACGAGGCCCACAGCACCACGCGCTTGCGCACCTGGTAGCGCCGCTTTATGGCCTTCTTCTCCTCGCGATCCGACACCTCCCTGCGCTTTTTTGCCGCCACGTCGCCAAGCCTGCCCAGCCAGCGTGCCGCCAGCCACGTCACCAGCGCGATGGCGACCAGCACGACCATGGTCAGCGGCGTTCCCTGCAGGGCGTAGAACCCAAGGCTGCCTACCAGCAGCACGATCCACTGGCCGCCCTTCGCCAGACGACCCAAGAGGTAGTAGGCCAACACGAGCACAAGGACAAAGCAGGCAAAGGCGAGAGAAACTATGCTCACAATGCTCTTTCTTCTGTGGGGACACGTAGCCCTAGATGGTATCACATGCCTTCCGCGCTATGATAGTATGCTAGTTCTTGTCGGACCCTGCAAAGGACACGTGTGGAGCTGATCTCACTCAAATACTTGGCGTTTCTTGCGTTGGTGCTCACCACCTACTACGCGGTGGGGCATCGAGCGCCCACGCTTCAGTGGGTCGCGTTGCTCGCGGGCAGCCTGGCGTTCTATGCCCTTTTGGGCGGCTGGGCGGCTCTCGGCCTCATGATCGTCATCGCCTTGGTGACGTGGGTAGGGTCGCTGCTGCTCTACCGCATCGAGCAAAACGGGAAGGCCGCGCGCAAGGCGACCGACGTGCGCGACAAGAAGCTCAAGATCACCAGGGTCTTCCGTCACAGGCGGCGCCTCGTGTTCGCATGTACGCTGGCGCTTTGCCTTGCCGAGCTGGTCTACTTTAAGGTCAGGAGCGATTCGTACGCCTACCTCGGCGCCCCCACGCTCCGCGGCATGCTCGTGCCGCTCGGCCTCTCCTTCTATCTTTTGCAGGCCCTGGGCTACCTCATCGACTCGTACCGGGGACGCTATGTGCCGCAGGGCAACTTTGCACGCTACCTGCTGTTCGTGTCGTACTTCCCACAGATCGCCTACGGTCCCATCAACCGCTACGAGGACCTGCTGGGCCAGCTCACGGAGCCGCATCGTCCCGGCGGCATCCACGTGGAGCGAGGCCTCTTGCGCATGGGCTTTGGCGCGCTCAAGATCCTCGCCATATCCAACGTGCTCTCCAATGCCGTGAGCACCGTCTTTTTGGAGGCCGCGGGACCAAACATATCCGGGTCGCTCGCCATCTATGGCGTGATGGTCTACGCCGTCTATGCGTACGCCGAGTTCTCGGGCGTCATAGACATCATGGAGGGCATATCGGAGCTGTTCGGCATCCGCATGGCCCCCAACTACCGCCAGCCCTTCTTTGCCACGTCGCTCACGGACTTTTGGGGACGCTGGCACGTCACGCTCATTACGTGGATGAACGACTACGTCTACGAGCCCCTGCTGACCTGCAAGCCCGTGCTGCGTCTGGGCACGTCGCTGCGCACGCGCTTTGCCGCGCGCACGGCGCGGGCCATCGTGGCATGCGTGCCCACGGTGCTCACGTTCGTGCTCGTCGGCCTTTGGTACGGCATGGAGCCGCGCTATGCCGTCTGGGGCCTCTACAACGGCCTGGTCATCACGCTCGGCGCGCTGCTCGCGCCCCTGTTTGGAAAGCTCGCCGACCCCCTGGGCATGGGTCGCACGTCTAGGCGGCTGTATGCGTTCAGGCTCGTGCGCACGTTCCTTCTTGTCTGCGTGGGTCGCTTCTTCGAATGCTTTGGGTCGCTCTCCCTTGCGTGGCACGCGCTCGGCAACGCCTTGGGCGGCGCCTTCGCCACATCCGTGCCTGCCGCCCTTGGCAAGGCTGGCGCGGTGTATGCGAGCGGCTGGGGCTTTACCGTACCCACCATTTTGGCCTGCATCATCGTGCTGGCAGCAGACGTTGCGCTCGAGCGCGGCGTGGACGTGCGCGCCACCGTGCTCGGCTGGCGCCTGCCCGCGCGCGTGGCGCTGTATGCGCTGGTCATCGTGCTCATGGGCTGCGCCGCTGCGCTCGACACCACCAACGGGGGAGGCGACCTCCTGTATGCCTTCTCTTAAGCTTCCCCCTGCGCTCCAAAAGCTTGTCTCCGCGCTCCAAAGACTCGTCGACCGCCTCGACCTTCCCGCCCATCCCGTCGCCTCGCGCCGGGCATGCGTGGCGGCCTTGGTGCTCGTGACCCTGCTGATCTGCAACGCGTTGCTGGGATGGGCGCTCATTCCCTGTGGAAGCAAGACCGACCTGGTGTGGCAGGACTATCACGCGCTCCAGGAGCTGGACACGGTGGTGACGGGTTCCGAATGCGCCCAGCAATCCATAGACCCCAGCGTGCTCGACGCGACGCTGGGCTCGCACTCCTTTAACCTGGGCACGCCAAACCAGTCGCTCGCCTGCTCGTATGCCGCCCTGCAAAGCGCCATCGACGACTGGCACGTGCGGCACGCCATTCTTTGCCTTGACTACGACACGCTCTTTGAGGAACCCTCCGCCCAAGACGACATTGCCTTTCTTACCTACAAGAAGCAGCAGGAATCGCCCCTTCGGGCCCTGCGCGACACGGTCGACCTTATGGGGAGCGATTACTACCTTTCGCGGCACTTCTCGCTCACCCGCCTGTTCCCTTGGGCGTACAACCACGTGCCCCTTACCGCGGAGGGCGTCTCCACCAACATCGAGAACCGCCTGACCGGCAACGTGCATGCCGCCGCACGCAGCTACGCCAAGCTCACGGGCGACACGTCGTGGGACTACGAAAGGACCGGCTTCGTGGGTCTGCGCGGCTCGCTCAAAGGCGAGTGCACGCATCGCTACGACTACGCTCCCCACAAGGACGACGAGGTCAAGGCAGACGTCGTGGAGTCGCTGCTGCGCATCTTTGAGCTCTGCGCGCAAAACGACGTCAAGCTCTATGTGGTGGTGCCTCCCACGGCGGCAAGCGTGCTCATCGCCAACGCAGAGGCGTATCCAGAGCGCATGGGCGCGCTGCAAGAGCTCGCGGCGCAGCATGGCGCCACCTTCTTCGACCTCAACCTTGCCAAGCCCGACGTGCTCAAGCTCGACGGCAGCGAGTTGAGCGACCTCACCCACCTTTCTGCGGCCGGCGCCGCCAACGCGAGCACGGCGCTAGCCAAGCTCATAGTTGCCGACGAGTCAAACGGAGACGTTTACGACTCGCTCTATTCCTACGACGCGGACGGGTGGCGCAGCTACCTGGCGTCCGTAACGTACGTCGATTCGGTCGACTACACCGTCACGCGCCGCAACGGCAACGCGCTCATAGAGGCCAAGGCGCGCACGGGCAGCCAAGGCACCGTGATGTACCAGTTCGAGACCAGGAGCTCGCAGGGCGGCACATGGAAGGTCGCACGCGCCTGGGACCTCAGTCCCTCGTTCGAGTTGCGGCTACCCGCCAACAAGTCCGTGGAGCTTCGCCTGAGCGCACGCACGCTTCAAAACGAAGAGGCAATACGATGGGTCAAGGGTGTCGTGGCTCGATAGATGCCGCCTCCTTGCCACGCGCATATGCTAGGGAGAACTATGCAAAGCATACTGTACTGGTTGGAATCGAGCGCGCAGCGCATGCCCCACAAGGTGGCGGTGGCCGATCCCGACGCGACCCTTACCTACGCCGAGCTGCAAGACCAGGCGCGACGCATAGGCTCGTGGCTCATCGCCAACGGCGTGCGCCCCCGCACCGCCGTGGCGCTGTACGCCGAGAAGAGCCCCTTGGTGCTGGCGGCCATGCTCGGCGTGGTCTACGCGGGCGGATTCCATTGCGTCATTGACGTACGCCAGCCAAAGGCGCGCGTCCACGGCATTTGCGAGGCGCTCCAGCCCACACTCGTGCTCACCGACGCGGCCAACGCGTCGTGCGCGAACGAGCTGTTTGGCCACACGTCGCTTTTGGTGGCGCGGATCGAGGACCTGCCCGACGTCATCGACGAGCCCGCGCTCGCTGCCGTGCGCACGCAGGCCATGGACGTGGACCCGCTCTACGTCAACTTTACCAGCGGGAGCACGGGCGTCCCCAAGGGCGTGGTGGTAAGCCATCGCAGCGTCATCGACTTCATCCCTACGTTCGTCTCTACCTTTGGGATCACAGACAAGGACGTCCTTGCCAACCAGGCGCCGTTTGACTTCGACGTGTCCGTAAAGGACATATACGCCTGCCTGCTGGTCGGCGCGACGCTGCGCATCGTTCCTCGGGCGTACTTCTCCAATCCCACGCAGCTCATGGACTACGTGTGCGACTGCGAGGCGACCACGCTGGTCTGGGCGGTCAGCGCACTATGCTTCGTGTCCATCATGGGCGGCCTGGACTACCGCGTGCCGCACGGACTCAAGCGGGTCCTCTTTAGCGGAGAGGTCATGCCTCCCAAGCAGCTGGCCATCTGGCAAGACCACCTGCCACAGACGAGCTTCGTCAACCTGTACGGCCCCACCGAAATCACCTGCAACTGCACGTACTTTTGCATAGACCGACGCTACGACGCGCACGAGACCATCCCCATGGGCAAGCCGTTCGCAAACAAGCAGGTGTTCTTGCTCGACGACCACGACCAGCTCGTGCCGCAAACCGTCACAGACGTCGTGGGCGAGGTGTGCGTGTCGGGCACCTGCCTTGCCCTGGGCTACCTGGGCGACGCGCAGCGCACGGCGCAGGCGTTTGTCCAAAACCCGCTCAACCGCCGCTGGATGGAACCCATCTACCGCACGGGCGACCTCGCGCGCTACGACAAGGACGCCAACCTGGTGTTTTGCGCTCGCAAGGACCATCAGATCAAGCATCTGGGCCAGCGCATAGAGCTCGGGGACATCGAGTCCGCGGCGCAGGGCGTCGACGGCGTCGAGCGCGCGGTGTGCCTGTACGACGATAGGCGCAAGCGGCTGGTGCTCTGCTACGTGGGGTCGCCGGAGCGCACGGCCGTAAAGGAACGGCTGCGGGAACTCTTGCCCTCCTACATGGTGCCCAACAACACGCGCAAGCTCGAGCAGCTGCCCCTTACCAAAAACGGCAAGGTCGATCGGGACGCCCTTATGGTCATCGCGCGCATCAAGCGCTAACATAGGGCACACGGCACGACGCGACAAGGAGAACACCATGGACATTACGCTCGACGACGTCATAGAGATGCTGGAAGACATCCAGGAGGACGTGGACTACCGCAGCTGCACCACGCTGATCGACGATCACGTGCTCGACTCGTTTGACATCCTTGCCATCGTGAGCGCCGCGGACGACGAGTTTGACGTCACCATTCCCGCCAAGGACATCGTGCCGGGCAACTTCAACAGCGCCCAGGCGCTCTGTGCGCTCATCAACCGTCTCGCCGACGAGGATTAGCCGACGCGTCGGCGCGGGGCGCGCCCATCGCCTGTCCCCGCGCCTCTTTTGTCAGCGCTTCTCGTGCAAGACGACGTAGAACACCTTGCCGTGCGAGGCGCTGTCGACCAGCCGACCATAGCTCGCCATGTGGCGCACGTTGCCGCCCTTGGTCAGAATGCGGTATTCGCAGTAGTCGGTGTTGTCGTGCGTGACGCCCCTGATCTGCGACCAGATCTCGCGGTTGACGCGCGCGTAGTCGTCCGGGTGCACGACGCCCTCAAACGACCCTTTGGTATGGACCATAAAGTCGTCGAGGTCCCCGCATTCAAACAGGTCGATGACCAGGCGATTGGCAAACACGATCTCCTCGTTGCCGTAGGCCTTGTACACAAAGATGGCCGCCGGCACGTTGCCCACCAGCTCGTTGAGCGAAAGTCCCAGCGACTCGCGATGCCGGTCGAGCTCTTCCTCGTCAAAGACCAGGCAGTGGGCGCCCACGTCCAGCTTTGCCGTGTGCATGGCCTCGACGGCCTGGGTCAGCAGCTCGTCGTAGCCGTAGCCGCACTCCGGGTACATGGAGATGCCGGCAGACACCCTAAACGTGACCACCTCGCCCGCGTGTCCGAACCCCTCATGCTCCATGTTGGCGAACGCGTCCACCTTGGCAAGGATCTCGTTCTTGCGCGTATCGGGGAAGAAGAGCACGAAGTCATCGCCGCTGGTACGCGACACCATGACCGAATGGCCAAAGTACGACTGCATCTCGTCCACAAAGTTCATGAGCAGGGTGTCGCCGTACTCATGGCCATAGCGCTCGTTTATCGCCTTAAAGTTGTCGATGTTGATGGACACCACGCCCGCCGGACCGTCCAGATGGTCGTGGATGTATTCGCGAATGAGGTCGGCCGCCGTCATGCGGTTGACGGCACCGGTCAGCGTGTCTCGCGTGCTCGCCGTGGCCAGGGCCTGACGCTCGGAGTGGAACCGCGTGACGTCTATGAGCACCACCGTGGCGAATATGTGCCCGCTCTCGTCGTCAAGCTCGAGCTCGAAGCTCGCGCGAATGTAGACGGTGTCGTCGAGCACCGAGCACGGATACGACAGGGAGTCGTTGTAGTTTCCCTGCTCAAAGCAGTGCCTAAGATGCTTGTTACTAAAGAACAGGTCCACCTGGGGCCTGTATTCGGGATACACGTAGCCTTCCACGGTGTGTTGGAAGTAGTCCGAGAAGAACTCGGTATGGTCGACCTCCAGGTGCTTCACGTCACGGTCGATCGAGTTGGAGAAGAACACCATCTCGTCCGTCTCGATGTCCCCCACCGCGATGACGGTGTTCGCCACGAATTCGTCGAGCGACTCAAAACCGATGAAGCGCGTCAGGCTCGCTCCCGCCATGTACAGGCGGGCGTCCTTCTCGTTCATGATCAACGTGCGTACCATGGTATCCCCCATGTCGTTTTGTCGTTTGGTCTACGTCACGGCGTGACGGGCAATGCATCCGATAAAATAGTAATGCAAGGTAAACAGATTGGAGTTGGCAACTTAGCTTGGCGACGCATTTGGTAAGCTAGATGCCTATGTTGTTTTGTCACCCACAGGAGCACGCATGCCCCAGTCAGCTCGACACAACCACGCATACGGACGCGACGGCCTTACCGGCACGCAAGACGTGCATGCGCTTCTCGACAGTTTTGCGCGTTACTACGAAAGCGACGTGTTCGTGGTCGTCGCCGACCTCGACGACTTTCATAACGTCAACGCCACTTTGGGCGTGGACAAGGGCGACGCGATGCTGCGCGCCGTAGGCCAGACGATCGTGGGCCAGTTTGGGGACGCGCACACCTTTCACTATGGCAGCGACGAGTTCGCGATCGTGACGTCGTTCGAAAGCGAGCGGGAGCTCTTGGACGAGCTCGAGCACCTCAACGCGAACATTAGCACGCTCGGCCTGCCCGGCAGCCGAAACTCCCTGGGCTTGCGCTGCAGCTTTGGGTATGCCCACGGGCGCATGGAGCGCGCAAGCGACCTGCACGACGCGATCCGTCTTGCTGATCGGCAGATGTTCGAGGCCAAGCGCCTGGGCAAGGGCTGCGCGGTGGGCGCGCCCATGAGGGAGCACCGCAGCAAGGCGAAGGACGCGAGCACGACGTACAAGGTCTACGAGTCCGACAGGCTCACGGGGCTGGCCAACATCACGTACTTCCACGGCCACTTTTTGGCGCAGGCAAACACGATCGCGCGACCCACCGTGGTCTTCTTCAACGTGCAGAACTTTAAGGGCTACAACGAAAACTTTGGCTACGGTGCCGGCGATGAGCTGCTGGTAGGCATTGCCAGGGCCATCGCGCACGCGTTTCCCGACTGCCTCACCGCGCGCTACAACGCCGACCAGTTCGTGGTCTGCGCGTCCAACGACGACGTCATAGACGGCATTCGGTCGGTGCGGCACGCGTTTCGCAGCAATATTAAGGACTCGTCGATTTGGCTCAAGGCCGGCGTGTACGAGGTCGAGGACCTCTCGCTGGACTCCAGCCTGTGCTGCGACCGCGCCAAGCTGGCCTGCGACACGATCAAGGGCCGCCGCGACGTGTACTTTCGCGTTTACGACGAGGAGCTCAAGCTGCAGATCGCCATGCGCCACTACGTGCTCGATCACTTTGAGGAAGCCATGGAAAACGGCTACATCAAGGTGTACTACCAGCCCATCGTCCACGTGGCCACCGGCGAGGTGTGCGACGAGGAGGCCCTGACCCGCTGGGACGATCCCGAGCGCGGCCTGATCTATCCCGAGCAGTTCATCCCCGTGCTGGAAGAGGCGCGACTCATCCATAGACTCGACCTGTACATGGTGCGCCGCTCGTGCGAAAACATGCGTCGACGGCTCAGGCGCGGCACCGTAAAGGACGTGCCCGCGGTGTCCGTCAACCTTTCGCGCCTGGACTTCGAGCTGTGCGACATCGTTACGGAAATCGAGAAGATCCTGGTGTACTACGACGTTCCGCGCAGCTACGTGTCGATCGAGGTCACCGAAAGCGCCCTTACCGGCAACCAGGAGTTTCTCAAGGCCGAGATCGACCGCTTTAGGGCCGACGGCTTCGAGGTCTGGATGGACGACTTTGGCAGCGGCTACTCCTCGCTCAACCTGCTGCAAGAGTACAGCTTTGACCTCATCAAGCTGGACATGGGCTTTTTGCGCAGCTTCGAGAAGAACAACACGGCGCGCATCTTGCTGGCCAACGTGATCAACCTGGTCAAGGAGCTGGGCATAAAGACGCTGGTGGAAGGCGTGGAGACCGAGGAGCACCTGCAGTTTTTGAAGAGTCTGGGCTGCGGCAAGGCACAAGGGTACTACTTTGCCCGCCCGCAGAGCCTGCAGATGGTCATGCGTTCGATCGCCACGGGCACGTACCCGCCCATCGAGCCCGTAAAGGAGCGCGACTTCTTTAGCAAGCTGGCGCGCATCAACCTCATGCGGCCCGTGCCCACGGCAGACATCAACGGCCACTACGTCACCAGCGACGTGCCTGCGGCGATCCTCATGCGACAAGGCGGCAAGTGGACCTACCTCAACGCCACGGACGTCTACCGCGAGTTCTGGCGCAAGATCGACGGTCGCACGCTGGAAGACAACGTATCGCGCTACAACACAGAGAACAGCGAGGAGCGGGCGCGTCTGGAAGGCGCCCTCTCTGCGGCGCTCGTGTCTCGCAGCTGGGAGGGCATGGTGTTCTTCATCGACGGACGGCCCTGCTCCATCCGCATAAAGGTCATCGCCAACGACCCGCAGTTCGACTCCACGGCTCTGCTGGCCATCGTTTCGTAGCGTGGCGAAGGGGAGCGTCCCCTTCGCCACGACATTTGCTAGAGCCCGCGCTCCATGAGGTCGAGCACCACGGGGTCGACAGGCGCGACGCCTGCGGCCTTGAGCTCGGCGATCTTGTCTGCAAACTGCGGCAGGTACAACTCGTTGGCCACGAGCATCTCGTCCAGCAGGCGCTTGGCGTCCGCACCGGCCTGGATCTGCGGGTTGAGCGCGAAGGCCTGCAGCGCAGCGCCGTAGTCGCCCGTGACGGCGGCCTCCTCCACCAGGCGCTGCATGTTCCACATGCACTGCAGCCAGCCGCGCTCGGCGGTTCCCAGCGGGCCAAAGGCGACCGGGCTCGCGCCGTTGCTGCCCACGTAGCTGCTTACCTGCACCACCGCATCGTCCGGCAGGTCGGGCACGGCGCCGCGATTGAGCGTGGAGCACACGATGTGCTCGTGCGCGTTGTTGTAGATGGCAGCGATCGACTCGCACGCCACGTCCGAGTAGTGCGCGCCGCCGCGCTTCTTCAAGAGCTCGGGCATCTCGGCCAGGTTGGGGTCGCGGTACAGCTCGAAGAGCTCGTCCTCCACGGCCTTGACCTGCTGGGCGCGCGTGCCCTTTTCGCTGTTGTACTCGCTCAGGCCGTCGTCCAGCATGTCCTTTTGCCGGTAGTAGTAGCGATGATACCCGCACGGGATCATGCCCATGTGCTTGAGCTGCTCCGCAAAGAAGGGGATGTCGTGGATGTTCGCGGGCAGCCCGGCGTCCTTGTTGGGATCGAGCATGGCGTCGATGATCTTGTCCGTGACCTCGTTGCCGGCCTTGTCCCACACGCGGTGCCAGTGGAAGTGGTCGATGCCCGCAAAGCGGAACGTGAGGTCGTCCATGGTCGAGCCCACGAGCTCGGGCTCCTTGAGCATGGCGCCGATGGGCACGTTGCACAGTCCTATGCAGCGGTCCCACTTGCCGTAGCGGATCACGGATTCCGTGACCATGCCGGACGGGTTGGTAAAGTTGACGAGAAACGCGTCGGGGCAGAGCTCCTTCATCTCTTCCACGATGTCCAAGATCACGGGGATGGTGCGAAACGCCTTGAAGATGCCGCCCGCGCCGTTGGTCTCCTGCCCCAGCATGCCATGGCTAAACGGAATGCGCTCGTCCTTGATGCGCGCCTCCAGCAGACCGACTCGGAACTGCGTGGTCACGAAGTCGGCGTCTTTGAGCGCCTCGCGGCGGTCCAGCGTTAGGTGGACCGTTACGTCGTGGCCCGACTTGTCCCACATGCGCTGGGCCATGGCGCCCACGATCTCGAGCTTCTCGCGCCCGCGCTCGCAGTCCACGAGCCATATCTCCTTTATCGGAATCTTGTCGTAGCGCGAGATGAACCCGTTCATGAGCTCGGGCGTGTAGCTCGAGCCGCCGCCGATGGTGCAGATCTTGAGTCCGTCCTTCATGATGTCCCTCCTTGGGTGACGCCCTCCCGGAATCGCTGGTGCCGCTGGTACCAC
>JAGCBF010000245.1 GCA_017652285.1 Atopobiaceae bacterium
CGAACGGAAACCTGTACATTTCGGGTGGCACGGTAACGATCACTGGGCAGTCCGCCTTTGACTACGACGGCAACGGCGAACTCAGCGGTGGCACGGTCACCGTCAACGGCGAGCAGGTAACCACGTTGCAGAATTCCATGATGGGCGGCGGCATGGGTGGTCGAATGGGCGGCCAAGGTGGCATGCGTGGCAACATGGGCAACATGGGCACCATGGACGGCACGGCTGGCGGTGGCGGTCGCACTTACGCAAGCGGCACCATGAGCGCCTAGCACAAGACAACAGCTCGCTCCTCTGCAGGCCATCGGCGTCGTCCGGTGGCCTGCATTCGTTACGCGGCCTTCCATACCTACGGCGCCGGTAGGCATCGCTGGTGCCGCATGCGGTGGCTAAAGAGGGCGTGTTGTACTACTATTCTATTACCACAGCCCATACTCCGTGGAGGTGAATCGTGGCAGAGACAACCAACTATCAGTGTCCCAACTGCGGAGGTCAACTGGCCTACGTCGGCGCGACCGGCATGCTGCATTGCGAGTTTTGCGAGTCTGACTTTACGCCACAGCAGGTCGAGCAGATTTACGCCGAGCGTCAGGCCAAGGCCGATGCGCGCGCTGCCAAGGAGGCGGCGCAAGAATCCGAATCTTCCGTGCCCAAGAGCGAGGGGGTTACTGCGGCGGAGGCGTCTACCGACGAGCGTACGCGCGTGCACGTGCATCGCTCCACTGCAACCGACCCGGTACAGGCGTACTTGGAAAACTCAAGGTGGGAAGACGCGGAAGGCGAGAACATGCGCGCCTACAACTGCTCGTCATGCGGCGCGCAGCTGCTGGTAGATCAGGTTACCGCCGTTACGAGCTGCCCGTACTGCGGCAACAACGCGGTCCTTCCGGGACAGCTGTCGGACATGCTCAAGCCTGACTACGTCATCCCCTTCAAGCTGAACAAGGACGACGCCATATCGGCATTGCACGAGTATTACCGCGGCAAGCGCTTCCTTCCCGACGCCTTTACTGCCGAGAATCACTTGGAAGAGATACAAGGCGTCTACGTGCCGTTTTGGCTCTATAGCGGTACGGCTGACGGTGATTTGACCTTCAATGGCGAGAAGGTCGTCTCGTGGAGCGATTCCGAGAACAACTACACGCAGACCGACTACTACTCTCTGGAACGTGAGGGTTCGATGCAATTCGAGCGTGTGCCCGTCGACGGATCCTCTCGCATGCCCGACACCCATATGGACGCGATCGAGCCCTTTGACTACGCGGAGCTCACGGACTTCTCGGTGGCATACCTCCCGGGCTACGTTACCGATCGCTATGACTTGGACGTGGTCGAGTGCGATGGTCGCGCGCGGACGCGTGTGGAGGCCACCTGCAAGGCCGTGTTAGAAGAGACCACGACCGAGTTCAGCAGCGTAAGCATTTCGGGCGGAAGCGTTAGCGTGGACTGGTCAAACGTGTGGTACGCGCTCCTGCCGGTGTGGATGCTGCACACCAAATGGAACGGCAACGACTATCTGTTTGCCATGAACGGCCAAACGGGCAAGCTCATCGGCGACCTGCCCATCGACAACGGAAAGGTCATGCGCAGGTTTTTCCTCATCTTTTTGCCCCTAATGGTAGCCATCGCACTCGTAATCGTGTTTGCGCTCGGCGGATACGTGGGATAGGAGCGAGCATGTTGAGCAACAAGAAGGTCGGTCTTATTTCGATATTGGCCGCGGTGCTGTTTGCGGTTCTCATGATACCGACTCCCGCGTATGCACGGTCGGGCTCGTACGTGTTTGACGAGCGCGACGTGTTGAGCACAGAAGAGTTCAACACGCTCGAATCGAAGGCCGCAGAGTATGCCGACGAGTATAACGTGGGCGTGTACCTGCTCTTTACGGACCATTTGGGCAGCAACGAGGGGTCCGGTAGCGGACGCAACGAGTTTGGCAAATCCTACTTCCTGCAACACGATCTGGGCGTTTCTCCAAATGGCGATGGCATCATACTTGCCGTGGCCGTCGATGCGCGCAAATACGTGTCCGTAAAACACTTCATCGACTCGTCGACCGACCCGTTTTCCGATGACAGCGTGGACGAGATGGAAAGCGAGGTCAAGTCCTGCCTTAAGGACGACGAATGGGGCGAGGCCGCCCAGACCTACTACAACATCGTTGGCGAGCACATGGCGTACTTCAAGGAGAATGGCAAGCAATGGCGCGAGGCACACGTCATAGGCACCATATTAAAGGGTGCCGCCACCGTACTCATTCCCCTTATGATCGCGTTTGGCGTGGTGAGCAGCGAACGCAACGCCATGAAGACGGCACGCATGCAAACCGAGGCTAACAACTACCTGGACATCGATACCTTTAAGCTGCGCGTACGGCGCGACACGTTTGTTAACAGAAGCATCAGCGCCGTGCCTATACCCAAAAACGATGACAACGACAGTGGCGGCGGATGGTCGGACATGGGCGGCGGCTTTAGCGGCTCTGGCGGTGGAGACTTCTAGGCCCAGGTCCTGACCCAGGTCTTGGCCTCGACGGCATCGACGCTGCTTGCGACTTTGGTCGAAGACAAAAAAGTCGTTGACAACCGATTCGATACGCAGTAGTATTCTTTTTGCACGGCCCGTTCGTCTAGCGGTTTAGGACGCCGCCCTCTCAAGGCGGAGATCACCGGTTCGAATCCGGTACGGGCTACCA
>JAGCBF010000246.1 GCA_017652285.1 Atopobiaceae bacterium
CGATTGGGGCCTAGCCCCAATCGGCCAAAAGCGGAAACGCCCCATCATGCCTTGTTTGGCGATGGGGCGTGTCTTCGTTTGGCTAGAAGCCCAGCGAATCGTTTACCAGGATCACCTGTATGCGACCCGCGTGGCGCGAGTAACGCGTGATGAGGAACTGGCAGCAGATGGTGTCCGACGACTTGCAGTCCATGCAGGAGCCGGTCTTGCAGCAAGGCGTGTCAAGACCAAAGCGCTGCGCGTTTATTGGCGCCGCGACGTTGCGGGCACGCTTCATGGCACCGTCCAGATCGTCGCACACCTTGTTCATGCCCACGATAAAGAGCACCTTCTTTGGTCCCTGGGCAATGGCCGAAACGCGATTGGAGTTGCCGTCGATGTTGACGAGCTGGCCGTCTTCGGTCATGGCATTGACGCTGGCCAGGAAGAAGTCCGCGTCGTAGGCGGCAAGCATCGCCGCGCGCTTGTCTTCGTATGCGTCGCGATCGATGAAGTTGTACGGGCCGTCCTTGAGGGCCTGAGAAAGGCCGATCGCATGGACGCTTTCTCCCCCGCCCATAGTTACGGAGCTGCCCTCGGGAATGAGCTCGAGCGCCAGGCGCAACGCGTCCTCCTTGCTCGCGGCGTAGCAGCCCTCCATGTTGCGCGACTTCAAACCCTTGATGACCTTTTGTGCCAAGAGCTCGTTGCGCTTGTATTCAAACTGATTCATTGCGCTTCTCCTTCCATTAAGCAAGAGAGGCACTCCCCCATGCCTCACTCAATACTAATATTGTAATACAACTGTTCTTTGATGCCCGCAGCCAAAAAAAGCACCTCCACCGCCTCGTTGCAAGGCGATTGAGGTGCTCTCCAAATCGTGCGATCAACCTATGAGGGCCTTATCGGCGACGCGACGGCGCGTTCGTCGCGCTCGTGGTTGTGGCGACAGGCTGACTCGTGGAGACGCCGTCCTTATCCGACCACTGCTCCAGCTCCTTGCGTGCAAAGTCGCGGCCACCCAGGCCAAACGCAAGCGCAAAGGCTACGGCCAGAGCGCCCACGACCAGCAAGAAGCCCCACTGCACGATCTCGGCGGCAATGTTGAGCTGTGACATCACCATAACGGCAGCGAGCACCCAAATGCCAGCCTGGGCAAACGGAACGTAGCGTGCAGACGAGCCCTGGTGAAGCGTCTTTCCTACCAGACCGACCAAGAACGCAGCCGCGCCAAAGACCAGAATCGCCGCGAGCACGTTGGGCAGGTACGCCAACACCGAGGTGCCAATGCCCGCGAACATGGTTAGGCCCAAAATGTCCATGCCCTCCACCACAAACAGCACGATGATGACGGCCTGCACCACATAGCCCGCAACCTTGGAGACACTCACGTTGGCCATGCGACCGGCCATGGCGCTCTCTGCCCTGGAGTCGATGCCTGTGGACGACAACAGCTGAGTGACCAGATTGCCTGCAATACGCGCCACAAATACGCCGATGATTACCAGTATGGTGGCGGCCAGCGCGTTGGGCACAAAGCCGATTATGGTGCCTAGCATCTGCGTTGCCGGGTCAGAAATGACGGAAATGTCCAGCACCTGCAACGCGGTGATGATGACCGGCACCACGATGAGCACGTAGACGATGTCGGCGAGCGTGGTGGACAGGCGAGCTCCCTTGTGCGACGCAATGCCAGCGCGCTGCTGCAAGCGATCAACGTTGATCTTGGAGAAGAGCGGCACGAGCAGCTGTCGGGCCAAACGGGCAATCATCATGCCAACCATGAGGATGATGCCTGCGGCGACGATGTTGGGCACGAACCCCCATACGCTGTCGAGCAGGCGCAGCACGGGCTCACCCGCGTCGTTGACGCCCAACGTCGCAAAGATGGCGGGTACGAATAGCAGGAACACGAAGAGGAACACGAGCTTGCCCACGCTGTCCAACGTAAGGGCATAGCTGCGCTCGCCATCCTCGGACGAGGCTCGGCCCCTAACAAGACGGTCGCGCAAGCCCGTGCGCTTTACGATACCCACCGCAAGCGCGCGGGCTATGGCAGCAACGACGAGTGCCGCGACCAGCCACAACAACGCCTGCACAACCGGAATTGCGAAGACTTGCATTATCTGGTTCATGATCTCCTTCTTTCTTGAGCGTTCCAACAGATTCGCAAAGTCTACCCGCACGTTTTGCTGGTAAACACGAAATCGCGTACCATAAGCTACAAGTAATGGCATCCACAGCGAAGGGAGCGCTCATGGGCGTGTTTAGGGATGACTTTTTGTGGGGCGGCGCATGCGCGGCCAACCAATTCGAAGGCGCATGGGACGTGGACGGCAAGGGCGATTCCGTGATCGACCATTGCATTGGCGGCGTGTTCAACAAGCAAAAGCGCATCACGATAGAAATCGATCCCGACCAGCTGTATCCCAGTCACGAGGCAATTGACTTCTATCATCATTACGAGGAGGACATCGAGCTCTTTGCGCAGATGGGCTTTAACGTGCTGCGTACCTCCATAAACTGGACGCGCATTTATCCCACCGGCTTGGAGGACGAGCCGCTGGAGGCGGGCCTCGCGTTTTACGACAAGGTCTTTGACTGCCTCATTGCGCACGGAATGGAGCCGTTGATTACGCTTTCGCACTACGAACTGCCCTACGAGCTGGTGCGTCGCTATAACGGCTGGGCAAGCCGCGAGGTCATTGCGCTGTACGAAAAGTTTTGCCACACCGTATTTGAGC
>JAGCBF010000247.1 GCA_017652285.1 Atopobiaceae bacterium
ATCGCCAAGAGATGATAAAGCCAAGGAGATGTTATCAGGATGAACGGGATTATGAGGTATGACGATGAGAAAAAGTGATGATGCTGTTGTTGCCTTTCCCGCGGCCGTCGCCTCGGGTAACATGTCCCAACGCGAGCTGGTCGAAATGTACGAGCGCGATGTGCTGCCGGTGCAGATGGCGGAGATGCGCGACTCAGCTTCGCGTGTGATGCATTTCGACACGCTCTACCTCACAGCTGGAACGCAACCATATTCGCAGGCGCTGAGCATCCTGGCGACACCGGCTGATCGGGTTGTGTTCATTGCAACGGATGATAAGGTTTGCAGGGACAGCGTGCGGCGCGCAGTGGAATTAGCCTGTCTTGCACCCGATGGAGTCCATCAACTACTACCACATCATGCAGGACGACGAGGGCAAGAGCGAGCAGGAGGCCTTCGACATCATCGCGTACAAGTCGCGCGACAACGGCCGCACGCCGGTGCAGTGGGACGGCTCCGCGTTCGCCGGGTTCAGCACGCAGGAGCCGTGGATCGGCGTGGGCAACAACTACGAGTGGCTCAACGCCGCAAACGAGGTGGACGACCCCGCGTCGGTGTTCTCGTTCTTCAAGCGGCTCATTGCGCTGCGCAAGACCGAGGCCATTATCCAGGGCGGCGACATCCGGTTCGTGGAGAGTCCCGCGCCGCAGGTGATCGCCTACGAGCGCACGCTGGGCGACGAGCGCATCCTGGTGCAGTGCAACTTCAGCGCCGACGAGCAGCCCGCGATCGCGACCGACGGCGGCGAGGTGCTTGTCAGCAACTACGACGAGCCCGCCGGCGACGTCCTGCGCCCCTGGGAAGGCACCGCCCTTATCTGGCGCTAGTGGAACGGGGGCGGGTTCGGTGCCACCGCTTGGCCAAAAGGTCCCTGTTGGCCAAAAGGTCCCTGGGGTGTTTCGGCCATTTGGCCAAAAGGTCCCTGGGGTGTTTCGGCCAACCCGCGCCGGGGCCGACCCGCCAACCCGCCCCACACTAACCCACACGACGATTGGAGAAGATATGGCAGCAGAAAAACGCGTCTGGTGGAAGGAAGCCGTGGTGTACCAGGTATACCCGCAGAGCTTCAACGATTCCAACGGCGACGGCATCGGCGACCTCAACGGCCTCACGGATCGTCTGCCCTACCTCGCCAAGCTGGGCATCGACGTCATTTGGCTGAGTCCCGTGTACGCGAGCCCCATGGACGACAACGGCTACGACATCGCCGACTATCGTGCGATCCAACCGGAGTACGGCACGCTGGACGACTTCGACCGCATGCTCGCCCGCGCGCACGAGCTGGGCATAAAGATCGTGATGGACCTCGTGGCCAACCACACCTCCGACGAGCATGCGTGGTTCGAGGAAAGCCGCAAGAGCCGCACGAGCCCCTACCGCGACTACTACATCTGGCGCGACGGCAAGCCCGGACCGGACGGCACGCAACTGCCGCCCAACAACTGGGAGTCGACCTTCTCGGGCTCCGCGTGGGACTACGACGAGACGACCGACCAGTGGTACCTGCACTGCTTTAGCAAAAAGCAGCCCGACCTCAACTGGGAGAACCCCCGCGTGCGCGAGGAGATCTACGACCTCATGAGCTGGTGGTGCGACCGCGGCGTGGATGGCTGGCGCATGGACGTCATCTCCATGATCTCCAAGGACCAGCGCTTCCCCGACGGCAAGCCCAAGAAGAACGGCTACGGCGAAAGCAGCCCCTTCGTCATGAACGGCCCGCGCGTGCACGAGTTCATACAAGAGATGAACGAACGCGTGCTTTCGCGCTACGACATCATGACCGTGGGCGAGGCGCAGGGCGTGAGCCTGGAGCAGGCCAAGCAGTACGCCAACGCCGAGGGCACCGAGCTGGACATGATCTTCCAGTTCGAGCACGTCAGCACGAGCAAGACCACGGCCGGCACGTACACGGGCAAGTGGGGCATCAACAAGCCGCAGATGCCCAAGGTTCGCGCGCTTTTGAGCAAGTGGCAGGTCGGGCTTGAGGGCGCGTCGTGGAACAGCCTGTTTTGGAACAACCACGACCAGCCGCGTGCCGTGTCGCGCTTTGGCAACGACTCCCCCGAGTGGCGCGAGGTGTGCGCAAAGATGCTGGGCACCTGCCTGCACTTCATGAAGGGCACGCCCTACATCCTGCAAGGCGAGGAGCTGGGCATGACCAACATGCACTTTACCAGCCTGGACCAGTGCCGCGACGTGGAGGAGCTGGGCATTTATCAGCAGGCCGTGGTCGAGCGCGGCATCATAACCCACGAGCAGATGATGGCCGCCTTCGACAACGTCGCACGAGACAACTGCCGCACGCCCATGCAGTGGGACGACTCCCCCAACGCCGGCTTCACCACCGGCACGCCGTGGATCGACGTCAACCCCAACTACGTGGACATCAACGCGGCGGCACAGGTTGACGACCCCGACTCGGTCTTCTCGTATTACCGCGAGCTGATTCGCCTGCGGCACGAGATGCCCCTCGTGGTGTATGGTACCTACGTGCCGCTGCTGGAGGACTCGCCGTCCGTGTGGGCGTACGAGCGGCGCATGGACGGCAAGGTGATCACAGTCGCGTGCAACTTTACCGACCAGGCCGTTGCGTGCGACGTCGCGGACGCGCCCGGTGCCGAGCGGCTCATCGGCAACTACGCGGAGCACACGCCTGGCACGTTGCAGCCGTACGAGGCCTACGTGACCATCTGCTAGGCACGACTGGCCGGGAAGTGGCCGAAACACCCCAGGGAAGTGGCCGAAACACCCCAGGGACCTTTTGGCCAAATGGCCGAAACACCCCAGGGACCTTTTGGCCAATTTTGGCGCATTTGGCCGAAAGGGACCTCGCCCCGACCGGCCTACAACTAATATGTGTTATAAGGAAAGCGAAGAGGAAGCTGGTTTTTGAAGTGAGCACGGAACTGAGCACGTCATTCTTTGAGCGCGACGCAAATCTTGGCAGCAAGGTTGTTTATCAAATCTACATCCGATCGTTCCAAGACTCCAACGGCGACGGCATCGGCGACCTGCGGGGCATTACGCAGCGGCTCGACTACTTGGCCGACCTGGGCGTGGACTGCCTGTGGATCACGCCGTTCTTCCCCAGCCCGCAAAACGACAACGGCTACGACGTGAGCGACTATTGCGCCATCGAGCCCTTGTTTGGCACGATGGAGGACTTTGACGAACTTTCGCAGCAAGCCGCGGCATGAGGCATCGGCCTCATGCTGGACATGGTGTTCAATCACACGTCCACCGAGCACGAATGGTTCCAGCGCGCGCTGGCGGGCGACCCCAAGTACCTGGCCTACTACAAGTTCGTGGACGCCGCGCCGGATGCCACGGCCGACGACCCCGGCGAGCCGCCCACCAACTGGGAAAGCAAGTTTGGCGGCAACGCGTGGGAGTACGTGCCGTCGCTCAACAAGTGGTACCTGCACCTGTTTGACGTTACGCAGGCAGACCTTAACTGGGACAACCCCGAGGTCCGCGCCGAGCTGGTAAACGTGCTGCGCTTTTGGCGCTCCAAGGGCGTCAACGCGTTTCGCTTTGACGTGGTCAACCTTATCTCCAAGCCCGAGACGTTGGAAAACGACTACGAGGGCGACGGACGGCGCTTTTACACGGACGGCCCGCGCATCCATGAGTACCTGCAAGAGATGGTGCGCGAGGGCGACATCGATGGACTCATGACCGTAGGCGAGATGAGCTCCACTTCCATCGACAACTGCATTCGCTACTCCAACCCCGACTGCCACGAGCTGGGCATGGCCTTCTCGTTCCACCACCTTAAGGTGGATTACCCCGACGGCGAGAAGTGGGAGCTCATGGACCCGGACATCGCCGCGCTCCGTCGCATCTTTGCCAACTGGCAGGAACAGATGACCGCCGGCGGCGGCTGGAACGCGCTGTTTTGGTCAAACCACGACCAGCCGCGCCCCAACTCGCGCTTTGGCGACGACTCCACAAAGGAAAGCTGGCTGCTCTCGAGCAAGCTCCTTGCCGTGTGCACGCATCTGCTGCGCGGCACACCCTACATCTACCAGGGCGAGGAACTGGGCATGACCAACCCGGACTTTACGAGCATCGACCAGTACCGCGACGTGGAGAGCATCAACTACTACCAGATCCTGCAGGAACGCGGGCATAGCGCGGACGAGGCGTTCCACATCGTGCACGAGCGCTCGCGCGACGACTCCCGCACGCCCGTGCAGTGGGACGGCAGCGACACGGCCGGCTTTACCACCGGCGAGCCCTGGATCGGCATCGCCAGCAACCACGCGTGGGTCAACGCCGCGGACGAGGCGCACGACCCGGACTCCGTGCTGGCGTTTTACAAGCAGCTCATCGCGCTGCGCAAGGCCGAGCGCGTGGTGCAGGCCGGCGACGTGCGGTTTGTCGAGACGGCATCCGACAAGGTCATCGCATACGAGCGCACGCTGGACGGCGAGCGCCTGCTGGTGCAGTGCAACTTTAGCTCAGACGAGCAGCCCGCCACCGCAGCCGACGGCAAGGTGCTCGTTAGCAACTACGACGAGCCGGGCGACGGCGTCACGCTTCGCCCCTGGGAAGCCACCGCGCACATCTGGCGCTAATCATTTAAGCGCCCGCATGCCGCAACCGGCGCCAAAGGAGTACCCTTTTTGTCCCGCCCTCGTCCGCTCGCGCGAGGGCGGGGCTTTTTTTGTTCCCGCTGGTTTATCGCTGGTTGGGCCGCTTGCCCATGGCCCGTTTGATGCGGGTCTTGTCCTCGTACATCGCCACGTCGGCACGCCCAAACACGTCCTTGTACGTATCGCCCGGCTCGTACGAGGCCATGCCGCACGCTGCAGAGAAGCGCTCCCACGGCTGAGCCGACGCGTTGCCCTGCGAGTCGACAAGAGAGGTCTGCAAGGTCTGCAACAACTCGTGGCGCCGCGCGTAGTCCAGACCCTGGACGACGACCACGAACTCGTCCCCGCCTACGCGATACACGGACGAGTGTGCAAACGTCTTTGCGACCAGGTCGACCGAGCCCCGTAGGTACTCGTTGCCCTTGTCATGGCCAAACGTGTCGTTGATGTGCTTAAGGTTGTTGAGGTCCACCATCAGCAGCGCGAATTGAGCGTCGCCCTTGTCGATTGCCTCCGCAAGCTCGGCCGCCGTTTGCGCATAGGCTGCTTGGCTCTTCGCCTGCGTAAGGGAGTCCTCGTACGCGACCTTGCTTATGCCCTCGGCCAATTCTTCGGCGCTCTTTGCCCGCTCCTCTGCCTGCAAGACGTCCTCCACGTAGGACTGCATGTCCTCCGACATCTGCGTGATCGCTTCGCTCAACGACTCGACCTCGTTATGCGTGTTGATGTCGGGCGCATGGTACATGAGCAGGGAGGGGTCCCGACGCCCGTGGCTTTGCCGGGCAAAGTTGCGCGTGCTTGCCTCCAACTTTTGTATGGGACGCGTAACGTCGTGACGCAGCCACCACAACAGCATTGCCACGAACAGAACTCCAATGAAGACCACGAACGCGACGCCTTGGATGATGTATTGGTTCTTTTGGGCCTTCATATCGTCTAAGAACATGTCCGCGCACAAAAGCGCCACAGTCTCGCCGTCGGACGCCACGAGGGGCTTGCAGCCCGTGTAGCATTCCCCCCAATCGGAATCGTTCTTGTAAAACGTGATGCCGGTCGTCGACCATGCGTCCAGATAGGGCCGGATGCTCTCGGGCGTATAGTTTTCGGCGTCCTCGTTAAGCAGCGGCCAGTCTTCCTCGCCGTTTGCCCGCTCGGCCGCGCTCGTGGCGGAGCACACGCTTACCATGACGCCGTCGGCACGCGGGATGCTTATGTACAAGTACGCAAGCTCGCAGTCGTCCACAAGCAGGTTGAGCGCCTGCTGCAGCCGGTCGAACTTTTGGCTTGGAACGCCGGTGCGAACGCATTGCTGCAGGTCGTCCACGTCGAGCTGATGCTCGACGCTCGTGATTACGTGAGAAAGGCTCTTTTCGCATTGGCCGTAGTACCACGACGTAAAGGACAGCGAGGTCTGCAGCGACAACACCACGCACATACACACCGTGAATATGGTGCAGTTGATTACGAGGCTGCGCTCCAGTGGGCGCCTGTACCTGCCCATATCAGCTGCCTCAATATCCACGTACGGCGGTGGTCATAAACGAAAAGCGATCCGGGCGATGGCGCGACCACGTGACTTCGAACAGCACGCCGTCCTCGTTAAACGTGCTGTTCTCCACCACTGCAAGCATGTCGAAGTCTAGCAAGTCCAGCACCTCACGGTCCTCGGCCGTCGCGTACTTCATGGTGACCAGCCGGTTGGACGTGGTGATGCGCATGCCGCGCACCTCCTCCAAATAGGTAAAGATGGACTCCTCCGCAATCTGCGGCGTCAGGCCCTCCACGCATGACGCAAGGAAGTAGCTTTTGTCTAGGATCATGTTGACGCCGTCGATCTGGCGTACGCGGTCGACGTGCAGGAGCTTTTCTCCCACCTCGAATCCCGTGAGGTCGGAAAGCATCTTGTCTGCCTCGACGTACTCGAACGTGCGGACGAAGGTCTTGGACGAAAGCCCGTTCTTTTTCGTTGCCTCGCGAAACGTCTCGATGTCGCCCAGCACGAACCGCTTGCGCCGGCCATGCCGCCAAATCACCATGACGCCCTTGCCACGCAACGGCTGCACGAAACCGTGGTTGGTCAGCACGCCGAGCGCCTTACGGATGGTGTTGTGCGTGCACTGGTACTGCTCCATCAGGCTGTTTTCCGAAGGTATGTACGACTGGTACGGGTATTCGTCCGCTATGATCTTGTCGCGCAGGTCCTTGTAGATGTCGTAATAGATGGCTTTCACGACGGTCCTTTCGCTACTTCGCCTGGAAGCACTTGCCGTATGTTTGCGTTACGCCCTTAAACGTCCTGCCCAGGGGGTTGGCGCCCTTCTTTACCAACACCACCTGAATGCCTTCCACGCGCTTGGACATGCCCTGCGTGCCTGCCTTCTCGCCGTTCTTTGCCCACGACATCCAGCCGAGCGTTTGCACGTGCAGGCGATAGTACACGTCGTACTCCTTGGCCATGCGCCCATACAAACGCACCTGTATGGCCTCGAGTCGACGGGACTCGCCCATCGTGCCGCACATCTGCCCGTCAAGAGACCAGCTCTTTTCCCAGCCCTTGCCTTGCACATGCGCGCGATACTTGATGCCGCCCGCAAACGGCTGATTCGAAAGCGCGAGCTTCATGGACTCCATGCGACGGCTCTGGCCCACCGTGCCCGCAGGCTCGCCGCCATACACGGTGTCGAGCTCGCCGATGCCGCTCACGCTTACCGTGCAGCCGGTGCTCGTCCGCTGTGGCGCCGTTACGGTAAGCTTGCCCTTCTTGTACACGATCTTGTAATTGTCTGATGTCAGCCCGGAGGGCGTAATCGAATAGGTGCCCGCATACGAGCCCTTGGCATAGCCGCCAAAGCCATACAGGACCGTGCCGCGCAGCACGCGCGAGGTCTCGTTGTCGACAAAGCCCGCATACGTCACGCCGGGCGCGCTGGCGTCTTTGCCAAACGCAATCGTCTTGTTCTTTGCCGTTACCGTAAGCGTGGCACGCGAAATGGTTGCCGTGCACGAGGCCTGCGGCTTCTTTATGACGTAGTTGTCGGCGTCTTGGCCATCGAGCTCGTACTGGCTGAGCGTGACCTTCTTCTTGCTGCCGGCATTCTTGTTCGCAAAGGTTCCTTGCGCCGAGAAGCTCAGGTCGTCACCGTCAACGGAGCCGACAAGCTGCGCGCCCGAAAGGTCAAGCTCGGCCTCGCGCGTGCCGTCGTAGGTCTTGTTTTTGGCGACGATGCCAGCCGGAGAAACGGTGCGCGGGCGCACGGTAAGCGTGGCGCTACCAAAGCGCAGCGCGTATCCACCCTGCTCGGCCTTGGTGTCCTCGGAAACGACGATGTCGTACGTGCCGACTTTGAGGTGCCCCGACGAGCTCAGGTCGTCGCTCCCATGCGCGACCACGAACGAGGCGTCCACGGCGTCGTTGCCCATGATGCCTTCGGCAGTCCACTTGAGCGTCGGCACCTCTTCGCCGTAGGTGATCGCAACGTCTTTGGGCGTTACGGTTGCCGTGGCCGCGCCAATGACAAGCGTGGCCGGGGTCGTGCGCACTATTTCGTAATTACGCTGCAAGCGGTCGAGCGATGCCTGCTCGTTGGGATCGTCATCCGACCCCACGACGTACACGCAATACGTTCCGGGCGCCTCGCCCTCCTCGCGTGCGAGGGAATAGCTGATGTGGTCGCCGTTAAGGGTTCCCGTGACCCGTGCCGTAAACTCGGGATCGCTCGCACCATACGTCTTCGACGCACCGCTTACGACGATGCTCACCTGCTTGCGATCCACCGTGAGCGTACCGCTCCTAAAGGTCACCGCATAGTTGCCCTGCGCCTGGCGCGCCTCGCCGACCGCGCGCACCTCATAGGCCCCCACGTCCTCGCCGTTATCGCGCTGGAAGGAATACGTGACGCCCCACCCTTCCACAAGGCCAGTCACCTTGGCCTCGAACTCAGGGTCGTCCGCGCCGTAGGTCTTGTGGGCGTCCTTCACGCTCACCACGACCTCGCGCGGCGCGATGGAAAAGGCGGTGGGATAACTCGTGTGCGTGCCCGCCTTGGCCCGCACCGCATAGGAGCCTGCGTTGACGGGAACTTCGCTCGTCCACGCGTCGTCTCCCTCACCCGCCGCGCGGTACTCAAACGTGGAGCGGTCCGTGATGTCTTCTCCGTTGAGCTGCGCGCACGGCGAGGCTGGCTCGTCGCCAAACGTCCAGCCTTCCTGCGCGACCCAAATGATACCGTTCTTTATCTCGAAGGAAGCTTCGCAGGATGCCCCGTTGTACTTTTCGGTCGCCTCGATGGTCGCCCTGACCACATACCTTCCCTCGGTGGTTGGCACGTCTTCCGACCACGCGTCCGAACCCTCCACGGCATACTCAAAGCGAACGGCGCCACCGCCCGCGTTGCCCGTTACGACCGGCTCGCTTGGTGCATCGCCTTCGAGCCAGCTGTCGATGCTCACCGAGGGGTCGATGTCGGCCTTTTCTCCCGCCGCAAGAATGTGGAACGCACGCGTGGACGAGGGAACGTCCTTGTTGTAGCATTGCGTGATCAGGTCATACCGTAACGATCCGTAGTTATACTCTGGAGAGCTATAATTATAGAAGTGCTCGACGATGTCGGTCGCTACCACCTTCGCAACATAGCTTCCCGGCTCGGTAGGTGCATCACGCGTCCACTCATCCGTTCCGACCTTGGCATAGGCAAGCTCAAACGTACCTTCCGTAAGGGCGTCCCAGTCACGCGTCGCAACAACCTGGGAATCCAACGAGAAGTTCGGCGTCTTTGGATCGCCATCGTAGGCAAACGCGAAATCGACAGGAGACGAATCCACGCCCTCCCAAATAAAGTTCAAGGGCTTCTGCGTGATCGTGTAGCCTACGGAACTGGACACCGCCTTATATGCGTGGGTTTCCTTCTTTGGCTTAACCGTTACGAAACCATTGCCCGAGCGAAAGGCCGAGTAAGACAACTCGTATAGCTCTGGGTCCAGTTCCTCGCCGTCCAGCGTCACAGAAGTCACTACAGGATACACGGTATCACCTGTATACTCATAGGAGTCGCTCGACAACGTTACCACCGCATTGCGCAGATCAACCGCGCCTGGGTACCCGTCAATGTGCGCGCGGATATGATATCTGTTCCACTCGCCCCCCTCTTCCACGAGTATGTCAAACTCCGTGTCGTCCACAAAGGCGTTGATGTCCGCCCACATCTCGCCATAGATGCTGTCGAGAATCACGTCATCGGTATCGCACTCCAAATTGTATTTGTTCCGGATGACGCTCTCGTAAGGAAGGTATTTGATTCCCAAAAGCGGCTCGAAGAAATACTCAAAATATACCGGACAAGCGGCCTCCATGGGATTACGCCTGGTATAGCAATGGGCATTGTATGCCTTCCAGGTGGTCCCGAGTTGGTCACACCAAAGCGTGACGTCTACGTAGTCGCGACCTGCTTCGATCATGCGGGCCATCTCATCCGACGAGTCGTCCTGCGCCAGTAGAACGCCCTCCGCCTGGGGGTCCTGGACGTCGGCCTCCTGCTGGACGTCAAGCAACGCGTCGTCTTCCAAGACCTCGATGTCCGCGTTTTGGGCGAAGGCTTGCGTGGGCTGTCCTGCCAGCACCATCGCGACCGAAAGAAATGCCGCCAAAGCCCTTCGAGCAAAAAGGCGCCTGTTGTTCATTGCTGTCCTCCCTCAGACGAATGGCCGTGCGTATCCGCACACTTCATCCACACACTCAGTTAAGTACTACTGATTATAAGCGCATGAGGATGGCACCTGCCACGAAAAAGGGATGCGCACTGGCATACGGCTCTTCTCACCCGGGCTTTTCGCCCGGACTTGGCCGATCGGGGCTGTCTTTTGGCCCCGGGCGGGCCGATTTGGCCGATTGGGGCTAGGCCCCTTTCGGCCACTTTTGGGCCGGGTGGCTATCGCTACCCCAGCTTGGCGTAGTCCTCGTCCGAAACGGGCTCGAGCCACTCGTTCCAAGCGTCCTCGCCCTCGATCTCGAGCGCAAGGTGCTGGAACCAGCTGTCGGCCGCCGCACCGTGCCAGTGCTTGACGTTGGCGGGGATGTTCACCACGTCGCCAGGGAAGAGCTCGCGAGCGGGCTTGCCCTCCTCCTGGTACCAGCCGTGCCCGTACACGACGATGAGCTCCTGACCGCCGTCCTTTGTCGCGTGATGGACGTGCCAGTTGTTGCGGCAGCCGGGCGCGAAGGTGACGTTTGCCGTGGGCACCTGCTCGTCGGAGATCATACAAAAGTACGTCTCACCCGAGAAGTACTGGGCTACCGGGTTCACGTCGCCCACGGGAAACGGCGAAAGCTCCTGGCCGATGCGCTCGTCGATCATGATTGGGTCCTCTCTCTTTTTGTTTGC
>JAGCBF010000248.1 GCA_017652285.1 Atopobiaceae bacterium
GGATTGAGGATCGGCGAGCGAAGCCCCGCGATCGCGGCAAGCAGGCTCTGCTCTGCATCCTCGTACGCCAGCAGGTTGAGTCCGGCGTCAAAGTGCGAGAGGAACCACACCACGATGGTAGCGATCAGGATGACGGAGAACGCATTTTGCAGGAAGTCCTTGGCCTTCTCCCACATGAGCTGACCGGTGTTCTTGGGGCTGGGAATGCGGTAGTTGGGAAGCTCGATCACAAGCGGCGTGGGGTCTCCCTTAAAGATGGTGCGGTTGTAGAAGTGGGCCACCACGATGCCGAGCACGATGCCCAGCAGGTAGAGCAGCGTCATGACGAGGCCGCCCTGCCCGGGGAAGAACGCCGCCACGAAGAAGGCGTAGATGGGCAGCTTGGCCGTGCAGCTGAAGAAGGGCGTGAGCAGAATGGTCATGCGGCGGTCACGGTCCGAGGGAAGCGTGCGGGTGGACATGACGGCGGGCACCGTGCAGCCAAAGCCCACGAGCATGGGCACGATGGAGCGGCCCGAAAGGCCGATGCGGCGCAGGGGCTTGTCCATGAAGAAGGCCACGCGCGCAAGGTAGCCGGAGTCTTCGAGCAACGACAGGAACAGGAACATCACCAGGATGATGGGCATGAACGAAAGGACCGATCCCACGCCCGCAAAGATGCCGTCGATCACCAGGCTGTGGAGCGCGTCGCTTACGCCCGCATGCGTGAGCGCCCGGTCCGCGGCTGCGGTCCCCATGTCTATGAGCACCTCGAGCTGCTCTTGCAGCCAGGCGCCGATGACGTTAAAGGTGAGCACGAACACCGCGGCCATGATGCCGATAAAGCAGGGAATGGCCGTCCACTTTCCTGTAAGGATGCGGTCGATACGGGTGCTCTTTTGGTGCTCGCGACTCTCGTGGGGCTTCACCACGCACGTGTCGCAAATGTGGAAGATGAGCTGGAAGCGCATGTCAGCGATGGCCGCGCTCGCGTCGAGCCCACGCTCGGCCTCCATTTGGCGGATGACGTGGGCCACCGCGCCCTTCTCGTCCTCGCTCAGCTGCAGCTGCTCCACAAGGGGCTCGTCTCCCTCGATGACCTTGCTCGCGGCAAAGCGAACGGGAAGCTGCGCCGCCTCGGCGCGAGCAGCTATGATGCTCGATATGGCCTGGAGACAACGGCGCAGGCAGTCGTCTTCGTCGCCGGGGAGGTCGATGACCGGCTGCGCGGGAGCCTCGCGGTGCTTGGCCACGTGAATCGCATGACGCACGACCTCCTCCACGCCCTCGCCCGTGGCAGCGCAGATGGGCACCACCGGCACACCGAGCATCCATTCCATGCGGTTGACGTCCACCGAGCCGCCGTTGCCGGTGAGCTCGTCCATCATGTTGAGGGCGACCACCGTGGGGATGCCCATTTCCAGGCACTGCATGGTGAGGTAGAGGTTACGCTCGATGTTGGTGGCGTCCAAGATGTTTATGATGCCCAGCGGGTGCTCGTTGAGCACGAACTCGCGGCTCACCAGCTCCTCGCTCGTGTACGGCGAGAAGGAATAGATGCCCGGCAGGTCCGTGATCACGGTGTTGGGGTAGTCGCGGATGACGCCGTCCTTACGGTCGACAGTAACACCCGGGAAGTTGCCCACGTGCTGGTTTGAGCCCGTGAGCTGGTTGAACAGCGTCGTCTTGCCGCAGTTTTGGTTGCCGATAAGGGCATAGGAGAGCGTGGCGTCGTCGGGCAGGGGCTCTGCGGCCGTCTGGGCGGGGACGCCCTCACCGTATTCGGGGCGCGGGAGCTGGTCCGTCGCGGCATCGCCCACAGCCGTCGCGTCCCGCACCTCGTCCTCGGGAGTCACGGGGCGCACGTCGATCTGCTCCGCGTCAGCCAGGCGCAGCGTGAGCTCGTAGCTGTGGATGCGCAGCTCCATGGGGTCGCCCATGGGCGCGAACTTTACGAGCGTCACGCGAACGCCGGGGATGATGCCCATGTCCAGGAAGTGCTGGCGCAGCGAACCCTCGCCCCCCACGCGCTCAACGATGCAGCTCTGCCCTATCTCTAAGTCCTTTAGCGTCATAATACGTTCCCTCTCTTGTTTTAAAGGCTCTTGTCCCTCGCTCGCCCGTTACTTTACGAACGCCTTGGAGTAGCTCTGCGTTATGCCCTTGAACACGGCAGTCGGCGCGGGCGCGCCCTTCTTTACCAAAACCACCTGCATGGCCTCGATGCGCAGGCTCTTGCCCTGCGTGCCGGCCTTGGCGCCGTTCTTGGCCCAGCCCATCCAGCCATAGTTCTGGGCGTGGACGCGGTAGTACACGTCATATTTCTTTGCCATATTGCCATACAGGCGTATTCTTGTTGCCTCAACGCGCTTTGACTGGCCCGACGTTCCGCTCATCTGCCCATCACGAGACCAAGACTTCTCCCAGCCAATGCCCTGGACGTGGCTCATGTACTCTATGCCGCCCGATGCGGGAGCGCTTGCCAGCGTAAGATCGAATGCCTCGAGTCGATGGCTGTGGCCTACGGTGCCGACCATCTTGTCGGCCGCAACCTTGTTGAGCCAACCCACGCCTTGCACGTGCGCGTTGGCCTTGACAACTGGGCTGCCCGTAGGATCGATGGCGGCGCTCTTCGTCTGCTTCTTGGCCCAGGCCGCGTCAAAGGCCGCCGTGTAGGTACGCACGCCGGCGGTGGTGGCGGTGGCCTTCTTCGTGACCTTGGAGCTCACCTGAGCCTTGGCTTTTTGCACGTGGCCCGGGTCGTTTTGGCATACGCGCTTGGCTGTGCAGGCGCTCAGGTCCTTCGACCAGCTGTAGGTCACCTTGCCCCACGTGTGTCCAAGGGCCGCAACGGACACCTTTTTGGTCTGCGTGCCAAATGCCGCGTTGGAGAAGGCCGCCGTATACGCCTTCGTACCCTTGGCGGTGCAAGTGGCCGCCTTCGTCGTCTGGGACGTCGCCTTTGCGGTCTCGGTCTGGACGTGCTCCGGATCGTTTTTGCACACCCGCTTGGCCGTGACGGAGCCAAGGTCGCTCGCCCACGCATACGTCGGCTCACCCCAGTCGTGGCCGGTTGCGCCGACGGGCTCGGTCCTGGTATGCGTGGGATCGTTTGCGCAGGTAAAGGTACGCACGCCCTTGGCGGTGCAGGTGGGGTCGGTAGTAACGACGCCCTCGTCCCAGGCGTGACCCGTCGCATCCACGGACTCCTGCCTGGTATGGGTCTCGTCGCGCGTGCAACGCAAGGTCCTAACGCCCTTTGCCGTGCAGGTTGGATCGGTGGTGACCTCTCCCCCGTCCCAAACATGGCCCAGCGCGTCGACGGGCTCGGTCCTGGTGTGCGTGGGATCGTTTGCGCACGTGTAGGTCATGACACCGTTGCCCATGCAGGTGGGCTTGGTGGTCAGCTGGCCTTCGTCCCAGGCGTGGCCGAGCGAAGGTGTGGATTCGGTCTTGGTCGCGCCGCAACCGTCATTTTGGCAGGCGTAGGTGCGCACGCCCTTGGTCGTGCAGGTCGCCTGCGGCATCTCCACGCCCTCGCCCCAGCTGTGGCCCGTGGCTACGACCACGAGCTCGGTGGAGTCAAGCTCGCCCGTCGCGTTCTCGTTAGAGAAGTACCTGCCGCAGCCGTCCTCGCCAGAGCACACCCAATACTCGACGTTGCCGGCCTGCGTGCAGGTCGGTGCCACCGCATCGACCTTGGTCAGCGCGTGTTCGTGCGTCGCGACCGGAATGACGCGGGTCTCGGTGTGGGTGGGATCGTTGGCACAGAAGCGAGCCTCAACGCCCTCCGCCTCCTCGGTGGCCGGCGTGGTGACCTCCCATGCGCCCCACGCATGACCCGTGGCCGCCACGGCGATGTCGTACGCAGTTATCTGCTGCGAACCCTCTTCATCAAAGAAAAGCTCGCCGCACGTCGTGCATTCCCAGTATTCGATGGTTCCGGCCTCGGTGCAGGTGGCCCCCACGGCATCATGACGCGTAAGCGCGTGCGTGTGCGGCAAGACGTCGATGATACGGGTCTCAACATGCGTCGAGTCGTCGGCACAGGTGCGGGTCTCGACGCCCTCCGCCTCCTCGGTGGCC
>JAGCBF010000249.1 GCA_017652285.1 Atopobiaceae bacterium
GCCTCGGAGCTGACGACCTCGTAGAAGTGGCCGGAAGGGGCCTGGCCCCAACCAGACACCACAAGGCGGAGGTGAGGGGAATGCTGCTGACGGAGTACGACGAGGCCAAGGCGATGGAGCTGTTCCGCGAGGACGGCCGGCGCGAGGGCCTGCGCATGGGCCGGCTCGAGGGCATGCGCATGGGCAGGCTCGAGGGCATGCGCGAGGGCATACGCGAGGGCATGCACAAGGGAGCGATAGCAACGCTGCGCGCGCTCGACGAGGGCGTGCTCATCGCCGTCTCCGACGCCGCGGCGCAGGCGGGCATGACCGTCGACGAGTTCGAGCGGGCTGCCTCGGAGCTGACGATGGAGTGACGAGGCCGAAGGGAGACCGGCTCCTTTCGGCCAATACCGCTGATTCGCGGCCACAGCATCTCGCCACAGGGGCAACAAATCGTCAAGGCGAGCGCTGTAACCTTTCCCGCGTCGATTGTAACCTCTATCGACGGCGAAATACACGTGAGCCGCCCTCGACCGGGATACGGTTCACACGCCCCGAAATCCGGCGAGTGCAATGCTCTACAGCGGGATAAACTTCGGATCTTGCCAAAAGAACAGTAACGCATGCACTATTATGCGCTCCAAAAGCTCATGCGTACACAATACGATTCCTGTGCATACGCACCGGACAAGCAACCAATCGGACACCTTCGTAAGGATAGAGGCGACGGCTGGTCCGTCGCCCTCGCGCGGTCACAACGCGGCGCCGAACTCGGACGCGAGCGATGCGCACTCGCCCTCGCGCACGTCGAGCTTCTCGAACATCGTCGCGAGGTCCCAGCCATTTGCTGGCCAGGAGCCTCCGCAGGCTGCCGAGCGGGTCCGTACGCTCGCCTCGTGGCGCCCGGTTGGGGTCAGGCCCCTCCCAGCCGCACGCGGCCTTCGGGGCGGAGCCGCACGCGCTACGACAGCGCCAGCTCCGAGGCCGCCTGCTCGAACTCGTCGACGGTCATTCCCGCCTGCGCCGCGGCATCGGAGACGGCGATGATCCCGTCCTCCACGAGCGCGCGCAGCGTGACTATCGCCCCCTCGAGCCTGCCCATGCGCATGCCCTCAAGCATGCCCTCGCGCTTGGACTCGGCCCTCATGTCGTCAATCGCCTTGCACATGTCGACCCTCCCGTCATCCGGCTCGAACCTCAGCCTCGAGCCGGTCACCGCGTTCACGAAGGACGCCGTGTCCGCCCCCACCGAGCGGTACCTCGCGTCCTCCCTGACCATTCTACCCAACTCTTTCCCGTCCTTCGAGTGCTTGACGTACTTGAGGGCCAGCCCGAGCTCGGTGTCGTAGGCGTCGAGCTCGTCGTCCGACACGCGCGCCGGGACCACGAGGTTGACGCGGTAGTCCGGCACGAGCGCCATGAGCTGCGGATCGGCCTCGCCGATTGTGTCGTGGAGCGTCTCCGGCCACCCCCAGTCGCCAGCGTTCAGGTAGAGCACCAGCGTCACGACCGGTCGCAGCCGATCGGTCTCCCACACGCCGGAGAGGAGCTCCTCCGACGCCGCGCCGGGCATGCCCTCACGCCTGTTCCTGCCCGCGATGCCCCTAACCTGCTCGGCGTAGGCCATCGCGTCGTAGAGCGCGCAGCGCGCGGGCATCACGGGGTGGCCCGCCGTCTGCTCCTCGACGCCCAGCAACGCGTAGGTCGCCCCGCAGCCCTCCATCCTGGCCCACTCCCTCATGAGGTCACGACGGCCCTCGGAGCCGCCGCTCGTGGACGCGGAGTCGGCCGCACGCAGCTCGCGCGGGTCCACCAGCCCCGCACCGCCGAACGCGCCGTGGTTGAACAGGTCCGCGAACCTCGCCGGATCCGACAGGTACTCCCTCGCCGCCACGTCCGCCTTGCCCATGGTGCCTCCATTCGATACGCCTGTACGCCCAAGCCGTCATACAAGTACGTGTGTTTGTTTACTAATCCAGTATATCAGCATACATGTTCGTGTCAAGGACAATTGTTCGTGTTTTGAGAATGATTTGGGAAGCGTTGGCCGAAAGGGGCCTAGCCCCAATCGGCCACTTTTATCCCATGCGGGCGGAGCGGCGACGCGCGAGGGCGAGGGCGGCAGCGAGGAGGGCACAGCCGAGGGCGGTCGTTGCCGCGATGCCGGGGCCGCCGGTGCTGGGGAGCTCGGTACCAGCGGTGTCGCCGATCGTGATGACGGCAGGCGCGGTCACCTCACTGCCGGACCTGGTCTCAGCCTTGTAGGCAAGAACGTTGCTCTCACCCGGAACGTAACCGGTGATGTCAGAACCATCCATCCGCGTAAGTGTGGCGCTCGCGCCAGTCCCCTCCTTCTTGAGGAACGTCGCCTGACCGGTCTTCACCTCCACGTAGAAGGTGCCGTCGCCCACGAGCAGGTAGCCATTCGGCGCGGTACTCTCCCTGCCCTCGTACACACCGTCCGCAAGGTCAACGAGCGTGGCCTCGCCGGCGGTGTTGGTGAGCACGGACGTCTTCTGGACCTTGTTCGGGCCGACCGTCATGTAATTATGCGCACCAGAGTCGGTGAAGGCATCGTTATACTGAGCCGGTTCATCGGCGGTACTCTCGGCCGTGTTCAGCCGCGTGAGCGTGAAGGCCGCCCCGGCGAGCTTCGTGGCGTTGTTCGCGTTGCTCGAATCCCACGTGTCCTTGTCTACCTTGACGAACTTGAGGCTACCACGCTGGTTGTAGGCATTGGTGATGCCGAGCGCGACCTCGCGCCTATCGTGGCTGAGCTCCTGTGGCTTGTCGTCGGCGGAGACGATGTACTCGCGAGTGACGTCCCCAGTGCCGTTGTTGAACGTGAGTTGCGCGGTGGAGCCGGTAACGGGCTCGTAATTCGTGCCGCCAATGTTTACCACTTCGGGGCCGTTCTTGGTGGTCGGGGCCAGCTCGAACACGTAGTAGGTGCCAAAGGCCAGGTCGGAGAAGGTCGCCGAGCCCTTGCCGGAACCCGCCGCGAGCGTGATGGCCTCGTCCCTAACGTGCACGACCTTGCTCCCATCGCCAAGGATCAATTTCGTAACGTTGTTGTCCGCGATCTCAGTCTCCGTCGCTTTGCGGTACAGCCCCACGTGGATCGTGCGGACGTAGTTCGACGTGTCCTCCTGGCCGTTGAGAAGCATGGTCTTGTTGACGGTAATGGAGCCCGTCTCGGTCTTGTTGTTGGTGACGTCCAGGTATCCGGCGCGCGTGGCAGCATCGGCTGCGTTGTTGGTAATCGTCACACCCTCGTCGTTATCCTGCGCAATGCTCGTGACGTCGTTCTTGACTCTCGCTCCACCGTCAACCGTGTAGTACGTACCAGTCTCGGACACACCCCACACGTAGCCATTGATCTTGGCGCCGCTCCCGCCGGTCTTGTCCTCTGTCTGACTGTACAGCTTGCCGGTTCCCTCAATCGCATACGTTATGGGTGAGCCGCCCGACGCCACACCGTACGCCCGGAAGGTGCTGCCCGCCGTCAGCCTAGTGCTGCCCATGACGAAGTCCTCGGCCAGCGTGTAGTCCGTACGAGCAGCCTTCGCGGAGTCCGCGAGCTCGTACGCGCGGTACGTGGTGCTCACGGAAAGACCGTCGAACGTCGCGACCCCCTTGGAGCCGGAACCGACCACGATCTCCTTAACCAGTGGAGCGACGACGGTCTTGGTCACGGCACCGTCGGTAACCGTAAC
>JAGCBF010000250.1 GCA_017652285.1 Atopobiaceae bacterium
CAAGCGCCGTTTGGGGTCGGGTCCCTCTCTGCCAGCGTCCCGCGAAAGTGCGTTTGGCGAGGGGTCATTCCTTACAAAATGCATTTGGCGAGGCAGATTCCCGGCAAAATGCGTTTGGCGAGGCTCGCCAGATTGACTTTTGCAGGAAAAATCCTCGCCAAATTGATTTTGGCGTGAAATAAGCCTCGTCAGATTGATTTTTTAGGGAACCCCGCCTCACCAGATTGATTTTCGCGGGAACGACGGCCGCAGGACGCTCACCAGATTAACTTTGGCGGGAACGACAAACGCGGGGCGCTCGCCGGGCGCGGTTTTCTCGGAACAGACCTCTTGCCGAAATCCACGTACGGCGGGCACTCGCGCGAGTCGGCACCCGCCGGCCACACGAGTTACGACGTGCGCAGGAGCGCGAAGCACTCGAAGGGACGCAACGTGCCATCGGCGGACTGCGAGTAGTTTGCCGCCACGCGATTGCAACCCACGTACTGTGCGGGCGTCTCGAAGGCCACCTCGTGGTCGCAGAAGTTGCAAACCACCAGCATGCGCTCGTTGCCCAACGCGCGCTCATACACGAAGAGCTCCTCGCTTTCGGGCAACAACAGCTCAAAGGTGCCCTGCCGCACCAGCTCGCTCTGGTGGCGCAGCTCGATCAGACGCCGGTAGTGAGAGAATACCGAATCGGGGTCGTCCACCTGTGCCGCCGCGTGTATCCACGCATGGTTGGGGTTCACGGGAAGCCACGGCGTGCCCGTCGTAAAGCCCGCCTGAGGTCCTGCGTCCCACTGCATGGGCGTGCGCGCGTTGTCGCGGCATATCTCGCGAAGGGCGTCCATGGCCTCATCGTGCGAACAGCCGCAATCCTGCGTGAGCATCCTGTACGCGTCGTGCGCCTCAAGGTCGTCGCACTCGCCCACGCTCACGAAGGGGTAGTTGGTCATGCCCAGCTCCTCGCCCTGGTAAACGTAGGGTGTGCCCTTCATGAGGTGAAGACACGTCGCCAGCATCTTTGCCGCTCGTTCGCGGTACTTCTCTGGTGCCTGGACCCAGCGGCTCACCGCACGAGGCTGGTCGTGGTTGTCCCAATACAAGCTGTTCCAAGCGACGCCCTCAAGCCCGGTCTCCCACCGCTCGAACACGCGCTTGAGGTCCGAAAGCCTGGGCTTGTCGGTTACCCATTTGCCGCGCTCGGGGCTTCCGGTTAGGCTCACGTGCTCGAACTGAAACACCATGGAGAGTTCGCTGCCGTCCAGGTTCGCGTACTTCTTTGCCGTCTCCACGGTGGCGCCGCCGCACTCCCCCACCGTCATGGTGTCGTGCTTGGAAAGCACGCGCTCTCGCATCTCGCGCAACCACACGTGGACCTGGTCGTCGTTGATCAGCGGCCACAAGGGAGAGAAGCCCGTCGGCCCCGGCTCGCCGCTTGGGAACGACGTGTCCTTGGCGATCATCCCGATCACGTCCATGCGGAATCCGTCCACGCCCTTGTCGAGCCAAAAGTCCATGATGTCGTACACCTCGTCGCGCACACGAGGGTTCTCCCAGTTTAGGTCGGGTTGCTTCTTCGAGAAGCAATGCAGGTAGTACTGCTCGGTCGCCTCGTCCCACTCCCAAATGCTGCCGCCGAACACGGCTCCCATGTTGGAGGGCTCGTGCCCGTCCACGGGGTCGCGCCAGTAATAGTAGTCGCGGTACGGGTTTGTGCGGCTCTTGCGCGACTCTTGGAACCAGCTGTGCTCGTCGGACGAGTGGTTGGCGACCAGGTCCATGACGATCCTTATCCCAAGCTCGTGTGCACGGGCGAGCATCGTGTCGAAGTCGTCCATAGTCCCAAACACGGGCGCGATGGCACGGTAGTCGCTGATGTCGTAGCCATTGTCGTCCATGGGCGACGCATACACGGGACTGAGCCAGATCACGTCCACGCCGAGCCTCGCAAGATACGGCAGCCTCGACGTGATGCCGGGCAAATCGCCCACACCGTCTCCGTTGCTGTCCTGAAAGCTCCTCGGATAGATTTGATAAACGACTGCCTTTTGCCACCATTGCTCGTTCATGTGCAGATGCTCCAATCGTATTTGTACGGCATGGCTACACGTGAACCGCAAACGGCAGCGCGGGGATGCCGACGCTGTTGTACAGGTTGATGCGATACCAGCCGGTTTGGGCGAAGCGTACGGAAAGCGGACCGTCCGCAGGCTCCTCCAGCACGAGGATCAGCCGACTGCCCGGAACGGCCGCATGGAAGGGTATTCTCGCGCCATTGCAGAGAACCTCGAGCGCCTCGATCTTGCTGCCATCGACCTGGAGTCCCTCGCCCGCGTTTTCGAAGCGCAGCACGACCTTGGACCCGTCGCGCGTCGCCTCCACGCAGCGCGGCGCATCGGCCAAAAGGTCTAGCCCCAACAGGTGCGCGAGCGCGAGCAGTGCCAGGCGCTCGCCCACAGGCTTCTTCGACTTGGGGTGGATGTCCAGCTTGTTGCCCATGTCGCCAATCGAGCACAGCCACACGTGCGCGTCCTCGTCCGCGACCTGTTGCTGACAAGCGCGAATGGTCGGCCAGTCCTGCTCGGTAATGTCCAACCACGACCCAAAGCCCGGCAGCTGCACCACGAGGAAGGGCAGCTCCGGCATACGCCAAGCCTCGCGCCAGTCCGCGATGATGGTGCGTAGCGCCTCGGCGTACCGCGCCTGCGCACCGGCATCCTCGTCGTCGCTTTCGCCCTGATACCACAGCACGCCACGCGCGGCAAACCCGGCGATGGGCAGCACCATATGGGTAAAGAGGGCACCCGGTGCCTCCTTGGTGGGAGCCATGATGCCAGGATGAAGCTGCTCGGGAACGCTCAGCTCCTCGGCAGCCATAAAGGCCGCTACCTCGTCTTTGTCGGGCGTCTGCGGAAGAAAGAACTCATTCCACGCAGGCCAAATGGCGTAGCCCTTGTCGTTTGATGGGTTAAGGCGGCCAGACGACAAGAGCTCCTCGTAGGAAAGCCCGTGCAGCTTGCTGTTGAAGGCAGCCGTCTGCTCGGGCTGGACGCAGCGCGCGTGCTCGGGCGTCATCCAGGCAAGCGACTTGGTGCCACCGTAGTTGCAGCCCACGATGCCCACGGGCGCGTCGATAACCACCTCAAGACCACGCGCGAAGTAGTATCCGACGGCAGAGAAGTAGTCCAGGTCCTCCGGCGTGGCCTTGCGCCAGATGCCAACCTTGGAGTAGTCGAAGTCGTCCGTTTGGCCAGGATACGAGCATTTGGGCTGGTCATAAAAGCGGATGCGTGGGTTGTCGCAGGTAAGGCGATACGCCTCGACCATGTGGTCGTATCGCATCCAGTACTCCATGTTGGACTGTCCGGCCGCGACGAAGACCTCCCCCACGGCAACGTCATCGAGCACGACGAGCTCGTCGTCGGCCCGTACCTCGAGTGTCTCGCCTTCGGACGTCTTGAGCGGCTGCAGTTCGCATTCCCAGCTCCCGTCCTTGTCGGCCTCGCAGCAAACGG
>JAGCBF010000251.1 GCA_017652285.1 Atopobiaceae bacterium
CCTCTTTGTGCGCCGCCACGAAATTGGGAAGTCGGGGGGTCTTTGGCTGTGAGCCTGTAAGAGCCTGAAAAATGAGCCGCTAAAATCTCACGCCGGGCCTAACCTCGCTTGCCAGTCGCACGGCAACGGCGGACGAGGCGAGGGGGTGGCCCATGATCAAGTCATGCGAGATATGCGGCCACGACTTCGTGGCCCGCCGCTCCACGGCTAAGTACTGCTCGAACAGGTGCCGGCTCATGGCGCAGCGCGGCGTGGCCTACACGGGCGACCTGAAGGCGCCCGACGTGAGGCCGAGGCTCTCGCACGACGAGATCATGGCGATAATCACCCAGGCACACATGGCGGCGAGCGACCTGTCCCGCGCGGCAGCCCTCGTGCCGGCACCTCTGAGCGGCGCCCTGGTGGAGGCCGCGCGCAAGATCGAGGACGCGATGAAGGCCGAGGGACTATGAGGGGACGCATGCCACAGCAGGGGGCCGTCAGGCGTGGCATGAGCGACACCTACGCCCTCGCCGCGCCAGAGGAGCACAGGGGCGTGGTGATGCCCGAGGACATCGCCGAGGACCCGGTGCAGAGCGAGATCTGGGCGTGGGTGGCACCCGTCGTGAACAACTTCACCGAGCAGGACATGCCAAACCTGCGCCTCCTGGTCTACTGGCACGCCGTGGCCGCCCAGGCGCAGCAGGTGCTCCGCGGGGAGGACGGCGCCGTGAAGATCTTCGACCAGATAGGCGTGAAACCCTTCAAGGACGCCGACGGCAACGAGGTGGCGCTCGTGCGCAAGAACCCGGCGCTGCAGATCATGAAGGAGGCGAGCTCCGAGATTCGCGCGCTCTCCGACATGCTGGGGCTCTCGCCCCTGGCACGCAGCCGGATCGGCCTCATGGACGCCGCGACCACCAAGACGGCGGCAGACACCGCCGCGCTCTTCAAGTCGATAGACGCAGCCTACGAGCTCCCCGAGGTCGTGGTGGAGGATGCGTAGGACCGAGACCACGTACTCGCGCGAGGGTCTGGCCATGGCGAGGGACTACGAGCGCTGCCTCTCGACGCTGTGCCACCACGTCTCGAACGACTCGTACTACGGGCGGCCCTTCCTGCTCGAGCCGTTCCAGCGCGAGAACATGTGGATGCCGCTCTTCGCGTGCGGCCACATGGAGGACGGGCGCTTCAGGCGCAGGTTTCGTCGCGCCATCTTCGGCCTGCCGAGCGGCTACGGCAAGACCGAGCTTGCCGCCGCCATCATCCTCACCGTGGCCACGATGGAGCCGATCTACAACGGCCAGTACGGCGTGGTGGCCTCGAGCAAGGACCAGGTGCGCAACATCTACGAGAAGATCTCCGCGATGATAAAGCTGGACGACACGCTGAACGGCCAGTGGAGCGTGGGGCGCTCGGTGATAACGCACCGCGAGACCGGCGCGAAGGTGATGGTGTTCCCCAACGTGCCGGACGCCCTCGAGAGCTGGCACCTCAACGTGCTGGTCTTTGACGAGCTGCACGTCTACCGCGACTCGCGCGTGTGGGACGCCGGGCTCAAGGGCCAGAAGGTGCTCTGGAACCCGCTCTCCATCGGCATCACCACGGCGGGCGACGCTCGCGAGGGATTCCTCTGGGAGACGCTCGAGAAGGCCGACCAGGACCCCGGCATGTACCTGTACTGGCTGGGCATGGACGACGGTGCGGACATCGAGAAGCGCAAGAGCTGGGAGCCGCTCATGGTAGCCAGCTGGGTCACGTGGGAGAGCATCGAGGACCAGCGCGGCATGGCCACATCCAAGAGGTCGTTCGAGCGCTACACGGCCAACCGCTTCCCGCAGACCAACGACGACTACAGCCTGTTCACCGCGTCGCAGCTCGACAGGTGCGAGCGCGGGCCGAACGGCATCGACTGGTCCATGCCCTACACCATCGGCATCGACGGCGCCACGGCAGGCGACTCCTACGCCATCGTCGCGTACCAGGAGCGCAAGACGAAGGCCGGCAACGTCTACGGCTACACGCAGGAGTGGGTGTTCGACGACCCGGACCCCGAGACCGGCCACTACAACCTCTCGCAGATCATGGAGCTCATAGCCGGCATCTGCGCCAAGTCGTGGCCCGAGGTGGTGGGCATCGACCCCAACCGCATGATCGTGATGGACTCGCAGCTCCGCGACGCCTACGGCATCCCCACCGTGGCCTTCGCGCAGAACAACCCCACGATGTGCCAGGCGACGGCGCTGGTGGTGCACATGGTGAGGGCGCGCAGGCTCAAGCTGAGGGGCTGCCCGAAGCTCCGGCGCCACCTCGCCAACTGCGTCGAGCTCGACCGCGAGCCCTACGGCACGCGCATGGGCAAGAACGCCCGCAAATCCAAGATAGACGCCGCCGTGGCCCTCGCCATCGCCATGCTGGCCTACGAGAAGCTCGTGGGGGACACGGACGGGATGGTTGACATACCCAGCTCGCTCTAATCTCACCGCGCCCATACCATGCCATCGCAGAGAGGGGGCCACATGGGACTAATGCAATCGCTCGCCAACATGGTGATGCGCAACCAGACGCTCACGACCATGATCGAGCCGAACTACATCCAGCTGGACCGCCCGAGGGCCGAGACTATCCTGCACGACTACTCGGCGCTGTACTCCGTCGCGTACCTCGCCTGCGAGCAGACCCAGGCGCGCAGCCTCGGCTCGCTGCCCGTGGCCGTGTACCGCAAGAACGGCGACGCGCGGGAGAGGGTGGACCACCCGCTGGCCGACCTGCTGGAGGACAAGAAGCCCGCCAAACCCGCCAAGGCGGAGAAGAAAGCCGAGAAGGCGGAACAGAAGAC
>JAGCBF010000252.1 GCA_017652285.1 Atopobiaceae bacterium
TACCGATGCCCCAACCGTAGTCCCGCAAACAGCCCGTCTCGCTGCACTATGCCCGCATCGAGCGTGGACGACCTGCAAAACGCGCTCGCCACCATGTTCAACAAGCTTGCGTTCGGCGAGAAGACCCTTCACCTGCTCAGTAACTATGCAGAAGATGCGGGCCCCTGCGCAAAAGAGGCTAACGCGGGAGCCTTGGCTTGTCGCCAAGCATTCAGTCTTCGCGCGGACGTAATGGCCCGTGGCGTGTGCCCGACGCTTGGTGCGGACGGTGAAGCCATCTTTCTTCGACACGTCGACAAGGCCGTCGTGTGGTCGCGCCAACGTGTGGAATGCTACTTTACCTGCGGATTGTTTCTCTGCGAATCGCTCGTGCCCACGGAGGTGGTGCCGCCTTCGCCCGTGACGCGGCCCGACCTCGCCCCAGCTCCCGCCTCCGCGCAACGCCGACGCACGATTCCCTTTGGCTATCGCATGCGCGATGGCCGCATAGTGCCGGACCCAGAAGAGCGCCGTCAGATAACGGCCTTGTTTAGCGCGTTTGTCGCCGGCGATTCGCTCAACGCCTGCAGGGCCAAGGCCGGCATTAGTCGCACGCCGCAAACCTGCAAGCGCATGCTCGCAAACGCCCTGTATGCCGGCGCGGCCCAATACCCGCAGCTCGTGTCGCCCAAGCTGTTTCACGACGCGCAAAACGAGCTCGCACGCCGCGACGAGCTGCGGTCCCAACGAGCGCGTACGCTGCCCAAACGCCGCTACGCTCGCCAGGTACCCGTAAGGACAAGATTCATGATTTTATCTGATAATGACGTCCGGGGAACGTCCGCCACAGCGCAGCTGGCCAATCGCGCGAAGAGTCCGACCGACGCGCTTTTATATGATGACCGGCCACACGTCGCCAGCCCGCATGACGCAACCCACCCACGTGACGCCGCCCACCAACATGACGCAACCCACCCACGTAACGCCGCCCACCCACGTGACGCCGCCCACCCGCACGACGCCGCCCTACGTGCGGCGCGCCAATACGCCCGAATCCAAGGCACCGACGCCTCGACTCTTAAGGGAGGCCCTCGTGATAGTTCAAATAATTAGTCCCAGCAAGCGGCCGCACGCCGTAGGCGAGTCTCTGCCACGTTTGGTTCGCACCGCCGCCTACTGCCGCGTAAGCTCGGACAGCGCGGAACAAGAGACCAGCTACGAGGCCCAATGCGCACACTATCGTAGCTACATTGCCGCCAACCCCGCATGGACGCTCGCCGGAATCTTTGCCGACGAAGGCGTAACGGGCACGCAAGCAAAGAAGCGCCCGGCGTTCCTGCGCATGATCGACGAGTGTCGCGCGGGAAACATCGACCTGGTCATAACCAAGTCCATATCGCGTTTTGCGCGCAACACGTTGGACTGCCTCAACTACATCCGCGAGCTCAAAGCGCTGGGCATACCCATCATTTTTGAAAAGGAATCCATCAATACCATGGACTCGTCCGGCGAGGTGCTCATTACCATTTTGGCGAGCATCGCGCAGCAAGAATCGGCGTCCATAAGCGCAAACGTGCGCATGGGCATTGAGTATCGGTTTCAAGAGGGACATGGAAGACTTAAGTATTCAACGTTTTTGGGGTACACGGGCAACGGTGCGCCGGGATCGTACGTAATCGTGCCGCACGAGGCAGACGTCGTGAGGCGGATCTATAGAGAGTACCTGGATGGCTACGGGTTCAACAAAATTGCCAAACGGCTCGAAGCGCAAGGCGTGCCCGCGTCGGCAGGCGGTCGCACGTGGTACTCGTCGACCGTTCGTAACATTTTGACCAACGAGAAGTACTGCGGCGATTTACTCATGCAAAAGTGGTACACCGTGGACTTCCTCACGCATCGGGCCGTGCGCAACGACGGAACGCGCCCGCAGTACTTTGTGGAGAACGACCACGATCCCATCGTGCCCAAGGCGGTGTTTTACCAGGTACAAGTCAAGATGTGGCAACGCTCGGGTACGGCATGCGGGCCCGTCAGGGCTCGGGTGGGCGAGCGGAGGGTGCTATGCGGTCGGCTGGTGTGCGGCGTGTGCGGGCGGCCGCTTAGGAGGCACGCTCGAAGTGACGGGCGTCCCACGACCTGGCGCTGCCAACACTGCGAGGCCGCGCGACGTACCGACGCGGCGCTGGGCGGTGCCGACGCAGTGTCGGGCGGTGCCGGTGGGGCGGTTCGTTCTTGTCGCATAGTCGCAGAGAAGGACGTGCAGGCTGCGTTGACACGCGCGTTTTGCGAGCTTCCCCGCGAGCGAGAGGGATTGCTTGGGCAGCTGGTGCGACTGCGAGCAGAAGAGCTGGCGCCTACGGACGCCCTGCTACGCGCATGTGCCGAAGAGCAATGCGCGCTGGAGCGCCAAGCACATGGGCCGCACGGCACGGCGCGTGTCGCCGATGCCGCCAAACCCGCCGAGGACTTAGCCGCGCGCGTTCGGGCGCTCCAGCGGCAAAAGGTGGAGCTGTACCGCGAGCGCGGAATCCACGCGAGCAAGGAGCTGGCGATTCGCAACGTTCTGGAGCTTATCGACGGGGCTGGAGCGGCAGGCGCATGCGGCGCGTGCGTCGGTCCTGTCGACGGCGCCTGCGCCGAGCCCGACGACTTCTTTTGTCGCACCCGGCCTCCTGCACCTGTCGACGCGCTGGATGCGAGCGGTCGCGTGACCAGCCTTTGCGACGACCTTGTCATTCGCCATGTCGACAAGGTCGAGGTGCACGCCAGCGGATACCGCGTGTGCTTTAAGGCTGGCGTTAGCATCGTCGTGAGCCGCTAACGTGGGCAGTGGCCGATTGGGTCTAGGCCCCTTTCGGCCACATCGGCTTTTTTGTCATCCATAGGTTGCTAGGCATAGTGTTATCGTTATTGTATATTATGTAAAAGTGTTTTGAATTGTGAGCAACCACAGGAGGGCAGAAGGATGAGGGGCAAAAGGGCGGTTTGCGTGGCATTGGGCCTCGTGTTGA
>JAGCBF010000253.1 GCA_017652285.1 Atopobiaceae bacterium
ACACTAAATAGGACACCAAAAACGGGAGTCTCGTCAAAAGTCGGGTGTTTTCCTCTTTCGGCCGGTTACCTGGCCAAACAATCGACAGGCCGAATCACGAACCGTAAAGCCGGGGCCATGGTGTCCACGTCGGGCTTGGTGTCCTGCGTGGTGTCCCTCGGGACAAGCCATGGTGTCCGGGAGGTCGCTGTTTGGAAAGGAGCTGTCACGATGATGAACGATGAAAGATGGGCCGAGCTTCAGCAGGCCGAGGACATGGCATACTTCAAGGCCGACCTCTGCTGCTATTCGCCGGAGAGCTACAGCCTGGAGGAGAAGAAAGAAATCTGCAACGACATGATCTCTACGAGCAAAGCCGTGCTCGACGCCATGCGGGCCGACTTCGAGCAGCTGCCGCCAGAAGCTCGCAGCAAGCTTCTCGACATGCTCTGCCAGTCGGGAGTCGAGACGCCCGAGTGGTGGTGGGATGTCCTCGTTGGCGAGGGCGACCCGCTTTACCGCGAGCTGGAGCCGCTGAGCTAGCCTGAGAAGCATAAAGCAAGACAACGGCCGTCTGTTGCAGATAGGCGGTCTTTCTCATGCTCTCAAAACCTGCACGTATTATGCGAGGATTTAGAATGTGTACAGCTTCAGAATCACTTGCGTTGGAAGGAGGTGAGGCGCGTGAACTGGATAGAGGACCTCAACCGCGCCATGGGCTACATCGAGGAGAACCTGGTGGGCGGAATCGACCTCGCGGAGGTGGCAAGGCAGGCCGCCTGCTCGCAGTTCCACCTACAGCGCATGTTCCCCTACATGACGGGCATGACGCTGCCGGACTACGTCAGGCGCCGCCGCATGTCGCTGGCCGCACTCGACCTGGCCGCAGGCGAGAAGGTCATCGACGTCGCCATGCGCTACGGCTACGAGAGCCCCACGTCGTTCGCCCGCGCGTTCCGAGACGTGCACGGCATTGCGCCCTCGGATGCCCAGCGCGGCGACGTCAGGCTCAAGCAGCACCCGCGTCTCACCTTCGCGATGCGGGTGAAAGGAGAAGAGGCGATGGAATTCAGGATCGAGGAGCGCGGCGAGTTCAGGGTCGTGGGACATGCGACCGGTGGAGACTGGACGCTTGAGAACGCCGGCGAGAAGGCAACAGAGTTCTGGACCTACCTGGGGGAGGACGGGGCGAAGAGAATCCACGACGCATTGTCGCTCATGGACGGCAGCGAGCCGCAGGCTCTGCTCGGGGTGTCGTTCTGCGACGACGGCGAATTCAAGGGATACCTCGTGGGTGTTGCCACGGGCGCGCCCTGCCCGGAGGGCATGGAGGAGCGCATCGTGCCCGCCGCGACGTACGCGGTCTTCGACTGCACGGGCCCGATGCCCGACGCCATGCAGAGGCTGCAGCACCGCATCCTCGCCGAGTGGCTTCCGAGCTCAGGCTACGAGTGGGCATCGAAGTCCGACGTCGAGGTCTACTTCGGCCCGAACATGACAGCCGAGGACTACAGGAGTCAGGTCTGGCTTCCTATCGAGAAGCGCCAGGCATAGGTCCGAACGCAGAAGCAGCCTACCAATCTCGCATTTGAGGCGGGTAGGCTGCGTGCCTCCCTTCCCATGCGTGCCAGCCAAGGCGCTGGCAGAATCCTTTACGTAAACCCAGCTCAAAGGCCATGACACGATTCGTGTCATCGATGCGACCGCGCGGCTCTTTCCGGTTACCCGGCTTCCCGCTACCTTCGACATCGTCCGCCAAGACGAACAAGAAGGAGAAGGCAATGCGAATCGTAACCAAGGGGAGAAATACGTACACCGGCTTCGCAGCTGGAGTCGCCCTGCTCGCGGCGTTCACGCTCTGGACCGCGCTGGTCCAATGCGTCGACGTGCAGATGGTGGGCCAGAACGGCACTGGCATAGGATTCGCGACGTTCAACACGTGGTTCCACGACCTGACGGGCGTGCACATGTGGATATACACGGCCACGGACTGGCTCGGCCTCGTGCCGATCGCGGTGTGCCTCGGCTTCGGGGCGCTGGGCGCCGTACAGCTCGTGAAGCGCCGCAGCCTGCTGCGCGTGGACGCGGACCTCCTGCTGCTGGGCGCCTACTACATCGCCGTCATCCTCTGCTACCTGCTCTTCGAGGCGGTCCCCGTAAACTACCGCCCCATCCCCATAGATGGGATAATGGAGGCGTCGTACCCCTCGTCCACGACGCTTCTGGTGCTGAGCGTGATGCCGACGCTTAAGTTCCAGGTGGACCGGAGGGCGAAGAGTCCGTACGCCAGGACCGCGACGACCGCGCTCGTGGCCGCGTTCTCGGCGCTCATGGTGCTCGGCCGGCTGGTTTCGGGCGTTCACTGGGCGACGGACATAGTTGGGGCCGTCCTGCTGGCGGCTGGGCTGTTCATGGCCTACAAGGCTGCCGTCGCGCTCGCGGACCGGAAGAGGGCTGATGCGCGCATGGAGGTATGAGCATGGAGTTTGGCGAGAAACTGAAGGAGCTGAGAAAGGCGAGGTCGCTCACGCAGGAGGAGCTTGCCGAGGCGCTCTACGTCTCCAGGACGGCGGTCTCGAAGTGGGAGTCGGGAAGGGGTTACCCGAGCATCGACTCGCTCAGGGAGCTTTCCCGCTTCTTCTCGGTATCGATAGACGAGCTCGTGAGCCCGCGCGAGGCCTTCGCCGCCGCCGAGGACGATAGGAGGGCGTTTACCGGGAAGCTCTCCTCCATGGTCTGCGGCATGCTGGACATCCTGCCGGTTCTGCTCTTCGTCATGCCCGTGTTCGGAAGCGGGGCTGACGGCCTCTCGTCAGCGTCGCTCGCCAGCCTCGCCTGCTCGAGCCCCTGGGTGAAGGCCGTGTTCGCGACTTTGGTCGGGATGACGGCACTCTGCGGGCTCTTTGAGGTAGTGTCCTCGAGGCTCGAGCAGCCGACCCTGGCCAGGGCGCTCCTCGTCGCGGGCTTCGCGCTGTCGACCGCGTGCGTTGCAGCGTTCATCGTCGGCAGGCAGCCTTATGCGGGGATCCTGTGCTTCGCGCTGCTGGTCGTGAAGTGCCTTGTGGTCTACAGGCGGGATGCGAAGACTAAGCAGCGGTGATGTACCCCGGTGTGCTCGCCGTGTCGATGCGGAAGCACGTGTATCCCGTGTTTGAGCTCGACCACACGGTGCCGTTGCCACCGACAAGGCTGCTGCAGCTGTAGAAGCACTGCGAGCCCGAGATTCCGCTCGAAGGCAGCGCCCAAGTGCTGTCCGCATAGATCGTCGTGAGCGACGAGCACCCTGAGAAGCAGTAGAACAGGTCGGTCAGCGTCGACGGGTCGAAGCCTCGGAAGTCCAGCGTCGTGACAGCGCAGGAGCTAAATGTGTACCGCATCTGTCTCACGCCCGAGAGGTTGCCCAGTCCGTTGATCGTGGCGAGGTTCGTGCACGAGTAGAACAGGTAGATCAGGTTCAGGTACGAGAACGTAGCCATGTCCGCCGCGAAGGTCGCGCTCGTGAGGTACTGCCGATGCGTGCTGCCCGCATTCCCTGTCCATGGCGTGAAGCCGAGACCCTGGTACTTCGCGATGGCGCAGATTCGTCCGGTGGACCTGAGCGCGCGGTTCGGGTCGGGCGTCGGCGTCGCTGTGAGAACGGCCTCTCCGTCCTCGTAGAAGTGCCCGTAGAACCACGTGCGCTGGTCGTCGTTGGGATCGGTCAGCACTCCGCCGGCCCCCAGCTTGCAGACGCTCGCGCCGCTGGTCGTGGAGGGAACGAACCCGTCCGTGCCGCCCACCAGGCGGTTACAGCTGTTGAACATGAGCGAGCCCGATAGCCCCGTGTTGTTGAAGCTCGTGGCGTAGATCGTCTCAAGGGACGTGCAGCTCGTGAACATCTGGTTGGCGCTCGTCATGCCGGTCAGGTTCTCGAAGCCCCACACCTCGGTGCAGCTCGAGAACGCGTTGAACCAGTAGGAGCAGTTCCTGATCCCGACGCCCGCTATCGATGAATCGATGTAGACCTTCTTCACCAGCAGCTTTATCGAGTCGTAGGATCTCGCGCTGGCAGACGAGTAGCCCGCCGGGTCGATCTCGAATACCTGCACGATGCGCCCGCCGGTTACCGACGTGCGCCGCTCGTAGTAGTTGATCTCAAAGGTCCCATCGTCCAGGAGGAGGCCGCGGATCTTGTACCCAACGTCCCATTCGAGCGCCAGGATGGCTGCGGCCATGTCGCCCGGCTGGTAGAGCGTGGAAAGCCCGTTCTGCTCTCGTATGGCGGCCGCGATGTCCGAGAACACCGACTCCGGCAGCACGCCGCTCTCAAGCGCCATGTACGGCTGCGCCTGGTAGTCGCCTGCGTCTGTGCCGTCCAAGGCCGCGACGGCAGCCGCCATCTCGCGTGGCTTGTAGGTCGTGGCCACGCCCGCCTGGTAGCGGATCGCGTTGGCTATGTCGGTGAGAATGCGGGTCGATACGGTTCCAACTGCCATGCCTAGAACTCTTCCTCTTCGAGATTGGCGAGCGCCGCGATCGCGTCGTCCACGTACTGCTTGGTGGCGTAGGCGGAGAGGTCCGGCGTCGTTCCCGCCGGTCCTTGCGGCCCGGTTGGCCCGGTCGCGCCCGTTTCGCCCTTGAGGTTGTGGAACGCGAAGGCGAACGTCCTTGCAGACGCCGTGCCGCCCAGCGTGACGTTCACCGATGGCGTGCCGGTCGAGGAATCGACGGTCGCGCTCGCACCTGTGATCGTGGCATCCGCGCCATCATCGCCCGTATC
>JAGCBF010000254.1 GCA_017652285.1 Atopobiaceae bacterium
CGTGTAGGCAAGGTGGCCGGGAACGCGAGCGTCCTTTACGGAATCGGTCGCTCCACGCAGCCGGTATCCATCGCGCTCGGCCATGTAGGCCAGCGTTGCCCAGGCATCCATCGTCTGCGAGATCTCGTCCAATGTGCGAGAGAAGAGCGTGCCCAAGTCGAGTGCGTCCAAGGTGCCCAGCACGATGTCCAAGGTACCGGACAACCTGCGATTTGCCCGCGAAAGCTCATCCACAAGACGGTCGCTTTCGAGCTGGGCTTCTCCTCCCTCCGCCGCCTGCCGCGCGACCAGCAAATACACGTCGTGCATGCCGGCCAACGGCTCGCACCGCACGAGCATGCGCACCGGCACGTGCGCGTTGCCTTCGCAGGTCAGCGCCGTCGTGGTTCCGTCCAACGGAAAGGGCAGTGCCTGGTCGAGCGGCCCCTCCATGGCAGCCACCGTCGCCGCCGGGGGGAACAGCAACCGCACGTCCGACCCCACGAGGCTTCCCGGAAGCAGACGAAAGAGGTGATCGGCGTTTTCGTTGGCAAGGGCCACCGTGCCGTCGCTCCCAAACAAGAGCACGGCATCGGACGTAAGCGCCAGCAGAGAAACCAGCGCATGGGCCTCCACGTTGCCGCCCATGCCAAACACGCTGGCGCGCGCGAGTTGTTCGGTCATATGTCACAAATCCTATTGAGCGTCGGGCGTGTACACGTCTGCGGGCTGCAGGTCACGCAATCCGGCCTGTACGAGCTTGGCGCCAATAGGCTCCCCTGTGACCTTGAGCACGTCGACCGTACGGTCGCCAATGGATGCGCAGTACGCGTACTCCACGTTGAGCCTCACGGCCGCAAACTTGCTCAGCACCTTGGCAAGGCCGCCCGGCACGTTTTCTACCTCGACCGCCACCACCTGCGTGGTCGCCGCTCGGTAGCCCGCGTCCGACAAGGCCTTCTTCGCCGCCTTGGGCGTGTCGCAGATAATGCGCACGATGCCAAAGTCGGCCGTATCGGCAACCATCAGCGCATGCATCTGGATGTTGGCGTCACCTAGCACGCTCGCCATGCTGGCCAGGGTACCCGGCTCGTTGGGCAAAAACACCGTAAGCTGATCGATCATGGTCGCTCCTCTCGCTACGCACATACACCTTGCATGCTTACATGGTACCCAACGACAAGAGCTACGGTAAAGAAAAACGGGTCCCCGTAGGAACCCGCTCGGTTTCTGGTGTCGGAGGCGGGACTTGAACCCGCACGACCGTTGAGTAGTCACTAGCACCTCAAGCTAGCGCGTCTGCCAATTCCGCCACTCCGACTTGTCAACTGCCTTTCGGCAAGGAATAATCTAACACACTCGCGCGCGCCATGCAACAACTTTTTCGAAAAGATTGTCGCGCCCCAAGGCTTTGGCCAAAAATGGCCGAAAGGGGCCTAGCCCCAATCGGCCAAAACGGCCCCACGTGGCCGAAAGGGGCCTAGCCCCAATCGGCCAAAACGGCCCCACGTGGCCGAAAGGGGCCTAGCGCAGTCGGCCAGCCTTAGCCAAGCCAGCGAGCGAGCTCGTCGTCCGTGGCAAGCACGGAGTGCGTGCCTTCCAGGTGATGCTCGATGCCAGCGGCATAGTCCACGCCCTCCTTGGCACGGTCGTACGCCACGGGGTGACGGCGCTTCTCGACCTCTGGGTTGGGCAGCGGCACGGCAGAAAGCAGGCTCTTGGTGTAGGGATGCACGGGATTGGAGAAGATCTCGTCCGCCGTGCCCGTCTCGACCAAATAGCCCAGATGCAGCACGCCAATGCGGTCGGATATGTACTTGACCATGCTCAGGTCGTGCGCAATGAACAGGTACGCACAGCCGGTCTCGTCCTGGATGTCCTTCATAAGGTTGACCACCTGCGCCTGAATGGACACGTCCAAAGCCGAAATGCACTCGTCGGCAATGATGAGCTTGGGGTTCATGATAAGTGCCCGAGCAATGCCCACGCGTTGGCGCTGGCCGCCACTAAACTGGTGGGGATAACGCACCGCATGGCTCTTGGACAGGCCGACCTTTTCGAGCATCTCTCCTATGGCTGCGTCTCGATCGGCGGCGCTGGCGTGACGCTTGTGAATGTCCAGCCCCTCACCAATGATGTCTGCAACCTTCTTGCGTGGGTTGAGGCTGCTCATGGGGTCTTGGAATATCATTTGCATGTCGCGGCGCAGCATGTCCTCGGTCGAGCGGTCCAGCTTGCCCGCGATTTCCTTGCCTTGGAACAGAATGCTTCCCGACGTGGGGTCGTACAGGCGAATGATGCTGCGGCCAATGGTGGTCTTGCCCGATCCGGACTCCCCCACCAGACCGTACGTCTCGCCAGGATAGATGTTGAACGACACGCCGTTAACGGCCTTGACCGTAAACGTGCGCGATACCTTGAAGTGTTGCGTAAGGTTCTGTACGCACAGCAGGGGCTCGCTCATAGGTACTCCTCCGCTTCCTTTTGGGCGCGCGCGATACGGGCCTTGAGCTCGGGCGGCATCTCCACCTTTGGTGCGTCGGGATGCAGCAGCCACGTTGCGGCATAGTGCGTCTCGCTTACCTGGAACAGGGGCGGCTCCGCCTTTTCGTCAATGACGAGCGCAAAGGCGTTGCGCGAGGCAAAGGCGTCTCCCTTGGGCTCGTGCAGCAGGTTGGGAGGGCTCCCCGGAATGGAGACCAACCGGTCGTCGTCCGTCTCCAGGTCGGGCATGGCTGCCAAAAGACCCCACGTGTACGGGTGCTTTGGCTCGTAAAAGATCTCGTTGACGTTGCCCACCTCGATGATCTTTCCGGCGTACATAACGTTAACGTAGTCCGCAACCTTTGCCACGACGCCCAGGTCGTGCGTGATGTAGATGACGCTGAGCTTGAGTCGCCGCTGGATGTCCTTGATAAGCTCCAAGATGCGTGCCTGGATCGTCACGTCCAAGGCGGTCGTGGGCTCGTCGCAAATGAGGATGTCGGGGTCGGACGCAAGCGCGATGGCGATGACCACGCGTTGCCGCATGCCGCCCGAAAGCTGATGCGGGTAGTTCTTCATGCGGGCCTCCGCATGCGTGATGCCCACGAGGTTGAGCAGCTCGAGCGCTCGGTCGTACGCCGCCTGCTTGTTGGTGTCTTTGTGCAGCAGGATGCCTTCCATGATCTGCTTGCCTATGGTCATGGTGGGGTCGAGGCTGGTCATGGGGTCTTGGAACACCATGGCGATGTGCTTGCCGTTTATGGTGTTTCTCAGCTGCTTCTTGGGCATCGAAAGCAGGTCGACGACCTGCTCTGCGCCATTGTCGTCCACATACCGATACAGGATCTGGCCGCTGTTGACGATTGCGTTGGAGTCGAGCAGCCCCACGGCGGCCTTCATGGTAACCGACTTGCCGGAACCGGACTCACCCACGATGGCGACCGTCTCGCCCTTTTGGAGGTCGATGTTGACGCCTCGGATGGCATGGATGGTTCCCGCGCTGGTCTTAAACGATATGTCGAGGTCGTTGATCTGCAAAATGGTTCTGTCGTTTTTCATCTGCATGGCGGCGCCCCCTTACATGTCTTCCAGTTTGGGTGCCAGCGCCTCGCGGAACCCGTCGCCAATAAAGTTGAAGCCGAGCATCTGCAGCGCCAGCACGATGATGGGCGGCAGGATCTGATACGGCAACGTGGTGATGTTGTTGAAGCCGCTTTCTATGAGCGAGCCGATCGAGCACTGCGGCAGCACGATGCCAACGCCCACAAACGAGAGGAACGCCTCGGTAAAGATGGCCGTGGGAATCGAGAACATCATTTGCGTGATGATAGGACCGATGGTGTTGGGCAGGATCTGCTTAAAGATTATGTGCATGCTCCGGGCACCCAAGGTACGGCTGGCAAGCACGTATTCCTGCTCCTTCATCTTGAGCATCTCCGCACGGGCGATCTTGCTCATGCCAATCCATTCCGTAAGCAGCAGCGCCACGATTACCAGTCCCATGCCCTTGGGCATAAAGATGGCGAGCACGCTCACGATGACCAGCCGCGGCACGGAGTTGGCGACTTCCACCACGCGCTGCATGATGTTGTCCACCATGCCGCCAAAATAGCCAGAGATAAGGCCATAGCTCATGCCAATGATCATGTCTATAAAGATGGTGACGAAGGCGATGATGAGGGAGATGCGCGCGCCTTGCCACGTGCGTGTCCACAGGTCGCGGCCGAGGTCGTCGGTGCCAAACAAAAAGAGTTGCCCGGCAAAGGGTCCCTCTTGTGCGCCGGGAGGCGCGATGCCCTTGGCCACCACCGCCTCGTTGGCTGGGTCGCGAATGATCTGGTCGTATGCGTAGGGGCTTACCACGGGTCCGAGGATCGCCAGCAAAATGATGGCTAACACCAGTACCAACCCCACAACGGCACGACGGTTACGGAAGAAGTGAATCGCCACGCCCTTCCAGTAGCTTTGCGAGGCAAAGTTCTTGTCGGTGGTGATGTCGTGGTCGGCGATAAGCTCAAAGTCCCCGGCAACGGGCACGTAGGTCGTCTGTGCCATGGTTAGTCCCCCTCTCCGCTCGAGGCAACGCGAATACGCGGGTCGATGACGCCATAGAGGATGTCGACCACCAACATGATGCCAATGTAGAGCGCAGAATACAGGATTCCGAGCGCAAGCACGTAGTTGTAGTCCACACCCTCGCCCGCGATGGCGTCCACCATGAGCTTGCCGATGCCGTTGATGCCATAGATCTTCTCGACGACCAGGGCACCGGTGAGAAGGTCGACGATCAGCGGACCGAGCACGGTAACGATGGGGATGAGCGCGTTGCGCAAGATGTGGCGTCGCACCAGCAGGCTGCCCGTCATACCCTTGCTTTCGGCCAGGCGCACGTAGTCGGAGTCCATGACCTCCACCATCTCGTTGCGCGTAAAGCGCGCCACGGTGGACATGGTAAACAGGCTCAGCGACAAAGACGGCAGAATGGCCGAGAACATAAACCGGTTGGGGTCAAAGAAGTACGGGAAGAACGGAATCCTGTACGAAAAGAAGTACTGCAAAAAGATAAGGAACACATATCCCGGCACGCATACGCCCAAGATGGAGAAGACCGTGCAAAAGCTGTCCAGGAACCTCCCCTTGTTGAGCGCCGCGGTTATGCCCAGCAGCAGGCCAACGGCCGCGCCTTCCAAGATCGCCAGCCCGCCAATCCTAAAGGAGTTGGAGATGCAGGTGGAGAGCACCGTGTTGATGGGCGCACCATAGTAGAGCGAGGTGCCCTTGCCAAAGTCGCCGTGCAACAGGTTGACGAAGTAGCGACCAAACTGCACGAGGATGGGGTCGTCCAGACCCATCTCCGCGCGCTTGTTGGCAATTTGGTCAGCGCTCATGCGCTCCGAGGGAAAGGGGTTGCCGGGCATGATGCGCACCAGCACAAACAGCACAAAAATGATTATAAACAGCGTTAAGAGCGCCAAGCCCACACGCTTAAGGATGTATTTTGCCAAAGAGCTCCCTCCTTGCTCAAACGAAAAAGGGGTGTCCCCTTGTCACGCATGGTGATAAGGGAAGGCACCCCTGTTGCTTGCCTTTCGGCCTTTCGGTCTCTTAGGCCACCGAAGTCCGCTTGTATACGCGGTTGAGCGCGACGGGGTGGAACTCGATGCCCTGCACGGCGGGGTTGATGAGGTTGGCGTTTGCCTTGGTGTAGAGCGGTGCGATGACAGCCTGCTCCATAACGAGTGTCTCCGCGTCGAGCATCGCGGACCAGCGAGCGTCGTAGTCCGACACGTACGCACCCGTGGTGCAGTCTGCGATGAGCTTGTCGTATTCCTCGTCGCTCCAGAAGCCGTAGTTGTTGGAGTTGTTGGTAATCCACATGCCCAGGTAGGTCATGGGGTCGGCGTAGTCCGGTCCCCAACGGGTAAGCGCCACGTCGTAGTTGTCGTTTTGCATCTTGTCCAGGCGCTCGGCCTTGGTCATGGGCTGCAGGTTGAGCGTGACGCCCGCAAGGTTGCCCTCCACCTGCTCCTTGATCGCCTGCGCGACCTTGGCGACCTCGTCGCCCTCGTTGTTGCCGTAGATCATGGTAAAGGTAAAGGTGTCCTTGCCCAAGTCCTTCTTTGCCTGCTCATAGAACTCTTGCGCGCGGGCGACATCGTAGCCGATAAAGTCCGAGAACTGCTCCTGATCGGCCGAGAAGTCCTCGCCGGTGTTGGCGTTGGTAGCAAACTGAGGCGGTACGGCCGTGTAGGTCGCAATGGAGCCGTCCATAACGTAGTTGTCGACCAACGCCTCGCGGTCGATGGCGTTGGAGATGGCAAGGCGCAGCTTCTCGTTTGCGAGCATGCCGCCCTCGGCGTTCTTCTTGGTCTGGCTAAAGGTCAGGTACCACATGTAGCCGGCACCGGTGACCTCGAGCTTGTCCTTGAGGTCTGCGTCTTCTTCCGCACTGGCGACTTGATTGCCGCTGATCATGACGACGTCGAGCGAGTTGCTCTTGAAGGCGGTAAGGGCGTTGTCGGAGGAGCCGACCACCTGATAGTTGATGCCCTGAAGGACCACGCTGTCCGCATCCCAGTAGTCGGGGTTCTTTACCACGCTCAAGCTCGCGGTGCCAGGCGTGTAGCTGTCGAGCTTAAAGGCGCCGCACGAAAGGAACGTCTCGGGGCTGGTGCCGTAGGTGCCGTCATCCAGGCTCGTGTAGAAGGCCTCGTTGATGGGATAGAACGTGGGGAAGTACATGAGGGACTCGAAGAAGGGCACGGGGACCTCAAGCTCGACGACCAAGGTCTTGTCATCCTTGGCGGTGACGGCGAGGGTCGTCTCGTCCTTCTCGTCTCCAGAAACGATGGCGGCGGCGCCCTTGATGTTGGCGATCTCGTCCATCATGTAGGCGTACTCGCCCGCGTTCTTGCAAATGCGGCGCCACGCAAACACGAAGTCGTTGGCGGTTACGGGGTCACCGTTGCTCCACTTGGCATCGCGCAGGGTAAACGTGTAGGTCATGCCGTCGTCCGAAGCCTCGATCTTTTCGGCCAAGGCGGGAACGGCAGCGCCGTCCTTGTCCATTTGGGTCAGGCCGTCTATGCAGTCGGCGATGACCTCAAAGGAGTCGCCGTCGGTGGCAAGGTCGGTGTCGAGCGACATGACGTTGGTGTACAGCATGACGCCAATGCTCGAGCCTGCGCTGGGAGCCGCCTCGGTGCCGCCTGCACCATTGGCATCGCCAGAGCCGCTTCCGCCACAGGCAGCGAGAAACAGTGCGGCGGACGACGCGCCAGCCGCGCTTAGGAAGGAACGACGGGTTACGCTCATAGAAAAACACACCCTTCACAATAGCTATAGAGAATCCACAGTGTGCTCATTCTATCCACTGGAGCTTTGGACGCGTGGTGGTTGCTGCCATGCGTTTCAAACCCGTAACGTAAGGCTCCTTTGCAACAGGGAAGCTCCGTCCGTCGATAAGGAAATGGCCGATTGGGGCCTCGCCCCAATCGGCCATTGTGTGCGCAAACGTGCATTTGGCCGAAAGGGGCCTAGCCCCAATCGGCCACTTTTGGTGATGCTTACGCAGGCAGGATGTTCTCGTTGACGTTCCAGCACACGTAGTAGGTGCCCGCATACGGAGCGACCACGTACTGGTCGGCGTAGTCCTTCTTGACGCGCGCCATCTCGTTGGTCGGGATCTCGTCGATGAAGTGCCAGTCGCCGGCCTCCCAGTTGGCCAGGTTGGTGTTGCTGTCGTCAGACAGGAACCACTTGATCTCCTTCATGGAGATGTTGGCGGCATCCCAGTAATCGTCGCGCTTGGTGAGCGTGATGACGGAGTTGTGCTTCCAGCCGCTGATGCTGTAAGGACCATTGCAGATGTAGGTCTCGGGATCGGTCGCCCAGCCCTCGTCGGACACGATGTCCTGGCGCGTGGGATAGAACACGGGGAACGCCATGAGCTCGTCCCAGTAGGCGATCAGGTTGGTCGTCGTGACCTCGAGGGTCTTGTCGTCCACGGCCTTGACGGCGAGGTCGCTGGGATAGCCGACGATGACGTTGAACATCTCGCCGTAGTCGGCACCGAGCTCCTCGGAGGCGGCGCGCTTCCAAGCGAACTCAAAGTCGCCGGCGGTGAGCGCCTGGCCGTCGGACCAGGTCAGGCCGTCACGCAGGGTGTAGGTGTAGGTGACGGTGCCGTCGGGGTTCTCCTTGCCCTTCACCATCTTCTCTGCGCAGGCGGGGCCGATCTTGTAGGAGCCGTCGTCCTGAAGCTCCCAGCGCGAGAGGCCCTCGAAGGTGTGGACGAGCGTGGTGGCGCCGTCGACCGCGGAGTTGAGCGCGGGATCGAGCGTATCCGGCTCGGAGCCATAGGTGACCGAGATCGAGTCGCCCTTGCCACCCACGGTGCATTTCTCGAAGTGGCTGAATCCGAGCGGCGTGACATAGAAGCCCTCGACGTCCTTGTTCAGGAGGTAGGGGTTGGTGTAGTAATACAGCGGCGTGAGGGCGCCGGTGGCCATGATCATGTCCTCGGCACGGTGCATGAGCTTGAAGCGCTTCTTCTGGTCGGACTCCTTGTTGATGGTGTCGATGAGCACGTCGTACGTATCGGCCCAGGTGCCGCCCTCCACCTGCACGTCGTAGCCGAGGTCGGTGAGGTCGAGGTCGTACGCGGCGATGTTGGCATGGTCGCCCTTGCCAAACTGCGCGTCGTTGTTGCCGGAGCCCGTGGTCCACATGTCGAGCATGCAGATGGGGTCGGTATAGTCCATGATCCAGCCGTTACGTGCGATGGAGAAGTCGCCAGCCTTACGGGTGTTGAGGAACGTCGCCCACTCCTGGTTCTCCATGCTCATCTGGATGCCGACAGCCGCGAGCGCGGACTGCAGGTACTCGCCGATGGCCTTGTGGCCCTCGTTGGTGTTGTACAGATAGGTCATGGCCGGGAAGTTGGTGAAGACACCGTTTGTCTCGTCATACTCGTAGTACTTCTTAAGGATGGCGACGGCCTTCTCGAAGTTCGACGTAAGAGCTTCCTGCGATGCGTCGTAGTAACCCTTGCCGTCGCCCTCGCCCGCGTTTTTGGCAAAGTCAGAACCGTCAGGCTCCTGGACGCCCTGGCACACAAAGGTGTTGGCCGGAATCTGGTCCGCCTGCGCGATGTCGACGCAAATGTAGGTGCGGTCGAACAGCAAGCCGATGGCGTTGCGGATCTCGGCACGAGCGAGCTCGGCGCCCTTCTCGTCCAGGCTGGCAACGTCGACCTTCTCGACCGTCTCGGAGGTCGCAGCCGCATCCGTGCTGGCAGAGCTAGAGGCGTTGTTGTTGCTGTTACCACACGCGGCAAGTCCGCCAATGACGACGACGCCACCCATGCCCCTCAAGAAGTTCCTACGGGAAAGATTGGACATAACGATTTCCCCTTTCGATAAACACACTTACGTTATGCACACAGCATGGTACATGCTACCACTTTGGATGACGCTTATTCCTGTCGCCCGCAAGAAGGGTCGAATTCCTAAAGTCAACGGTTGCTATTTGTTTCCAAAGTGTTACACTCTGAGTCGATCAGAGTTTGCGCTACAGAAAGGCAGGTTCTACCATGGCATTCGTACTGTTTGCTGCTTCCGTCACCACCGCTGGTCTTATCGCTTCCTTCATTCCAGGCAACGACGCAAAGACCCATTCCGCCGACCGTGACTATCACTATGTTCCCTACGCCGGAGACGTTTTTGGCGCATAGACTGGCCGATTGGGGCTAGGCCCCCTTCGGCCAAAAAAGCCAAACTGGCCAAACGGGGCCTAGCCCCAATCGGCCACTTTTTGGCCCCGCCGCAATTCACAAAGCAGCGCAAAGAAAGAGCCCCCGCTAGCGGGGGCTTTTTCTCGTACCATTCGATTCGCTAGTCGTTGATTTCTTCCGTGCGATGACAGGCGACGAAGTGGCCGTTTTCCACCTCGCGGAATTCCGGCATCGACTGTGCGCAGCGGTCCTGCGCATACGGGCAGCGCGTACGGAAGGGGCAGCCACTCGGCGCGTTGAGCGGGCTGGGGATGTCGCCCTGCAAGGGAATGCGCTTGTTTGCGCGCGCGATCTTAGGATCTGGTATGGGCACTGCAGAAAGCAGCGACTTGCTGTACGGGTGCAACGGCCTGTCGTAAATCTCTGCGGCATCTGCCAGCTCGACCATCTTGCCCAAGTACATGACGGCGATGCGATCCGAGATGTGACGCACCACGAGCAGGTCGTGCGCGATGAAGAGGTAGGTGAGTCCCATTTCCTCTTGCAGCTCGTCAAACATGTTGATGACCTGCGCCTGAATGGACACGTCAAGTGCAGACACGGGCTCGTCGCACACGATGAACTCAGGATTGACTGCCAACGAGCGCGCAATGCCAATACGTTGGCGCTGGCCACCGCTGAACTCGTGCGCATAACGCGACGCATGCTCGGAGTTAAGGCCTACGCGACTCATGAGCTCGAGCACACGCTCCTCGCGCTCCTTGGCGTTCGAGCACATATGATGTACGTCCAAGGGCTCGGCAATGATGTCGGATACGGTCATGCGCGGATTGAGCGACGAATACGGATCTTGGAACACCATGGTTGACTTGGTGCGGTACTCGGCCAAGTCCTCCTTCGTGCGAATCGGCTTGCCGTCGTAGATAACCTCGCCATCCGTCGGCTTGTACAGATGCAGGATGGTGCGGCCCACCGTGGTCTTACCGCAACCAGACTCCCCCACCAGGCCCAGCGTCTCTCCACGTTTGATGGTAAAGCTCACGTCGTCGACCGCCTTGAGTGGCGTCGTCTTGAAAAAACCCGTGTTTACGGGGAAATACTCCTTAAGGTGGCGTACGTCAACCAGCGGAGTGTCGCTTTTTCCTACAGCCATTATCGCCCACCGCCAATCTTTGGCTTCGTATCGTGCGTCGTGCGCTTCCTGTTAAAATGCTTGCCCTTTTCTTGGGACTCGATCAAGGCCGCGTCGCCAATCAAGTCGCCATCATGGCTTGCCTTGATGACATCTTCGGCTTCGTCCGCGGCCTGGCGACGCGCGTCGGCAAGTTCTACCTCGATCTGCGCCTGCTTCGCCTCGGCTGAGTTCACGCTTCCCTTCATGGCTACCGCCTCGACCGTTGCCGCCAGCTTTGCGGACTTGTCTACGTCCACGCCAGCATCTTGTGCAAGATTGAGCGTTTCGGCGCTCAGGTTGCGCATCGCACGTTCGACGTTGACCCAACAAGATGCCTTGTGCGTGGAGGTAATCTCCATGCTTTCTGGCGCGGTGTGTATGCACACCTTCATCGCATTGTCGCAGCGAGGGGCGAAGGGGCAACCCTTAGGCAGGTTGAGCAAGTCGATGGGCGTACCGGTGATGGGCTGGAGCTTTTGCCCCATGGTTCCCATGGTGGGAATCGAGCGAAGCAAGCCCTTGGTGTATTCGTGCTTGGGGTCGTAGAAGATCTCGTCGGCAGTTCCGCGCTCGCAGTAGGCACCGGCATACATGACCACGATCTCGTCGCACATCTGCGCCACGACGCCCAGGTCGTGGGTAATCATGATGATTGCCATGCCCAGCTCGTTTTGGAGCTTTTGCATGAGCTCGAGAATCTGCGCCTGGATGGTGACGTCCAGAGCCGTGGTCGGCTCGTCGGCGATAAGGATGTCGGGCTCGCACGCAAGCGCCATGGCGATCATGACGCGCTGGCGCATGCCGCCGCTGAACTC
>JAGCBF010000255.1 GCA_017652285.1 Atopobiaceae bacterium
CGACGGTCATGCCCGCCTGCGCCGCGGCGTCGGAGACGGCGATGAGCCCGCCCTCGACGAGCGCGCGTAGCGTTGCTATCGCTCCCTCGCGCATGCCCTCACGCCGGCCGTCCTCGCGGAACAGCTCCATCGCCTTGGCCTCGTCGTACTCCGTCAGCTGCATTCCCCTCACCTCCGCCTTGTGGTGTCTGGTTGGGGCCAGGCCCCTTCCGGCCACTTCTACGAGGTCGTCAGCTCCGAGGCGGCCCGCTCGAACTCGTCGACGGTCATGCCCGCCTGCGCCGCGGCGTCGGAGACGGCGATGAGCCCGCCCTCGACGAGCGCGCGCAGCGTTGCTATCGCCCCCTCGCGCATGCCCTCGCGCATGCCCTCGAGCCTGCCCATGCGCATGCCCTCGCGCATGCCCTCGCGCCGGCCGTCCTCGCGGAACAGCTCCATCGCCTTGGCCTCGTCGTACTCCGTCAGCAGCATTCCCCTCACCTCCGCCTTGTGCGCCGTCAGGAACGGCTTTATCTCGAAATCGTTCGGCATCGCCTCTATCGCGCGGTCAATGATGGTCCCCAGCTCGGCGCCGGGGTCGCGCGCGACGCCCTCGCGCACCTCCGCGACGAGCCACGAGTACTCGCGCAGCGGCGCGCACGCTGCGAGCAGCGCGGGGCTTCGCCCCCGGTTCACGTTGACGGCCCTCACGCGGACCTCCACGTCCGCCTCCGCCCCCTCGGGGAACGCGTCGGAGAGCCGCATCACCTCCTCGTCGGGCCGCTGCCTCTCCCCGTTGTAGAACACCACGAGTCTGGGGGCGGGCAAGGGCACCAGCGCGGGGCCGTACTTGTTGAGCTTGCGCTCGTCCAGGTGGCGCTGGTAGAGGTTGCCCAGGTACTGCAGCATGCGCAGCGGCATGTTGGGGTTGAAGCTGGACTGCTGCTCGTACAGGCTCATCTCGCCCGCCACGAGGAACGACACGTCGTTGCGCATCCCCAGGTACATGACCTCGCGGATGGTCGTGAACCTGATCTGCGACGGGTCGTCGTAGGCCGACCCGTTGACCGCGTTGTACAGGCTTAGCGTCCACCCCCTGTTCTCCTCGGAGCCGAACAGGAAGTTGAACAGACGATCCTTGTACTCTCCATTCCCTACTGGCATTGAATCTCCCATCAACATCTGTGCTTATTATACCCTGCAAGAGACCCATCGCCGCAAGTCGGCTGAGGCAAGCAGCGTGCGGCGACGGAGAGACACCTTTCGTCACGCGTCTGTGCACGTCGTCGTGACTTCGCGTGCGACACGCATCGCTAATCGGTCACTCGCCACCACGCACTCACGCAAGCAACCGCTTGCGCAACTCAAGGCGCCTTTCTCGCTTGTCGGCTTTTCCGCTAGGCAGACGAACGTTCAATCGTTTGGCCACCATTCTTGCCATGACGTCAAACGCCCGCTCGTCGTTTACCAAGTCGTACGTCACCGACAAGACGTCAACGTTCATGGCCCGTAACGCCATGGTCCGCCGAGCGCCCTTTTGCAAGCTTTCGAGGTCGGAATGAAATTCGTCGCTGTCGTATTCCATGTCGAGCCGCGCTCCGGGCCAATACAGGTCCGGAATCAGCGTCTGCGAAAGCGTGATCATCCCCGCGTCTGCGGTTACGCGCCGCTTTGCGTTGAGCAGCGGCTTGGGAAGGCCGTATCCTCCCAAGCTACGTGGCAGACAAAGCAGCAGGTAGACCACCGTTTCCATGGGAGAAGACGAGTTCGGTGCAAAGTACTTGCACGCCCTGCGCACAAGCGCCCTGCCCCACATCCCGTCCGCCCTGTCACACAGGTTCAAAAGGCGCCTGGGCGTCGAGAGCTGCCCCTGGTCATACAACGTGCGATTTGATCGAAAGAGGTCGTTTGAAGTCGCGCCAACAAGCCGGTATCGTCCGCACACCTCCATGCATGCGGTGGCTAGGTCAACCACGTCCAAGTGACGAGCCAGTAGCAAGAGCGTAAGCTCCGGCGAGGGCACGAGTACGCTGTTGCCCAGCCACTTGAGCGAATCCGCAGGCATCCGGGACGAAAACGCGCGCTGCCTCACGTTATGCACCTTGCGTCGCGCCAGGTCGTTGGGGACAAGCACATACAGCGGAGAATCGCTGGTCGGGGGACGTAGCCCAAGCGCGGCGTACGGCGTGCGCTTGAAGTCGGCGGAACAAGACGCGCAGCTTGCAAGGCTCTTGACTCGTGCGCGCCTAAGCGTCGGCGTGTCTGTTGACTCGCCGCTCCCGTCCACAAGAGGGTCGAACGCGCGATGCCCAAACACGTTGGTGCTGGCCAACGTCGCGGCTATGTCCTCGTCGCTTAAGTAGGGGAGGTCGACGGCGGCATCTGATGTGTATGTTGGCGGGGTCGTTATGAGCTCAGCGTCGTCTCGGTCGCGGTAAAGCACGAGCGCCGACGGACCGTCCAAGGCGATTATCGGCAGGCGGTTCAAGCCCGCGAGCGGATTCTTTGTCATGGTGGCTCCTTTTCGTGTCGTTCCAGCGTGTATGTTGGAACAAGCAGACTACGCGCGGTGTTTTGCACGAATTGCGCAGTTTTTTCGCGGCTATTGCGCAAACTAGTATTGAAACCTGCATGCAACGGCATAGCTATGCAGATTAGAGCCTTATATGGTTAAAATATTGGTAATAAACAAAAATGCGGGCAGCATTTTGAGGTTTGCGAGCATACCGTTGTCCAAAGTTGACGAGCGGTAGCGCGCTGTTGCAGATGGCTTCGGCGCATGCGGAAGGCGCTGCGGTCATTGATGTGGACTCATTTGGCCGGCGTGCTCCGGAGGGCGGCGTTTTGGCGGCGGTTTTGATGGGCGTGCCAATTCGGTTGCATGAATATGCACGTTTTTGCGAGGTTAGTGTAGTTTTTGAGTGCCATTTCTCCACCGGCGGAAAAGATGCCCCACGTTTGCGCAGGTAGGGGGTACCGCAAATGAGACCCCGAAAAATTGGAGCCGTCAAAACTACACTAACCTCGGTTTTTTGTGCATTTTGGCGATGCGGAAATGGCACGACCTCAAGCGGGACGACCGTTCTGCGCGTCGAAGCCGTCACTTGCAGGACGCACGCCAACGCTGGCAAGACGCGACGTGCACGAACGCCGCGTCGCGGCTAAAATACCAAATCGAATGGCCATTTTGAGCAAAGGGGCAACCGCCGTGATGGACCGCAAGCTGCACAAGCTCAGGCGCGACGAGCTGCTAGAGATTCTGTTAGAAGTCGAACAAGAAAACGAGCAGCTCACGGAGCAAAACGTCAAGATCCGCCAACAGCTTGCCGACCGAGAGTTCTCCATACGCGAGGCCGGTACGCTGGCCGACGCGTCGGTGCGCGTGAGCGGCGTGCTGGATGCGGCGCAGGAAGCCGCGGACCTGTACGTGGAAAACGTCAAGCGTCTGTGCGACCGTCGCGAGGCCGAGCAAACGGCGTTGCTGGACAAGACCGAGGCGTTGTGTCTGGAACTCGCGCGCAGGACCGAGGCCCTGTGCAGGCGCGCGACGGATTCGGACAAGGACGGCGAGGAGGCGCCCGCGTTGCAAGACAAGGTCCGTGCCATGATCGCCGCCCGGCGCGAGGCGTTTAACGCGGAGGTTGCTGCCCACAACGAGCACGAGGTCACGGCGTCATGACAACCGACATCGACAAGTCCACTACTGCCGAGCCCGCCCCCGACGCTTCAATCCCCGATGACGCTCCCGCGCGTCGCCGCCCGTCGTCCGACCAGATCGCCGGCGAGCTCAAGACCCGTCGACGCAACCGACGCATCCTAAGCATCATCGGCAGCACCATCGGCGCGCTTCTCACCGTCGCCGCCATCGTGGTCCTTCTCGCCACCTTCCTGTTCCCCACGCTGCGCATCTACGGCACGTCCATGACGCCGACCCTCAAAGAAGGCGAAATCGTCCTTTCCGTCAAGTCGCCCACGTACGATACCGGCGAGGTCGTCGCGTTCTACTACAACAACAAAATCCTGGTCAAGCGCGTCATCTGCGGTCCGGGCGACTGGTTCAACATGCAAAAAGACGGCACGGTCTACGTCAACAACGTAAAGATCGACGAGCCGTACGTGTCGGAGCTCGGCTTTGGCAGCTGCGACATCGAGCTGCCGTTCCAGGTGCCGGAGGACCAGTACTTCGTGATGGGCGACCAGCGCGTGTCATCCATCGACTCGCGCATGGCCCAGGTCGGCTGCGTGCCGCTGGACCGCATCGTCGGCCGCGTGCTCCTGCGCGTGTGGCCCATACCGGACTTCGCCATAATCGAATAGCGTGGCGGCGAGAATTGGCCGAAAGAGGCCTAGCCCCAATCGGCCATCGAAGACTGGGTGAGCGACGGCATTCCCTTTCGTGGCGCACGACCGTGGCGACCCCTTTACGCCTCTCGTTTTCGTAGCCGGTACAAATCCGGATATGCGTGCTTCCCTCACACTCGCACTCATCGTGCCTTTTATTGCGGCAGGACTCGCCTGAACCCTGATCGGCTAGGTTTAGCGGGCGTTGGACCAAAGACCGAGAAACGCACAATGTACGAAGGGCGAGGTTGGGCTACACGAACCTCAACTCTTTGTGCATTTCCACGCACGCGGATTGGTACGCTTGCCCGCGGGAGGCGGGCAGCGCCCCACTCGCTAGCAATGCCGTGGTAAGCGAGGAATCGCGCGACGAGCTTGGTCAAAACAGTGCTGCGTGGGCTACGCCGGCTCTCTACTCTCCTGCAGCCGAGAACCAGATGGATGTCCGTGGCTCGGAGCGCTCGCGACACGAGCAGCGGTCATCGTCGGCCCGCAAGCTCTTATCTATAAAATAATAAACATACGACCTGCACAAAAGACGCGCGGCGTGCCATCGCGGCGACCCAACGCCATTGTCTGTGAACCTTAGCGTTGGCCTTGTCGTATGCGGCGAACAAGTGCCGTCCGAGCCGTCGCCTGCAGACAAAGCCGTCCACAACGCGCGAGCTGCCGATTCCGTCGCGCCCGGAATGTATATTCAGGGCCTTAATCAGTACGTTCGCCGTTACGCAAGTTATAAATAACTTAATAAAGATTGAAAATAGTACCTGTATAGAACTGCCCTCAACAGGCGGGAAGGGCCCGTGGGCCTTTAACCTCGGCGAATTGCCGTTGGTGCTCCTTGGTTGCGTGCAGATTTATTGCAAGAAGAGAATAATTGCACAAATGATAGGGGGGCGATTGTTTGGCGTGAAGAAGACGAGCCGACCTCTTGCTAGGAGCAATCCCGGCGGGGGAGCCTCCTCGCAACCGCGTGTAGTGAGAGGAGGCCATGGCATACACAGCATCTATACGCACTAACAACTATGGTAAAAAGGAGATGAATAATTTGAAACGAACGAAGAAGCTTTTGACCATCCTGCTCGCGACCGTGTTCGCGCTGAGCCTGGTGCCCACGGGCGCGTGGGCGGATTCGACAACATCAGTTGATGCAGGCCACTTCGGAACTACTGGGGGTACTCAAGGAAAGATTACCATCAGCGACGCAGAGGACGGCGAGACCTACTCGCTCTACAAGATCCTCGACCTGGCCTCGTTCAGTGACACACAAAAGGGTGCGGGTCAGCACGATACCGAGGCCTACTCATACGTGATTGAGAGC
>JAGCBF010000256.1 GCA_017652285.1 Atopobiaceae bacterium
GCCAGACTTGCGTCGAGTATTCCGGCGCCGGCAACGTGTGGCCCGAGGGCGTTCTGGACGAGATCGACGAGTACCGCAAGGACCTCGAGGAGCGCATGGGCAAGAAGCTCGGCGACGCCGACGACCCACTGCTCGTCTCCGTTCGCTCCGGCGCTCCGTTCTCCATGCCTGGCATGATGGACACCGTTCTCAACCTCGGTCTCAACGACGACTCCGTGCAGGGTCTCATCAAGCAGACCGAGAACCCCCGCTTCGCGTACGACTCCTATCGTCGTTTCGTCCAGATGTTCTCGAGCGTCGTCATGGGCGTCTCGGGCCAGCTGTTCGAGGATGCCATCACCGCCAAGAAGGCCGAGAAGGGCGTAAAGCTCGACACCGAGCTCGACGCGGACGACCTCAAGGACCTCGTCGCCACGTTCAAGCAGATCTTCTCCGACAACGTGGACGTCGCGAAGTACCCCGAGGTCGACGTGGACGGCAAGGCTGTCTTCCCGCACGACCCGCTGCTCCAGCTCCGCCTTGCCGAGCAGGCCGTGTTTGGTTCTTGGAACACCGAGCGCGCCATCCTGTACCGCAAGCAGAACAAGATCGACGACTCGCTGGGCACCGCAGTAAACGTGCAGGTCATGGCCTTTGGCAACAAGGGCAACACCTCCGCCACCGGCGTTGCCTTTACCCGCAACCCGGCCGACGGCACCAACGAGCGCTATGGTGACTACCTGGTCAACGCTCAGGGCGAGGACGTCGTCGCGGGCATCCGCAACACCGAGCCCATCGCCAAGCTCCCGACCGAGCCTGGCCTGGAGGAGGCTGGCAAGCAGCTCTTCCATGTGTTCGAGATTCTTGAGGATCACTACGCGGACATGATGGACCTCGAGTTCACCATCGAGCAGGGCAAGCTCTACATGCTGCAGACCCGCGTGGGCAAGCGCACCGCGCTTTCTGCCCTCAAGGTCGCCATCCAGATGGTCGAGGAGGGTCGCATCACCAAGGAGGAGGCCGTCATGCGCGTGGCCCCCGACCAGCTCGACCAGCTCCTGCACCCGCAGTTCGACGCGGCTGACATCAAGGGCCGCGAGACCATCGCCAAGGGCCTCAACGCCTCTCCCGGCGCTGCCGTGGGCGCCGTCGTGTTCTCTTCCGAGGACGCCGTTGCCTACGCTGCCGAGGGCAAGCCCTGCATCCTGGTGCGCTGGGAGACCACGCCCGACGACCTGCCCGGCATGGACGCCGCTGACGGCATCCTGACCTCGCACGGCGGCAAGACCAGCCACGCTGCGGTTATCGCGCGCGGCATGGGCGAGCCCTGCGTCTGCGGCGCCGAGATGCTCCAGATCAACGCCCCCGAGAAGACCTGCGCCATCGCCGGCACCGACATCGTGCTGCACGAGGGCGACATCATCTCCATCGACGGCTCCACCGGCAACGTGTACGCCGGCGAGGCCAAGCTCGTTCGTCCTGAGCTCGGCGGCGACCTCCAGACCATCCTCGACTGGGCTGACGAGATTCGCTTCGACGAGGAGCGCGGCCGCGTTATGGGCGTGCGCGCCAACGCCGACAACCCCGACGACGCTGCCCTTTCGCGCGAGAACGGTGCCATGGGCATCGGTCTGTGCCGTACCGAGCACATGTTCCTGGGCGAGCGCAAGTACCTCATCCAGAACTTCATCCTTGCAGACGACCCCGAGGTCAAGACTGACGCTCTTGCCAAGCTGGGCGAGGCTCAGAAGGGCGACTTCCTGGGCATGTTCAAGGCCATGGAGGGCCTGCCCGTCATCGTGCGCCTGCTCGATCCTCCTCTGCACGAGTTCCTCGACTCCCCGCGTGAGCTTGAGGTCGAGATTGCCAAGCTCGAGGCTGCCAGCAAGGCTGTCGAGGCTGCGGCCATCACCGACGAGACCCTGCTCGCCCTTAACGACGAGCTCGAGAAGGCCCTTGCCGTAAAGCAGGCCCTGCTCAAGCAGCTCGACTCCTTCCAGGAGGCCAACCCCATGCTCGGCACCCGTGGCTGCCGCCTCGGCTTCCTGTATCCCGAGCTCAACCACATGCAGTTCCGTGCCATCTGCGCTGCCGCCGCAGAGCTCATCAAGGAGGGCGTCGACGCCAAGCCGGAGATCATGATCCCGCTGGTGGCCTTCTCCGAGGAGCTCAAGCATCTCCGCAGGATGTGCGAGGACGACATCAAGGAAGTGTCCGAGGAGTACGGCGTCAAGCTGGAGATCCCCATCGGCACCATGATCGAGCTGCCGCGCGCTGCCATTACCGCCGACCACATCGCCAAGTACGCTGACTTCTACAGCTTTGGCACCAACGACCTCACGCAGACCTGCCTTGGCTTCTCGCGTGACGACGTTGAGTCCTCGTTCCTCGACACCTACATGAACGAGAAGCTCATCAAGACCAACCCGTTCGCTACGCTCGACCGCGGCGTTGCCCGCCTCGTGCAGATGGGCGTCGAGGGCGGCAAGGCCACCAACCCCAACATCGTGTGCGGTGATTGCGGCGAGACCGGTGGCGACCCCGAGTCCATCCAGAAGTACTACGACCTCGGTCTTGACTACGTGTCCTGCTCGCCGTTCCGCGTGCCCATCGCGCGTCTTGCGGCTGCGCAGGCCAAGATCAAGAGCAACGGCGGCGCCAAGAAGCTTGCCTAAGCTCACCTCATAGCACGACCGGGAGGGGCCTTCGGGTCCCTCCTTTTTTTGTCGGAAACGACGGTGACGGCAAACGACGGCGGCGGGCATGCGCTGGCAGACAAGCGCGAAAAGCGCACCGTTTGCGTGCATGCCGTGCAAATGCACGCAGTGGCAGACGTTTTGCGATAGTCTTAGAGGCGCGTTCCAACAGAAAGGACAAGCCATGCGCAAAACGATCGCTGCCCTGTGCTGCTTCTTGTGCGCCATGCTGCTATTGGGTTCGTGTGCCCGGTCTACGGGAGGCAAGGCGCACGACGAGGCTCCTTCGCAGGAGCCCGTGCGGCAGGAGGATGACAAGATCGAGCCAAAGGAGCTCGATGAATACTCGTGGGAGGAGCTGTCGCAGATCTCGACGCTCATCGCCAGCGCGCCATCGGACGAGGAGGGCCGCAAGGTCGCGCAGTCCTATGGCCTCGTTGAGGCCGACGGATCTTTGACCGACCAGACCAAGCGCATCTTTGTAAACGACGCCCGGGCCGTCAACAATGCCCGCGCAATGGACGTGCGACTTGCCGGCATTCGCCATGACGACCGGGCTGACGGAGCAGGTAAGGCGGGCCTGACCTTCATGACCGTCGGTGCCCTGGACATTCGGCCCATGAACAACGAGGACACGGTGGCTGGCGGCTGGGAGGGGAGCGCGCTGCGTGCCTGGCTGGGCACGGAGGCGCTCGGCATGTTTGACGAGGACTTTGTCGACGCCCTGGTCGAGGTTAACAAGCTCACCAACAACATCGGCTTTACCGAGGCGGTGGAAAGCGTCACGTCGACGCCGGACCGCTTGTGGGTGTTCTCGGTCCGCGAGGTGTGTGGAGACGTGCACTGGGACATAGAGGAGTACCAACAAAAGCGCGGCTACCAAGAGGTCGACGGCGTACTCAATGCCGAGGGAGCACAATACGAGGTGTTCGCGCGCGCTGGCGTGGACGGAAACGGCAACTCGAGCGAGATCTTGTCACTCGAAAGCTCGACGGGGGCCTCGCCCACGTGGTACCGCTCTCCGTATCCGTTTGAGTACTTGGGCTACACCACGGGGTCTCCGGGATACTATTGCAGGATAACTGCGTCGGGGTATCCCGAGTCGCTGGGATTTCCCACCGATCCTTCGTCGGTCGTGGTGTGCTTTTGCGTGTAGTTCTTGCGCATGCCGACGACATTGCATATAATGTCCCCTTGTGTGTAAGCTATGTGTCGTGCAAACGCGGCGACACCTCTAGAGACGAGGATTATTATGGCTGTCGATTACATTGGCGCTATCGAGAAGGCGCAGATCAGGGATGACATCCCCAAGGTCATCGTTGGCGACAACGTCAAGGTTCACTATCGCATTCGCGAGGGCGAGCGCGAGCGTGAGCAGATCTTCCAGGGCGACGTCATCCGCATGAGCGGTGCTGGTGCGCGCGAGACCTTTACCGTTCGCAAGCTGAGCTTTGGCGTGGGCGTGGAGCGCACGTTCCCCCTGCACAGCCCCAAGATCGCCAGGCTCGAGGTCGTTCGCCACGGTCAGGTGCGCCGTGCCAAGCTGTACTTCCTGCGCGATCGCGTGGGCAAGGCCGCCCGTCTTCGCGAGAAGCGCATGTAGGGTCGGGTTACGTACCGCGATGTCGAGCAAGAGGGCATGCCTTGGGGCGTGTCCTCTTTTTTGTAAGGGGTCAAGATGTCTGATGCGGGCCTGATGCGCGCCAAGGAGCTGGCGGCCACCATTGCGAGTGCCGGAGAAGAGGAGCTGCAAGAGCTCGAGGAACGCTATCGCAACGATCCGCGCAAGCAGGTGCGGCAGGCGTTTGACAAGGCCCATCGGCGCTTGGCCAAGGAGCTGGCAGAACGCGAGCGCGTACAGGCGATGTACGACCTCCAGCGCCAGCTTGCGGGGGACGGTCTTGTCATTGGCGTGGACGAGGTGGGCCGCGGCGCCGTCGCCGGTCCGCTTACCGTCGCGGCTGTCGCGTTGCCCTACGACGACCCCATATGGGGCATAAACGACTCAAAGCAGCTGCAGCCCGCCCGACGCGAGGCGCTCGCCGAGCGCATAGAGAGCAACGCGCTCGCCTTTGGCATCGCCCACATTCCCCCAAGCGAGATCGACCATGTTGGGATGGGTGTCGCGCTGCGCAAGGCCATGGCCCAGGCAATTGAGGCCACGGGCACGGATCCCGACGCGGTCCTCATAGACGGCAACCCCGTGCACGTCCACCCACGCGAGAAGTGCGTGGTCAAGGGCGATGCAAAGATTGCCTGCATAGCGGCCGCCTCCATCGTGGCCAAGGTCACGCGAGACGCGCTCATGGTGGGATACGACGAGGTGTATCCGGGATATCACCTGCGCGAATGCAAGGGCTATGCCTCTGCGGAGCATATAGCGGCCATTCGCGCGCATGGGCTCACGCCCATTCATCGCGCAAGCTTTTGTGGCAACTTTGTGGAGACGCTTCGTCTCTTCTAGCGGCACGCAGCAGACGCCATAAATACAAAAGTAAACCAATAAGTGTGCCAGTCGATGCGTTTGAAAGGTTTGGGCGCGTCGAAGACAGCCCGTCTGCAAGTTTGGTGCGAAAAAAACGCGCAATACGTGCAAGATTGCTTTGCCATGCTTTCGCTCCCCAAAGAGTGAGGAGCAAACATGGCAAAAACCAACATCACAAGCGTCACCCAAGACCCTAACTCGGAACGTGATGCGATGGTGCGCTTCGTTCGCGAGGACGCGCGGCACCCGCTTGCGGAAAGCGGCAACAAGGAGCTTGGGCGTACCGGAGAAGACCTGGCCGCGCAGTATCTGTCGCTCAAAGGTTACACGATCTTGGAGCGCAACTGGCGATGTGCGTTTGGCGAGGCGGACATCATAGCCGAAGACGGCAGCACGGTCGTGCTCGTCGAGGTGAAGACGCGCATGTCAAACGTCGCGTGGACCGATCAGGCGCCCGAGCTCGCGGTGGATGCCAGAAAGCGCAGCAAGTATCAAAAGCTCGCACTTATGTACCTGTCGCTTCAGACGCGCGTGGACACGGTGCGATTCGACGTGGTGGCCGTCAACGTCTACGACGATCAGTCCGCACGGCTCAGGCATCTTGTCGGCGCCTACGAATGGGACTACTAGCATGATTCGCGATTCGTTTGCCGTGAGGACCGCCGTGCTGCGTGGCGTGGAGGCGATTCCCGTGGTCGTAGAGGTGAGCGTGTCACAGGGAATACCTGGGGTCACCATCGTGGGCATGGCAGACACCGCAGTGCTCGAGTCCCGCCACCGGGTTCGATGCGCAATGAGGGAGTGCGGGTTCGAATGGCCGCGTGCCCGTTACACGCTCAACCTCTCTCCCAGCGAGATACGGAAGACGGGCACGGGCTTTGACCTGCCCATTGCCGTCGCGATCTTGGGCTGCACGGGCCAGATTCCCCAACGTGACCTCGACGGGTGCATGTTTGTGGGTGAGCTGGCCTTGTCGGGCGGGGTCAACAACGTGCGCGGCATGGTCGCCTTCGAGCGCTTGGCGCTGGAGCAGGGCCTGACGCTCGTCGCGCCGAGCGGGGCGATTGCCACGGGGGGCGCGGACATGCGCTCGATCGAGGTGCTGACCCAGATGACGCAGGGCATAGGGAGCCTGCCGCCAGCGGATGCGCTCTCGCAGGAGGCAGAGGACGACTCGGACCAGACGCAACGTCTTGACTTTGCGGACGTCGTGGACCAGGAGTTGGCCAAACGCGCGTTCGTCATCGCGGCGGCGGGGGAGCATGGGCTGCTTATGGTGGGCCCGCCCGGCGCGGGAAAGAGCATGATGGCTAAGCGCATGCCGACCATCCTTGCGCCCCTGGACGAGCACGATCGGGCCGAGGCGCTTCTCATCCATTCGGCCGCAGGTCAGGAGCTCGGTCCGCTCTTGGGCGGCGCTCGTCCGTTTAGGGCGCCGCACCATGCCATGACGTTGGGTGGCATGGTGGGCGGAGGACGTCCCGTGAGGCCGGGGGAGGCCTCGTTGGCCCATAAGGGCGTCCTGTTTTTGGACGAACTGCCCGAGTTTGGCCCCAGCGTGCTCCAGGCGCTGCGACAACCCATGGAGGAGCGCGAGGTGCGGATCGTGCGCGTGGACGGCACCTACGTGTTTCCCTGCGACTTCATGCTGGTCGCGGCCGCGAACCCCTGCCCGTGCGGATACCTGGGCGATCCCGACCATCCCTGCACCTGCAGCGCCTCGCGAATCCAGACCTACCAATCGCGCATAGGCGGACCGTTGATGGACCGCATCGACGTGTTGGTGGACGTGGCCAGACCGGATTCGAGCAGGATTATTGCGGGGGACCAGGGCTCGTCTTCCGCGCAGATGGCAGAACAGGTGGCGGTGGCACGGCAGTTCGCGTCGTGGAGGCGCGCGCAGAGCGACGACAAGCCCGACCGCGCACGAAGCGTCCCGGAGTTGGGGTTGGACGCGCCGGCGCGCGCGGCATTGGAAGGAGCCGCAAAGCGACTGGGCCTGGGCGGAAGAAACATTGTGCGCATCGCACGGGTCGCCCGTACGATCGCAGACCTGGCGGAGTCGGAGCTGGTGGAGAAGGACCACCTCATGGAGGCGTGCGCCTATCGCACGCGCGCAACACTGTAGGCAATGCAACAAGGAACGGAGAATGGACATGGAAGTCAACAAGTTTGAGCTGACCCCGGACGACGAGCTCTTTCCCGACGAGCTGCGCGATGACGTCCCCGACGAGGTCGAGGTGCTGTATGGCATCGGCAACCCCGAGGTCTTGCAAGAGGCCTCCGTATCGATCATCGGGTCGAGGCGTGCCACGCCGTATGGGTTGGCGATATCGCGGATGGCAGGTCGCGTGGCGGCGGAAAGCGGCGTCGTGGTGGTGTCGGGCGGAGCCATGGGGTGCGACAGTGCGGCATGCCAGGCGGCGCTCGACGCCGGCGGAAAGACGGTCATCGTGTCGGGCTGCGGCGCGGACCGCATCTATCCCAGCTCGTCGGAGGCCGTCTTTCGAAGGACGGTCGCGCAGGGCGGCGCGATCGTGTCCATCGAGCCGTGGGGCAGCTCGCCCTTGCCCTACAGGTTTCCCAAGCGAAACGTCATAATCGCGGCTCTGTCTCCCGTGCTCTTGGTCGCCGAGGCGGGGGAGCGGTCGGGCACCATGAGCACGGTGGACGCCGCGATACAGATGGACCGCACCATCTACGCCGTGCCGGGATCGATCTTTTCTCCCACGAGTCAGGCGACGAACAAGCTCATATGCGAGGGAGCGATGCCCATATGCAACGAGGTCGACCTGGAAACAAAGCTGTCGCTTGACTATGGGGTGGCGCGCCTGGTGGCGGAGGGCGTGCCCAACCACATGGGCGAGATCATATCCACGCTGGTGCCCGGGCCGTTGCGCCCCGACGAGATAGCGACGCACCTTGGACAGGACACGCTTTCGTTGCTGCGCACGATTACGGACTACGAGTCGCGCGGTATCGTGGAACGCCTACCCGACGGACGCTACAGCCTGTCCGCCAACACGTACCAGGCGTATAGGACGGCGGGTACGTTGGAGGGCCTGGCCTGACAAAGGCTATGAGCCACCAGGGGGACTTCCCCTGGTGGCTCTTGTGGTAGGATGCAAGCGATGATGAAGCGACAGGGAGATGGATAGCATGGGCACGATGGTTACGGTAATAGGCGGGGGCTTGGCCGGAAGCGAGTGCGCGCTTTCGCTGGCGCGACGCGGCATAGACGTGCGGCTGTACGAGCAGCGTCCCGGAGGCGACGCGCCTGCGCACCACACGTCCGGGCTCGCGGAGCTGGTGTGCTCCAACTCGCTCAAGTCCACCAAGCCGGACAGCGCGGCCGGTCTGCTGAAGACGGAGCTTGCCATGATGGGCTCGAGCCTGCTAAGGATCGCGCGCGCGTGCAGCGTTCCCGCAGGGGGTGCGCTGGCGGTTGACCGCCATGCCTTTTCGGCCATGGTGACGGAAGAGGTCGAACGCAACCCCCATATCGAGCTGCGGCGCGAAGAGGTGACCGAAATCCCAGAGGGGCGCGTGGTGCTGGCTGCCGGCCCGCTGTGCTCGCCGCGGCTATCTGACGCGTTGTCCGAGCTGGTGGGCGGAGGGCGCCTGGCGTTCTATGACGCGGCGGCGCCCGTGATCGCGGCCGAGTCGCTAAACTTTGACGTCGTGTTCTCGCAGTCGCGCTACGAGGGCCAAGGCACGGGCGACTATCTTAACTGCCCCTTGGACAAGCAGCGTTACGAGGAGTTTTGGCACGAGCTCGTGGGGGCGCAGCGCGTCGTCGCCAAGGAGTTCGAGGAGAAGGACCTGTTCAGTGCCTGCCAGCCGGTCGAGGAGGTCGCACGCAAGGGACCCGACACGCTGCGCTTTGGCGCCCTCAAGCCCGTGGGGCTTGTCGACCCCGCAACGGGGCGCAGGCCGTGGGCGGTCGTGCAACTTCGTGCGGAAAACGCGGCATGCACGGCCTACAACCTGGTGGGGTTCCAGACCAACCTTACGTGGGGGGAGCAGCGCAGGGTGTTCCGCATGATTCCTGGCTTGGAGGAGGCGGAGTTCGTGCGCTATGGGGTGATGCACCGAAACACGTTTGTCGACGCCCCCCGTGCGCTCGACAAGACGTTTGCGGTGCCTGGCACCTCGGTCAGGCTTGCGGGGCAGATAACCGGCACGGAAGGCTATGTGGAGGCGATCGCCTCCGGCGTCCTTGCCGCGGCAAACGTGGCGGCGGAGCTGAGGGGCTACGATGCGGTGAGGCTGCCCCCGACCGGCGCGTTTGGCTCGCTGGTTGCCTACGCGACGGATCCGGCGACCTCCCCCTATCAGCCCATGCACGTCAACTTTGGGATCGTGCCGCCCCTGGGTGGGGGACGCATGCCCAAGGCGGCGCGCTATAAGGCGTATGCGGAGCGCGCGCAAAGGGACCTTCAGGCGTATCTGCATTCGCGCCCCGAGCTGTTCGCGGACGTTGCGGGCGCCCCGTTGGGGAGCTGTGACGCATAGCATGGGGGCAGACAAGCGCGAAGAGGAGCAGGGCCGAGCGCGCGCATTGATCAGCGCGTACCTGTCGTATGCGGCAGACGTGCGCCGCCTGTCGCCCCATACCGTGCGCGCGTACGAAGGCGATCTCGCGGACTTCCTCGCGTGGTGTCGGCGTGAGGGCGTAGGAGCCATCGATCTGTCGCGTACGTCGCTTAGGGCATACGTGGCAAGCCTCACGCGCGCGGGATATGCGGCCAAGACCGTCAACCGGCGCCTGTCTGCGCTCAAGTCGTTTTACCATTGGCTCGAACGGGAGGGGGTCGCGCAGGTAGACGCGATCGATTCCCTGCGGGGAAGAAAGGTCGCCCGGACCCTTCCCAAGACCCTGGCCGACAAGGACGTCGACCGTATGATCCAGGTGTGCGACGACACCGACGCGGGCAGGCGCGACCGTGCGTTTTTGGAGCTATTGTATGCAAGCGGCGCGCGTATATCCGAAATGGCATCGGCAAGGCCAGAGGACATCGACTATGGGCGGGGCCAGATGAGACTCTTTGGCAAGCGCGCCAAGGAGCGAATCGTCCCCTTGTACGACCGTGCGATACGCGAGGTCGCCTCATACGTCGCAGACGTCCGACCGCGCCTGGTCGCGGCACGCAAGAAAGAGGGGAGTGCAGACGCGCTGTTTGTGTCGACGCGGGGCAACAACATGAGTGCCGACGCCTTGCGCAGGTGCTACCACCGACATAGGGAGCTTGCGGGCATAGACGCCGGGCTGACGCCCCATTCCGTGCGACATACGTATGCCACAGAGCTGTTGCAAGGTGGTGCCGACCTGCAGGCGGTACAGGAGCTGTTGGGCCACGAGAGCCTCGCCACGACGCAGATCTACACGCACCTTACGGTCGACCGGCTTAAGGCAGTCGCGGCACGCGCGCATCCGCGCGGCTGACCTGGGGTGGCAACGGCGACGAACGACGAGCCGCCCCAAAATAGTCGTGGCCGATGTGGGAGACATGTGTTAGACTTCTAGTTTGTCGTGCGTACGCACGGTTTTATTACACACGCGTGACGACTCTTCGTCCGTGGTGCCCGACGCTCAAGCCAGGCGGCGGGTGGATCGAAGGGAATGACCTCACGCGGAGGGTCAACCACAGGAGGTAAGAACATGGCTGTAAAGATCAACATCCACACATTGCTCGATGCAGGGTGCCACTACGGGCACCAGACGCGCCGCTGGAACCCCAAGATGCGTCCGTACATCTTTGGCGAGCGCAACGGCATCTACATCCTTGACCTCAAGCAGACGGTCATGGACGCCGACCGCGCCTACTCCTTCCTCAAGGAGACCGCTGCCAAGGGCGGC
>JAGCBF010000257.1 GCA_017652285.1 Atopobiaceae bacterium
CGAGGAGGCGCGACCCTCTCTATGGCTGTAGCCGTGCGACGCGCCGTGACTCGGGTCCAGGCGCGAGAAGCCCTCGAGCCGACCCCCGCGCGACGGCGTGCCAAAACGGGCGCGCGAAAACGCACAAAAAGTCGAGGTTCGTGTAGTTTTTCGGTCTCCGTTTTCACGGGGTCTGATTCGCGGCACCCTCTACCTGCGCAAACGCGGGGCTTCTTTTCCGCCTGTGGGGATTTGGCACCAAAAAACTACACTAACCTCGAAAAAACGTGCACTTTCGCGCACCCGAAATGGCACGGCGTGGCCGGACGGGACGCGGCGGGGCCATCGACGTTGCCACATGCGCCCGCCGGGCCGACCCGCGAGCCCGCTCATCGCACGTTTGTAATTGGCCGATTGGGGCTAGGCCCCTTTCGGCCACTTGCGGGCCATTCCGTCGGCGCGCGCAGACCCTCACTTGCTATAGAATGAAGTCGTCCACCGACGAAGGGAGCGTGCCTGCCATGAAGCTGCGGCCTGTACTCGTTGCCACCATCTTTGCTCTCGTCTGCGTCTTGCTGGGAGGCTGTGCCGCAAGCGGGTCGAGCGCAAGCAGCTGCACGATCGCCATCTACCTATGCGGGTCCAACCTCGAGACCAAGCAGGGACTCGCGGGCAAGAACATCGACGAGCTCTTGTCAGCCGACATCCCCAGCGACACCAAGGTGGTCATACAGACGGGCGGCTCCACCACGTGGCGGTCCCACGACATCTCGAACAAGAAGCTCCAGCGCTACGAGGTGCGCGACAAACGGCTCGAGCTGGTGGAGGAGCTCGACAACGCGAGCATGGGCAGCGCAGACACGCTGCGCGACTTCCTTACCTGGAGTGCGGAGGGCTACGGATCAAAGAGCAACGTGCTGGTGATTTGGGACCACGGTGGCAAGTCGGCAGACAAGGTCTGCTTTGACGAAAACTTCGACTACGACGCGATCGACCGCACGGAGCTGACGGCTTCTCTCAAGGACGCCAACCTCCCGTTTGCCTACGACTTGCTGGTCTTTGACGCGTGCTTTATGTCCACGCTGGAAAACGCGGCGATCCTGAGCGACTACGCAAAGTATCTGGTGGCCTCGCAGGAGGTCGTGCCCTCGGGTGGCATCGACTACGCGCAGCTTGTCCAGGAAGCGTCTTCCAAGAGCAGCGACGAGCTGGGCAAACGCATCTGCGATGCGTATCTTAAAAAATGCGAGGCAAGGAAGAAGGAGACGGCCGAGCTGTCGCTCATGGACCTTTCGCAAACCAAGAACGCCATCGACGCCCTCAACGATCTGTGCGAGCAGCTGGTGTCAGTACAGGAAGCCAAGGACGGTGCCTTCAAGATTGCGGGCGCGACAAAGGCGTCGGCCATCTATGGGTCCAAGAACCTGGCCAACTTGTTTGACCTCAACAACTTTGTAGACATTGTCGAGCCGTATGTTGACGAGGCGTACGTCGACAAGGCCAACCGTGCGATTGACGACTTTGTGGTCTATCGTATCTCGGGCAACAAGTCCGATGCCGTTGGCGTCTCGTTGTACTATCCGTTCGTCTACGACCGAAAGGACTTTCAGGCGTACGTCAAGGCCTGTCCGCTCGACGCGTACGCCAAGCTCCTCAAGGGCATGTACGACAATCTGCCTGCACGGCCCTTGTCGTTCGTAGACAAGGGCAGCATCTCCGAAGGCGGCGACTTCAAGATCACCCTTGCGCCCGAGAGCGCCCGCTATCTGTCCACCATAACGTATACGCTATACAAGCAAGATCCGAACGACCCGAACAAGTACGCGCTTATGGGCACGGACTGCGAGCTCAAGCAGGACTGGGAAAACCTCACGTTTACCAGCGACTTTTATCCCACGTGGCCGTCGTTGTGGGGAGAATACCTGCTCACCAACGTTAGCCTCATGCTGCCGCACGTGGTGGTGATCTCTGCCCCGGTGCTTGCGGCCGGAGACAAGACCGAGGTCTACGCCGTCTACGTTTTTGGCGACGACTATCACGACGGGGCGTACGAGTGGTGCGCCCTGTGGGGCGGAATCGATGAGAACGGCGTGCCCTCGCGCGACTACGAGATCCTGGAGGCAGGCGACGTGATTGCGGCGTACGCGGCGACGGGCCGGAGTCGCGACAATCTTGTGCTGCAGGACAGCGTGACCATTCCGGATGGCGTGAGCGACGAGGAGGCCAACCAGCTGAAGGAGCGGCCGCTTGAAGATGGTCGGTACTTGTTCCAGTTCGTGGCCTCGGACATCGTTGGCAGCACCGTTTCCTCCGACTACGGCGTCTTTGAGGTGACGGACGGACAAGCGCGCCTTGTGGAAGTCCAGCCGGCATAGCGAAACGTCGCTGGTCACGCGGCCGTATTTGGCCGCCGCTGCGTGACCTTTTTGGCCGATTGGGGCTAGGCCCCTTTCGGCCAAATGTACGTTTGCGCACACAAAGCGGGGTGACAAGGGTGACAAAGGCGACGATAGGTTCGTCCCGCCATCACTCGATTTGCTGTCACCCGATATGCTGTAAAATTATAATTATGCGTAATATGCATGCACAAAGTGGAAGGAGGAACGCATGAAGAAATCAGAAGGCAGGGCGAGAGACCGCACGAGGCGGGGCCTGTCGCTGCTGCTGAGCGTGGCGCTTGCGACGGGAGGCCCGTGGCAGGCGGCGCTCGCGGAGGAGGCCACGACCGTCGGCGACCCCGTCGTGGTCTTGACCGACAACGGCGCCGGCCTGGAGGCCGAGCCCGGCAACGGTACCGGCCTGGAGGTCGCGCCCCCGGACGGCGGCGAGAACGCCATCCTCGTGGAAGAACCGGCGCGCGAGTCGGCGCGCGAGGCCACAGTCGAGCCCATCGCGCTTGTCGCGCAAGACGACGGCAACGCGGAGGAGCCCTTATCCCTCACCGCGCAATCGGGCACGTCGTACTACGACCCCGCCGACGGCCAGACGAAGACGCCAAACGTTTGCATCTACATGCAGGCCCCGGGCGACCGCGAGATAACGCTCAGGGATGACTGGTACACGTTCGACGGCAGCCCCACGTACACAAAGCGCGTCAGCATATCTGGCAACGTCAACCTGATCCTGCCGGACGGTCAGACGTTGACCTGCAACGAGGGCATCTTGGTGCCGCAAGGCTCGAGTCTCACCATTTGGGCCCAGAGCACGGACAAGGACGTCATGGGCAAGCTCGTTTCCACGGGCACAAGGAACGACGCGGGCATCGGCGGTGGAGATGGCATCGACGGTGGCTCCGTCACCATCAACGGCGGCCGCATCGAGGCCACGGGCGGCAGCGTTGGAGGTGCCGGCATTGGTGGCGGGCGCAACGCCAGATGCGGCGCCGTCGCCATATCGGGCGGTGAGGTCACGGCACGTGCCGGCTGGGGTGCCGCCGGCATAGGTGGCACCTTGGAAGCGACAAACGGCAATATAAGCATTACCGGCGGTACGGTGTACGCCTATGGCGGTTCCGGCGGCGCGGGCATCGGCAGTGGCAGACGCTCGGACTGCGAAAATAACATAACCATCGAAAACGCGACCGTCACGGCATATGGGAGCATCAGCAATTCGGAATCAAAGGAATCCGGCGCGGGCATCGGCGCGGGCATGGGCGAGGGAGATGATCACGGGCACTTCAAATGCACCCTTACCATCACCAATGCCACGGTAACGGCCAAGTCGCACGAAGCGGCACCAGGAACCAAGGACGACGACATACTCGGAGGCGCGGGCATCGGTGCCGGAAGCGCGGGCGACGCCAGAGACGGCAGGGTGATTATCACCGACAGCGTCGTCACCGCCATCGGCGGCACGGGCGGCGCGGGCATCGGCGGCGGGGCCGAGGGCTACGGCGACGGCGGCGAGGGCGTGGGCTTGGTGGAGGTCAAAGGCCTCAAGACCGTCGTCGTGGCCCAGGCCGGCTACGGCTACTGCAGCGCCATCGGCCACGGCGACGACGACAGCTACATGGGCAGGCTCTCCATCGCAGGCGGCCTCAAGGTGCGGGCCGGTAACGACGGCACCAACTACGAGCGCACCTTCCTCTACCGCGCGGCCGACGGTGGGGACGAGCGCGTTGGCGCCTGCAACTGGCGTAGGAGCGCTCGCATAGAGGCCTGCGACCACCCGGACGCTACGATAATCAGCGTCACCGGCTCAGGCCACCTGTACGGCACCTGCCTCTACTGCAACCACGTGTTCATGGGACAAGATCACTCGTACGACGATGGTGGCACGTGCACGGTCTGCGGGTACAAGTACCAGGACCTCGTGAGCATATCCTTCGACGCAGGCGGCGGCGCGGGCGAGATGAAGTCCGTCACCTACATGCCGGAGTTTATCTACTCGACTCCCGGGTGCGAATTCGAAGCGCCCGCGTACAAGGCGTTCGCTGGCTGGGAGCTTGTCTACGACGGGACGCCGCCCGAGAACGCGGCGGAAGGCATCAAGCAGCCGGGCGAGAGGTTCCTGCTCCCGCCTGTCGAGTCGCTGACGCTCAGGGCGACGTGGACGGGCCCGACGGCCACCGTCACCTTTGGCACCGGGACGCTCGGCACCGGCGAGTACACCGGCACCATGGCCCCGGCAGTCGCCAAGAAGGGCGAGAAGTACCCCCTGCCCGGCTGCGGCTTCGTGCCGACTGAGGCCGCTCAGGCTCACTTCATAGGCTGGGAGGTGAGCGGCGGCACGCCCGATGCAGGGTTCAAGTTCCCCTACGACAGGATCGACGTCACGGGCGACGTTACTGCTACCGCCCAGTGGAGCCGCTACTGGCTCGTTACCTACGATCCGGCGAACGGCGGGGCCGCGTGGAGCCGCGAGGTCGATGGCGGCGATACCGCTCCGAGGCCGAACGATCCCGTGCGGGAGGGCTTCGAGTTCAAGGGATGGACGCTTGGCGGGGCCGACTACGACTTCGCGCAGCCCGTGACCGGTAACATTACGCTGGTGGCGGTGTGGGAGAAGACCTCGGTCGCGCTGATGAGCCACTCGCTCACGCTCTCCGGCGCGATCGGCGTCGACTACTTCATGGACCTCTCGTCACTCGACGACGCGACGCGCCAGGCGAGCTACATGGAGTTCGTGGTGGGCACGGGAAGAAAGCGTACCACGCACGTCGCGACGTTCGACGCGGGCAAGCTGAGTTCCGACGGCAACGGCTACTTTGGCTTCTCGTGCCCGACGACCTCCGTGCAGATGGCGGACAAGATCACCGCGACGTTCCACTACGGCGACGAGTCGCTCGAGCTGCCCGACTATTCGATAAAGGCCTACGTCGAGGGCTTCGACGCCTACCAGGCCGAGCACGCGACCGACGGCAAGGCCTTCGACGACAAGAGCGTGGCGCTCATCCACGCCATCGCCGACTACGGGCACTTCGCGCAGCCCTACCTCTCTGCGGAGAACGGCTGGGCGATCGGCGCCGACTACGCCGAGATGCCCGCGCGCTACACCAGCTCGTACGAGGCCGACCTTGCGGCGATTAAGTCCGCCCTTGCGGCGAGCGCGGTGACGAAGCCCGTGGGGAGCACGCCCGTGGCCTCGGCCACCATGCGCCTCTACCTGGACTCCGGCACCTCCGTGGAGGCGATCCTCGCACCCGCCGACGGCGAGAGCTTCTCCGATGACGATGTAGCGGCTGTGACCGGCTCGTTCCCCGGCAGGGCGGCCACGGTGAGGCTCCTCGCGGACGGCCGGATCTCCGTGCGCGTGGACGGGGTCTCGGCCCACCTGCTGGCCACGCCGCTGGTCGTGAGCTACGGCGGCGAGGAGGTCCTTCGCGCGAGCGCGCTCTCGTTCGCCAACGCGGTCGTGCAGGACACCGGCTCTACCACCGCGGCCCGCGACGCCATGTGCGCCCTCTACCGCTACTACGAGGCGGCCGCCGCCTTCCGCGGGTGACGGCGCTGGCCGATTGGGGCTAGGCCCCTTTCGGCCAAACGTCCCTTTTCGCACACAATGGCCGATTGGGGCTAGGCCCCTTTCGGCCATTTTTTCGCGTGCAACCGACAGCGGGGCGGCCTGCCGCCACGTCGTGTGTCGAGACGGACGTTTCGGGCGCGTTAATGTACGCTTTTGCACACAATCGTCCGCAATGTGTGCTGAGACGGACGTTTGGGCGACGAAAATGTACGTTTGCGCACACAAGGCCGCCAAAAGCAGGCGACGGTGAGTGCTGCGAGTGCGTGTGGTTTCCTCTGTGCGTGGGGCGGCTGTATAGGTGCCTGACCGTTTTGCTGTTTTCCCTCGTGCGCGGACCCAATGTTTTCCAAATCGGAAGACCGCTGTTCTTCAGGTAAAACTTTTGTGCTATGATAATAACATAATAGCGTTAAAGAAGGAGATAATATAGAGCAGTATGAAAAGCTTGACATAGAAGTGATTGCGTTTGAGGGAGAGGACGTTATTACCACGTCCGTTACGGATATCGAAAAAGACATCCGTACGCCCGAAATCCCCATTTAGGTGTGAATCTTGTAACTGTAGTGGTTACGAATCGAAACGACGGTCGGCCCTTCTCTGCGATAAGCGCGTGCTTAAAACGGTTGTAAGAGACGTGCCGTCTTTTTTGTAGCTCAAAGTGTGAAAACAGGTGACAGGACGCGCTGCTCTTGGCGGTCAGATGATGGACTGGAGGTCGCAGGGCAGGGTCCGGCCATCGTGTGTCGCGAAACCGCCATGTGTGCTGAGACGGACGTTTCGGGCGCGTTAATGTACGTCCGCGCACACAATGGCCGATTGGGGCTAGGCCCCTTTCGGC
>JAGCBF010000258.1 GCA_017652285.1 Atopobiaceae bacterium
TGCGTTGTCGATGGTCGTCTTTATCACGTTGAGCACGTCTGCGTTGCTTCCCGCCACCTTGTAGGTAACCGGCAGGGCGTCCGCGTGGAAGTAGACCCAGCCGTCGGCGTGCTCGCTGGGCAAGGCGTTGCCGTCCGCATCCGTTACGTAGCAGTCCTCGCCGTCCTGGAGGGTGGGCGCCTGTGCCGCAAACCATATGCCGTCTTTGAGCGGCGTGCTGTGGTCCAAGGACACGACCGTGCCGTCTATATCAAAATTTACCTTGGTTATGGTCGTCGCATCGCCCTGTGCCTGGGCTTCGACGCTTACCTGGGCGTGCGGGTTTGCGCCATAGGTCACGCTCGCGCCGACCTGCGCCGCCTGTACGAGAGCGGACATGTTGCTGCGAGTCTCGTCGACCTTAACCGCGCCTTCCTCAAACGTAAACGCTATGGGTTCCACCTTTTTTGGCACGCTCACATACACGCATCCGGTGTCGTCCACAAAGCCCGCGTCTGGCTCCGCAACGTTTTCTGCGTTGTTGAGGTAGTGGCCCGGAAGCCTGTTGACTATGGCGTCGCGCACGGTCTTGGGTGCGTCTATTACCGAGAAGATCCCTGTGCCCGTCGCGTCGAGCTTGTAGGAGGTGTCTGCCCCGTCCCGGGTGCCAACGGCCGCGTTCCACGCACGCAGCGCAACCGTGGCGCAGCTGTTCTTAAGGATCGAAAAATGGTTGAGGTTGCCGCCCAGGTAGGCAACGAGCGTGTTGAGCTGGTTTTGCGTGATGTCCAGGTCGTACGTAACGTTTTCGTACTGGTCCCACTCCAGCTTTTGGTTGTATAGCTCGCGGTTGAAGCACACGCCGCCGGCCACCACGCCGTCTAGCAACATGTTATAGTCGAGTCCTTCCTTGTCGAGAACGGCCTCGATTTGCGCGGCCGCCTCCTCGGAGGGAATCGTCCCCTTGCTCAGGAACTGGAAGAGCACGTTGACGATGGCGGTCTTTGCCGTGTCGGAAAGCTCTGTCCACAACGAGCTGTTCCGTATGGAGCCGAGTGCCGCTTCATACACGCTCATGTTGAAGTCACGATACATGCCCACGGTGACGAGCTCGCCGCGATTGAGCGTTACCGACGTGTCGTTGGTAAAGGCGAAGTACTTGTCCGCGTCCGAGCCGGTGTGGTTCGAACCGTTGGCGATGTTTTCCCGAATGTCGGCATAGTATTGGTCGGAGATCGAGTACGCGCCGTAGAGGTCGGGCACGCTGATCTGCACGCCATCCAGATAAGACGTAAACAGGAGGTACACGTGGCCGTCGTAGAACTGCATGGAATCGTTGTAGCGAGCAAGGATCTTTAGGTTGCCTACGACTTCCGAGCCGTCGGAGTAGTCGCCCACGCTTACGTTGTAGGTCGTGTCTCCTGCGGTGACGACGGCGTCTCCGGGCTTCATTGCGTTGAGGTTGCCCTCCGCGTCCACCCAGACGACGCTTGGGTCGCTCGAATCGCACGCGACGCCCACGGGCGCGAAGCCGGGCGTCACGTCCCCCTCCGTCATCTGCACGGACTCTTGCGCCAGCGCCTGTGCGGGCATGATTGCCAGCAACATGGCTAGGCACACCAGCAGCGTGCGCACCAGGCATCTGGCCCTTCGTTTGGTGCGGTTTCTTGTCATTTTGCGCCCTCCTTCGTTCCAAGGCTTGCCGTAAGCTGACGTGACGTCAACCTAGACTATATCAAAGCCTGAAGAGAAAGCCATCCAGGTGATGGTGTGTGCGCTGGATGAGTCATGTGGAACAGGGGACGGGTTAGGTGTTCCATTTTGGAACAGGGGACGGGTTCGTGTTTCATCTTGTTATGAGCCAGGGGGACGTGTCACGTGGCTCATCGCGCGCCTTGAGTCAAGCAACCTGTCCCCCTGACTCACGTCCCCGAACTCATCCCCGAATCATTTGGTAAGATATGGTCGTGATAATGATTTGGTGATGTTGGAGGCGATATGCTGGACACACTGAGGAAGAGGTTCGAAGACAACCCCAGTCGACATGGTGACGTTAGCTGGCAGGAGGTCGAGGACGCCTTGTTGCGCCATCCCGATGCGTTGCGCAGCATCGCGGCTATGGAGAAGACCGGTGGCGAGCCGGACGTCATTGGACGCGACGAGGCGACCGGTGCGCTGCTGGTGTGCGACTGCTCGCGCGAGTCTCCCGCGGGCAGGCGGAGCCTGTGCTACGACGACGTCGCGTTGCGCAAGCGCAAGCGGAACCCGCCCAAGGGCAGCGCGCTCGCCCAGGCGGAGCAGATGGGCGTGGACCTGCTGTCGGAAGAGGAGTACGGGCGCCTGCAGACGCTTGGCGCGTTCGACCTCAAGACGTCAAGCTGGATCGCCACCCCGCCCGAACTGCGCGAACTCGGCGGCGCGCTGTTCTGCGAGCGGCGATACGAGCGCGTCTTCGTGTTCCACAACGGTGCCGACTCGTACTACGCGTCTCGCGGCTGGCGCGGCATCCTGCGACTCGCAGCATAACTGGCCGATTGGGACTAACTGGCCGATTGGAACAAGGTCCTTTTCGGCCAGTTTTGTTGGCCCCTTTTGGCCAAGGCAGCCAACGTGATCGCAGATGTTCCGTTAGCGAATGAAGTTGGTAAAGAGTACCTTGTTCTTCTCGGGCACCTCGTGCGTGGCGCGGGCGTCCGCGATGGCGCGCATCATAAACGCCATGTTGCGCGCGAGGTTGCGCACGGTCTGCACGCCCTCCTCGTCGGCGTAGACGTCGTCGGCGGTGAAGCCGTGCACATCGTTCCAGTACGTGGAAGGTACGGTGGGCATGCCGTTGATGCCGAAGAACTGGTTGAGCGACTCAAAGCTGGCGCTGTTGCCGCCGCGTCGACAGCTCACGATGCTGGCGCCCACCTTCATGCGCAGGTCGACGGTGGAGCTGTAGAACAGGCGCTGCATAAACGACAGGATCGTGCCGTTGGGGTTGCCGTAGTACACGGGGCTGCCGATGATGATGCCCCCGGCCTCGTCCAGCTTTGGTGCGCACTTGTTGACAAGGTCGTCGAACACGCAACGTCCCAGCTCGCGGCAGCGACCGCAGGCGATGCAGCCGCGGATGTCCTTGTTGCCCACCATTACCTGCTCGGACTCGATGCCTGCGTCGGCGAGCTCCTGCGCGGCGATGTCGAATGCCGTGGAAATGCAGCCCTTCGGATTCGGGCTGCCGTTGAACATGAGTACCTTCATTGTCGTTCCTCTCCTCGTGCGGCTGAAAGGGACCTGGTCCCAATCGGCCAATTGCACGTCTAGCTTAGCAGTGATTCGCGAGGCGCGCATGTCCGTTTGGCCAGCCCTATGGGGAACGGCCGTTTCGCGGCGTTTGCGGACAATTCCTTTGCGACCTGTGACGACGAGCGCGCGATGTATCGCATGGGCGACCAGGTGCGCATGCGCGGCGACGGCAACCTGCTCTACATCGACCGTATAGACAAGCAGGTCAAGATTCGCGGGTATCGCGTGGAGCTGGGAGAGGTCGAGGGCGCGCTGCTTTTGCACGACGGCGTGGACGAGGCCGCCGTCATCGCGACGGACCTAAACGGCGCGCTCAGCATCGTGGCCTACTGGACGGGCGTTGGCGTGGACGAGGCCGCATGGCGCGACTACCTCTGCCCGCTCTTGCCCGACTACATGATGCCGAGCTTCTTCGTGTATCTTGCGCGCGCTGGCCGCGGTCCATCGCCTATGCCAGCCACGGCGCACAACATGCGTGCTATCTGGGTTACGATGACACGTTTACCACCAAGGTGCTGTATCGCATGGGCTGGAAGTGGCCCATAACGGACGACTCCTACCTCGATGTTCGAGGTCAGCCTTCTAGCAGCGCAAGAATCTCCTTTTGAGAGAATCCAAAGATGTTTGTTGCGTCTTCCAGTGCAAGTCGACCTTCTCGCACCTGATGTACGGCTTTGAGAAGGAACTCGTTGCGTACTTCGTCGCGACCCTCCTTGCGACCCTCCTTGCGACCTTCCTTGCGTCCCTCCTTGCGTCCCTCCTTGCGACCCTCGGCCTCGCCGGCGGCGTATCCGTCTTCCTCGGCCTCGCGTCTTAGCAGGTCACGGTACTTCTCCTCGTCCCATTCCGTTAGAAACAAGTCGATCACCTCCGCACGGTTCTCTGTGAAGAAATCGGTGAGCACTCCTTCGCGTATGCACTGTCTTACAGCCAGGTCCACCGCCTCGGACCGCGCGTACGTGCGGGAGTATGTCCGCGCGAGCGACACGAAGTGCGCGTAACCAGCGAGCGTCTCGCAGGCTTCCAAGACCTCGGGACTATGCCCCTCATTGATGTTTATGACCGTTGCCACCAGTTCCGCGCACGAATTGTTAGCGCCGTCGGCAAAGAGCTCCGATAGTCTGAGTTCGAAGCGATCCTCAACCTCTGCCGGACCGGCATAGAACACATAGTAGCGTGGGGATGGCAACGTAAGCCTGCGCGAGCTGTACACGCTGAGACCATAGAGGTCCAGGTGCTTATTGTACAGCTGTGCCAGATGAATGAGGCCACGGAGCGGCATGTTGGGATTGACGGAGCTCTGGTGCTCCCACAGTATAAGCTCGCCGTCGACCAGGAAGGACACGTCGTTCTTCCTGCCCATGTATATTACTCCCTCGATGGTGGTGAACGTGAGGTCTGCTGGGTCGTCGCATGAGCCGCCAAGCGCGTTGTACAGCGACATGGCGTTTCCCTTGCATGTCTCGTCGCCAAACAGGCGCCTGAAGAGCGTGTCCTTGTAGCTTCGGTTCACTGCGAGTCCCTTTTCCTCGATGGCCATGTTCATGATACCCCCTTGTCCGCGTTGTTCATAGGAAGAGTTTAGCAAACAAATGTACGTGGAACAAGTGTACTTTTATAAGTGGCCGATTGGTCCCTGGGGTGTTTCGGCCATTTGGCCAAAAGGTCCCTGGGGTGTTTCGGCCAAGTGCGGGTCTATGCCTGGGGGTCGACCTCCAAGAACTCGTCCAAAAAGACGTCGATGAGGTCGTTTCTCGTGGTGGGCAGCCATGCGGCGACGACGGTTATCTCGCGCTCCAGTCCCTCGACGGGCACGGCGACCACGCGGCCGTCGGACGACAGCGTGGGCGTCACGAAACCCGGGAGCAGGGCGTATCCAAAGCCCGAAAGTATGCACAGAATGCACGTCTCGATGTCCTCGTACGTGCTGGTCACGTGGTCGTATAGCCCGTAATCCGAGGCGACGCGCTCAATGCGTTGGTCTTCTCCGTAGCCGGTGGAGCCGACCTGATACCGCACGGCCGGGTACCCGCGCAAGTCGTCGAGCGCAATCGACGCGCGACCAGCCAGGGGGTGGTCAAAGGGCAGCGCCGCGACCAAGGGATATCGTGCGAGCACCTGGCACTCGGCATCTCCCAGGTCGGATTCCGGATAAAGGATGTTTATGACAAGGTCAAGCTTCTCTGTTCGGAGCGCGTCGTAGAGTTCCGCCACGCCGTCGCGCGTGAGCGAAACCCATGCCCGCGGATAATGACGGTGGAAGTTGGCCAACATGCGGGACAGCCCCGACCGCTCGTATCCCTTGACGTAACCCACGCGCAGCTCGCCGGCCGACGCGTTGCTGGCATTGCGCGTTTGCTGTATGGCATCCTCCGTGCGCTGTACGATGTCGCGGGCGGCGTCCAAAAACGTCGCGCCGGCCGCGGTGAGTGCCACGTGATGCTGGTCTCGGTCAAAAAGCCGCGTGCCCAGCTCCTTCTCCAGTGACTTGACCTGCATGGACAGCGCCGCCTGGCTGATGAAAAAGCGTTTTGCTGCCCGCGTGAACGAAAGCTCCTCCGCCACCGCGATGAAGTATTCGAGTTGTTTTGTCTGCATAGCCGCCCTCCGATCCCGTCAGCGTAACGATGGCGCGCAACAAACCCGTGGCAAAGGAACCCATGGCAAAGGGGAGCGCCCCCAATGGAACGCGCCCCTCCTGCCGTTGAGCACCCACAATAACCTTATCTTATAACACGACAAAAAAGAACAAAAAAGCAATCGACATCTATGAACGTATCATATAAAAAAGGGGATTTCCATAGCGGATATCCACGCCGAGTGACGCGCGGGACAAAAGCGGAAAGGGGAACGATCGATGTTGGACAAGCGTATGATAACAAGAAGGTCGTTTATGGGCCTGGCAGGAGCTGCGACGGCGATGCTCGCGACCGCCTGCTCAAACGCTACGACGACCACCGAGCAAAAGGCTGAGGAGCCGACGAACCCGGCCCAGGAGGCGGTCGACGAGCTCGACAAGGGCCACGAGGTCGTGAGCCTTACCGTCAATGGTCTTGTCGACCCCATGGGCATCGAGGGCGTGCCGACCTTTGGTTGGGCCATGGCGTCCGATGCCGTTGGCGCGCGTCAGGCGTCCTACCAGCTCGTCGTTTCCGATGCGGCGGGCAAGCAGGTGTGGGACAGCGGCGTGGTCGAAGGTGCCGAAAGCCAGAACATCGCCTACGGCGGCGACGCGCTTGACGCCAAGAGCCGCTACACCTGGAAGGTGACGGTCACCGACGTGGACGGCAACGAGCTCGAGTCGCGCGAGGGTTCGTTTGCCACGGCGCTTGCGGACGGCACCATCGATTCGTGGCAGGGCGCGCAGTGGATCGGCTCGGAGCGCATGTACTTCGACGCGGCCGTCACCAACTACTTCTCGCTCGATGCGACGATTACGATTCCTGCGGACGGCACGCGCGCGGGCATCGTGCTCGGCGCGGACGACTATCGCCTGGCAAACGAGGCCATGAACATTTGGGGCAAGGCGGGCCAGAGCCGCTTCGTGTACGAGGTGGACGTGACCAACGCAAAGAAGCCCCAGCTCAACATCTACGTGGTGGGCATGCCGGCCTTCGAGGCGCAAAACGACGGTGACGAGACCAAGCCCGCCTACGTCGTGAGCATCCCCAAGAAGGCGCTGGCGGAAAAGGCCGTGCACGACCCCATCCAGGTCAACATCAATACCCTGGCCGAGGTCAACCAGGTCAACTGCTCCATCAACGGCGTGGTGGTCGACGAGGCACGTCAGATAAACCCGCTGGGCAACACGCACGATTACAACACCTTCCCCAACCTGGGCAAGATCGGCTTTGCGGTGCCCGCCGGGGAAACGGCGACCTTTACCGACGTCGCGCTGCGCTATCCCGGCAGCTACGAGGAGAAGTACGAGGTGGGCGACCTCTTCTCCAAGACGGCTGGCGCCACCTACGCCATCTTTGAGGACTTGGACGGCGTGAGCCTGGACGGCGACGACATCGTGGTGAAAGCCGGTGACGAGGACGTGTTCGTTTGCGCCGACCCGTCGTTTGGCTCCGCCCCCATGGTGCGTACGGAGTTCGAGACGACCGGCGAGGTCGCGAGCGCCACGCTGTACGCCGCGGCGCAGGGCATCTATGAGCTTTCGATCAACGGCCAGCGCGTGGGGGAGGGCTGGCATAGCCCCGGCTGCGAGGACTACGCCGCGCACATGCCCTACCGCGTGTACGACGTGACCGAGCTCGTGGCCTCCGGGAACAACGCGTTTGGTGCGCAGCTTGCCGAGGGCTGGTGGAGCGGCTACCAGAGCTACACCATCACCAACTGGAGCTTCTATGGCGCCAAACAGGCGCTTCTCGCCTTGTTGGAGCTGACCTTTGCCGATGGCGCCACGCAGACCATCGTGACCGATCCCGCGAGCTGGAAGGTGTTTGACGACGGCCCCGTACGCGCAGCGAGCAACTTCCACGGCGAGCGCTATGACGCGACCATCGCTGCGAAGCTGGATGGCTGGGACAAGCCCGGTTTTGACGATGCCGCATGGGGAACGCCTGTGGTGCTCGAGCCGCGCCAGAACGAGTTCGAGTTCTGCACGCGCTACGACGCAGAGGGCCACGTGGTGGGCGAGCTTACGGCGCTGGAGTGCCTGGGCGAGGCCAAGGCGGGCTCCGGCTCCTACATCTACGACATGGGCGAAAACGTAATGGGCGTGCCGCAGCTCACCATACCTGCCGACTACGTTGACGAGGGCGACGTGGTCACCGTACGCTTTGCGGAGGTGCTGTATCCCGACCTCCAGGAGTACCAGGACGCTGGCATCGTGGGCCTTATGATGGTCGAGAACCTGCGCGCAGCGATGGTCACGGACTTTTACGTGGCGACCTCGGGCGACCAGGTGTTTGAGCCGCACTTTACCTATCGCGGGTACCGCTACATCGAGATCACGGGCCTCAAGAAGGCGCTGCCAGCAGAGAACGTCAAGCTCCTCAAGGTCTCATCAGTTGAGGTGACCACCACTTACGAGAGCTCGAACGAGCTTGCCAACCGCCTCTTCAGAAACGTCGCCAACTCCCAGCAGAGCA
>JAGCBF010000259.1 GCA_017652285.1 Atopobiaceae bacterium
AATCTGCCGACTTTCGCCCGTAGGCTAGGCAAACGTAAACACGATGTAGGGCATGCTATAGGCCCATTCGGTAGACCAGGGCTTGTCAAACGAATTAGTAAGGTTCTTGCCCTTTGTGCTCAGGGTCTGTTCTTCCTTATGAAGCTTTTTGTCGTAGCCGATGATGTCGGCCTTATACCAGTTGTCCTTGTACGTGCCGTTGAACCCTATGCCATGGGCACCGTTGACGTAGGTGGACGCCTCGCCATACCACTGCTGGTCTATGGCCGTGGTGACCCCGTTTTTGTCCGTGGCAGCCAGGCGTCCCAGCCATATGCCCGCAAGCTTGAAGTCGTCCTGCATGCTCCGGTCATGCAGCCTGCTGATGTATTCCTCAAGCATACCTGAGGGGACGTTGTTGCCCTGCATTCCTGACGTGTAGCTGATCGACGTTATCGTGCGGTTAAAGGTGTTTACGTGCAGGTGGAATCCACTCCACCGCCAAATGTTCGCAGACGCCTTGACCTGCTTTGGACTTAAGCCCGCGTCAAACTGTTCCAAGCGATCCAGCGCGTCAAAGAGCAGGTTGTTGTAACTCATATGCGCGCCCTTGGTGTAGGGATCAAAGATGTTGTAGTAGATCTCTATGAGGGCAAAGGCGCGTTTGAGCTCGAACTCGATGCTCGAGCGATAGGAACGACGCAGGTAGTAGCCCTGTGACTCGTAGTTGAAGTACAGGTCCCAGTACTTGTCGAAAGCCTTTACCGGGTTGGTCTCTGCCGGCTTGGCCACCTCGCCTGCGACCAATGCGAAGTTCTCCGTAAGGTTGCTCATGTGGTCCGAAAACCCGATAAACGCGCTGTTCTTTCTGCCGCCCTTTTTTTCTAGGCCCTTAATGTACTCGATAAGGGCGAAGTTGTACTCAAACTCGTCCTCGGCGGAGCAGTCCTCTGCGGGAGGCTCGATGCCGTCCTCGAAGGCACGTATCGCGCCTTCGGTAAGCATGACCTGAAGTGGCTCCGCATTTACGGCGAGCGCGTTTACCGCGTTGTCGAAGGACTGTAGGTTGTTTGCGTACGCCTGTCGCAGCACCTCGTCGAGTTTGGAGTTCATGGCCTTGGTGAGGCCGTGCATGTCTGCGACTTCGATGCCCACCTTTTGCACCTCGCTCAGGATCTGCTCGTTGCTGACACCGCCACCGGAGCTCTTGAACAGGCCAAACGTCTTGAGGACGCCCATCGTTCCCTCAAGGGCGGAACCCCAGTCGTTGGTCGTGTACCCCTTAAAGATCTTGAAGGCGTTGTCACCCATCGAGGCCACTTTTCCTGCCGTGGGATCGATGTAGTCCAGGACCTCGACGGTGTACTGTGATGCGGCGCTATAGTTATCGTATTTCTTCTTGCGCGCGTTGGACTCCTTCATGTATTGCACGACGGCATCCTCGGCTGCAGCATCCCCCGCCTGGGCGTCCTCCACCGCACGCGACATCTCCTCCTCTTCGGCCATGCCCATGTCTACGAGAGTCTCGCGCACGACCTCAGACGCGTCTTCGGTCACCACGACCTCGCCGTCCTCAAAGTAGATGCCTTCGGGCAACGCTATGTCTTCGTCTGCGAAGTCGGGCTTGTACTCCGCGAGCTCCGCGATCTGCGCGTCGTAGTCCACATCCTCGATCACCACGTCGCTGGGGTCGGACGTCACCTGTGCTCCGTCACCAGAAGCACGGTTTACCTGCACCATGGCATAGTACGGCATGCCTTGGAAGCGCACCGTATAAGGCCCGAAGTCCAGACCCCCTGTGGGCTCTCCCTGGAAGGTAAGCGTCACGGCCATGCCGTCGTTGGCGAATCCCGTCACCTGAGCTTGGCGCGTCTCGAACGCAGGCTCCTCGCCGTCCGCGACCTCCAGTTCTACTTCGTAGCTCACCACCACGTCCTCTTGCGTAACACTCGCAAGAATCTGCTTGGCTGGCTGCGCGGCGGGCGCAGCTGCCTCCTCGGTCGGCAATTCTTCCTCCAGCACGACGTCCTCGACAGGCTGCTCCTCAACTACAATGTTCTCGTCGACCGGCTGTTCCTCGATCACTATGGTCTCATCGGCCGGCTGTGGTTCATATCCCTCAGCTTTACCCTCCATGCCAGCCTCGTCGACCGCCACGTCTTCGCCAAGCTCGACCGCGAGGGGGCCGTCAGCTATCAAGTTGTCTTCCGTAATGGTCACGGTGTAGGTGGCTTCGTCGTTCTCTTCGACTTCTATAACGTCGCCCACTTCCACGAGGTCACGGTTCATTTCCTCCTCGGCGGCGACGTCCGCAACGTCCGTGTTGCCTTGGTCCTGCCGCCCCGAGCACGCTGCGAGCGTCACGCACATTAACACGAGGCTTAACGCCACGCACATCGCCCTTTTGACTCTCATCCTTCTGCCCTCCTGTTGGTTGATCAAAGTACAAAACGCTTTTACATAATATCCCCCAATAGCGATAATACTATGACTAGCAACCTATGGAGGCCAGAGCATAGAGGTGGCCGAAAGGGGCCTAGCCCCAATCGGCCATTTTTTGCGCGGCGAGGGTGGCGGCTCCGCACAGGCCCATAACGAGCAGGACGGCACAGGACACCGTCGGGTCGCCCGTCCCCGCAAGCGACGAGGTACGCGCGACGCTAGACGCAGGAGCCGAGGACGGCTTGGGCGCAACAACGGTTCCTG
>JAGCBF010000260.1 GCA_017652285.1 Atopobiaceae bacterium
ACAGGAACGCCGACAAGGAGCCCAACTTTTCGACGCGAGCCGCCTGCGCGCTATTTTTTGCCAAAGAACGCGTTGTACAGGACGATGACCACGATGCCGCACACAACGATGATGCCCAGGCACACGGGCAACTCCTTGCGCCACGTCCAGCGGTCAAAGGGCGCACGCTTCCTTAGGCGGCGCTTGTCCATGAGCAAATACGACAATAACGTTCACGGTATATGCAGCAGTCCCAAGAACAAAAGCGCGTTGAACCATCGGGGATACTGAACGTTGTTGCCGCGCGGCTCGATGATGTTGGCGATCACCGATGTGGTCATGAGCACCCAAACCACCACGATAAGGGCATTCCATATGCGGCCAAGCGCTTCGAGCACAGTTGCGATGCGGTTGGCTTTACTCGCCTGGCTTTTGTCTGGTGCGGGGGCCGCGCTTGGTAGGGGTGCCGCGCCCCGTTCCGTCCGCAATGCGGCGTCGATGGCACGACGCAGGTCGCGAACGGACGCATAGCGGTTTGCGGGGTCGAACTGGGTGGCATGTATGAGCACCTCGGCGCATGTTGGGGGAATGCGCGGGTCCGAAAACCCCGACTCCCTAAGTTCGGTGGTGGGATCTTGGCCTGTCAGGCAAAACGCCATTGTCATGCCCAGGGCATACACGTCGCTGCGCACGCTGGTTTGACCGAATCCATACTGCTCGGGCGGCGCATAGCCAGGCGTTCCGTATCGCACGGTGTCTCGATCTGCGTCCGTGCGATACGCACGAGCGATGCCCAAGTCGATGAGCTTGACGCATTCGCCGCACAGCATGACGTTGGATGGTTTGACGTCGCGATGTATCAGCGGTTGCTCAAACGACTCGTGCAGCTCGGTCAGCGCGTCGCAGAGCTGTGGCATGACGCGCGCGGCCAGATCGATGCTGGGGGCCTCTCTTTGCGCGAGCATGTCGAGGGTCATGCCCTGCAGGCATTCCATCACCACGTCAACCGAGTCGCCCGAGCGCTCGCATTCGTAGATCAAAGGCTGATGCTCAAGCCGTATGCCCGCGGCCTGTGCCTGAAGAATGCGCTCGTAGGCTTGGCCGCGCCCGACATCCTCCACAAAGCGCTTGCGCACAAACGGACCGACGGTCGCCCTGCCCTGACTGTTGCGCCGATACACGACCTCGGTTGTCTCGTAGGGGGTTTCTTTGAGCGTGCGGTCGACCACGTAACGATCCACCGGAGTCATTTGGGAGCGGTCGGTTGCGGCCAGCCATGCGTCCAGATCAGAGGAAAAGCCCGCATCCATGCCCTTGTCACTCACCTTTTGCCCTGCTTGTCTTCGCCTAGCGTGCGTTCGCCCAGCCTAAACAACGCCTCGTTTGCCTCGTCGAGCGACGTCTGGCGGTCCAGACAAAAGATCACGATGGCATCGCGGCGGTCTTTGCAATACAGCTTGCTGGCTCCGGCGGCCTGCAGCAGGCGGTCGGTCTCGAGAAGCGACAAGTGCATGCCAAAGGCAAATTGCAGCACGATGTCGCGCGAGGGGTGGCGGCGCTTGCCAGAAAAGAGCATGTAGCCGTACGTGCTGTCGAGTTGCGCAGCCGCAATGACCTCCTTGCGCTCGAGCCCGCGAGCGGCTGCCAGCTCATTTATATACTGCGTAAAGTCGCGCCTGTTAGGGCGATGCTGGTCAATGTAGCTCGCAGGATCCGGCGAACTCAACAGCTCGTCCAACAATTCCTCGGTCAGCCGCTCTTCCATGTGCCCTCCTACAGACTGCTTAACAGGCCTATTGTATCGCAGCCGCGTCTTGCGAGGACATGCGAGCGAACCGTTTTGGCCGATTGGGGCTAGGCCCCTTTCGGCCATTTTTGGGCGCGCGTTTGGCCGATTGGGGCTAGGCCCCTTTCGGCCAAAACGGCCCGCTTGTTTTAGGGTTGCTCGGCAAAATAGGGGAGCGCACCGCGACGCTTGATCGGCGCGACGCGATGCGCCCCCGCTTCCCAGGGAAGGGCTACAGGGTCCAGCCCGCAGTGGCTGACTTGTTAAACATGTTTGAGTAATAAAGCACGCGCGTGATGCCATCTTCAAAGTAGATGTTGCCGGTTACCGTGCCCCCGGCCGAAAGCGTGCCGGTGTTGAGCTCGTCCGTCGGATCGGTAAAGAACGCGGTGCTGCGCTGGGCTCCGTTGGCGTCCTCGCCCTTCCAGTCATACGAGCCAAACGATTCGTTGCTGGACCCGTTGTTGGTGTACGTTACGTTTATGCAGGTAATAAGCGAATCGTCGTAGTTGACAAGACCGGTTTGCACGCTGTTGACCGTAACCGACAGGCCGTCGTCAAGCGTCACGGTTTCGCCAACGGCGAGGTTTGAGTAGTCCTTGTCGTCCGGTTGCTCGGCATCGTCGGCTGAGCCCTTGTCGGCTGCGTTCTTGTCGGATTCCGCCTTTTTTGCGTCGCTCTTTGCGTCCGCGCTGCCCTTTGTCGCCTTTGCGTTTGTGTCGTCCTTCGAGTCCGCGTCGTCCTTCGAGTCTGCCTCGCCCTCCGTGTTGCCCGACGTCGACGTTGCCACCGGCTTGGAACCCGACGTCGCGCTGTCCATTGCCTTTTCGAACGCCGCCTTGTACGCGCTCTGGCTTGCGAGCACGACCACGCACGAGACCACGGCGAGCACCACGCCCGCTATCGACAACCCCTTGGCGTCGTGCTTGCCGCGCAGGGCACCCACGAGCGCGATGACCGCAAACACGCCGCCAATGATGGCAATAAAGAACGAAATGTTGTTGATGATGGGCAAGAACGAGGTGACGGCGGCAATGATGCCCAGCACAAGGCCGGCGATGGCAAGGCCCGAGCTTTGCTTTGTCGTAGTTTGGGTGCTTTCGGATTCTGACATGGGGGACTCCCTTCCCTTAACGTGTGGTGCGCCAATCGGCGCACGGTTTGCCCCTCATAATGGACGCCAGGGAACGTGGTTTCATTAGCTGCCAGTTAACACCTCTGCCAAACGTGGCCGAAAGGGGCCTAGCGCAGGCGGCCAAATCGCGCAGGCGGCCAATCGGAGCGGACGGGGGCGGACGGGGCGACGGGAAAATGGCCGAAAGGGGCCTAGCCCCAATCGGCCAAAACGGCTCGCATGTGTCGATAATGTTAATACGAAGTAAGGGGGTTGCGCGCGTCCGCGACGTAAACAGCCTTGCGCCTATACTTGAACGATACGTGCGGCTTCGTGGATTGGGGTTTTATGGGCGCGTTTTTTGGAGCGGCATCGCGACGTGACGTAACGCTGGACGTTTTCTTTGGCGTCGACTATCACTCGCATTTAGGCACGCGACGTGCGGGTATGGTCATGCACGACGACCAAGGTCGGTTCGAGCGCCAGATCCACTCCATAGAAAACACGCCGTTTCGCACAAAGTTCGAGCGCGATTTGGTGGAGTTCCACGGATGCTCGGGCATAGGGTGCATCAGCGATTCCGACCCGCAGCCGTTGCTGGTGCGCTCTCACCTGGGCGTATACGCCATATCCACGGTGGGCTACATTAGCAATGCTGACAATATCATACAATTATTTATAGACAAGCGCTCCCAGCTCACGGCCATGAGCTCGGGCGGCATCAACGCCACGGAGCTGGTCGCGGCGCTTATCAACACGCAGGACACGCTGCTTGACGGCATCCAGTATGCGCAGGAGCAAATCGAGGGCTCACTCACGCTGCTCATCATGACCAGTGACGGTGCGCTTATCGCCGCGCGCGACCGCATGGGTCGCCTGCCGGTGCTCATCGGCAAGGACGACGACGGCTATTGCGTAACGTTCGAAAGCTTTGCGTATGGCAAGCTCGGCTACGTGGACGAGCACGAGCTGGGCTCGGGCGAAGTCGTGCGCATTACCGCCGACGGCTACGAGGTGCTTGCCCAGCCGCGCGACGAAATGCGCATTTGCGCGTTTTTGTGGGTGTACTACGGGTACCCCAACTCCAACTACGAACGGCAGAACGTTGAGGTCATGCGGTATCGCAACGGAGCGATAATGGCGAAAAACGACGCCGAGGCCGGCCTGTTGCCCAGCGTTGACTACGTTGCGGGCGTGCCGGATTCCGGCGTGCCGCACGGCATTGGGTACGCAACGGAGTCGGGCAAACCGTTTGCGCGTCCGTTTGTTAAGTACACGCCCACGTGGCCGCGGTCGTTTATGCCTGCCAACCAGGAGGTTCGCAACCGCGTGGCAAAGATGAAGCAGATTCCCGTGCCGGAGCTGATCGCGGGCAAGAAGCTCTTGTTCGTGGACGATTCCATCGTGCGCGGCACGCAGCTGCGCGAGACGGTCGACTTTTTGTATGGCGCCGGTGCGGCCGAGGTGCACATGCGCTCCGCCTGTCCGCCCATCATGTTTGGCTGCAAGTTCCTGAGCTTCTCTCGTTCGAACTCGGAGTACGAACTCATCGCGCGCCGCAAGGTCCTCGAGTTGGAGGGTGACGAGGGAGAGGCCCATTTGGACGAGTACGCAGACGGCCGCACCGAGCGCGGCAAGTGTCTGCTGCGTTCCATTTGCGAGGAGATGGGCTTTGAGTCGCTCGGTTTCCAAACGCTCGATGGTATGCTGGAGGCCATTGGAATCGATCGCAAGCTTGTTTGTACCTATTGCTGGACTGGCCTGAAATAGGTCCCGAGCGGAGTGTCTGGTAGTAATCAAAGGTGGCGCAGTAAGGCATGACACTCTATACCGCGTTGACCATAGTGACGCTGCTCTTTTTGATGGCGGGAGGCGTCCTTATTACGACGAACCGCACCGTGGACGAGTCGGCGCGCAAGGTGTTTGTCGCAAGCCTCGCGGTGATTTTTGCTGAGGCCGTCATAACGTGGCTTGTGTACACGTTTGTTGTCTCGCCCGAAGTCATGGGGTTTGGGATGCTTATAAAGGCGTACATGTGCGTGACGTTCGCCGTGCTTCCCTTTATACCGGTTTTGATGGCCAACGTTATACTGCCGATGCCGTATGCCCAGATACTATTTAAGATAATGATAGCGCATGCGGTCTTTGAGCTGGCCGATATCTTTTTTAACAGCGTGTTTCTCATCGACGAGGCAAACTTGTTTGTATCGGGTCCGCTGCACATTGTCTACGTCGCGGTCTATAGCCTTTCCGTCGCGTACCTCGTTTTCGTGTCGGCCAACGTTGCCCGGGCCTACCAAAGTGCCAGCACGTTGTCCACGCTCGCCATTCTTGCCTGCATGGGGTCTGGCATCCTCATTCAGCTCTTTTGCCCAAGGGTCTACATTGCCTGGACCGCCGTGGCCATGGGCATCGTACTGTATTTCCAGCTGTACTCCGACATGTTTTTGCGCACGGACGCTCTGACCAAGCTGCTTAACCGGCATGCGTACGACGAGTTCTTTGCCAATCCGCGCGTGCCGTGCGCGATGGTGCTCATCGATGTTGATAGCTTTAAGCAGATAAACGACACCTATGGTCACGAGTATGGCGACGTGTGCCTTACGCAGATCGCCGTGACCATTCGCGATGCGTTTGGCTCCGCGGGACGCTGCTATCGCACGGGCGGGGACGAGTTTACGGTTATCGTTACGGACAAGATCGACCAGATAAGCGCCATGAGCAGCGAGCTTGAGCGCTTGTTGGACGATAGGCGCGCACAGGACGGGCGCATGCCGACGGTGTCTGTGGGGCATGCGATTGCTGAGTCGGCGTCGATGTTGAACGATGCCGTGCGCGCCGCCGATGCGACGATGTATCGCAACAAGCGTGCCCGGAAGGATAGGCGCTAGACGCCCGTCGCGCCCCGCCGCCCCCGCGTTGGCCGGGTTGTTCCGCGCCCCGCGCGTTGGCCGGCTGGCCGATTGGGGCCATTTGGCCGATTGGGGCTAGGCCCCTTTCGGCCACTTTTTGGCGGAATCCATCCAGCGCGGGAGTTCCAAACTCACCACGCGCGCGCACGTGGCCGCGCGCTCGAGCGAAAGAATGGCGCTGGCCACAAAGACGTGCTGG
>JAGCBF010000006.1 GCA_017652285.1 Atopobiaceae bacterium
AACCACCATGAGGGCCGCATTTGGTGTCTTGTGCGCAAAGGCAGCTTCCAGAGTCCCGAGCGTCGTCTCGCAAACCTGCTCATGTACTATTTTGAGCGGCCCTACACCGAGTACTTTGGCGAGCGCATAATGTGCATCGATGCCGACATCTCCAACCCCAACGACGTGGCGGCGCTTGACCGCATCCCATTCCGCACGCTCGTAAACTGTGCGGCCTGCGTAAAGCATTTTGCCGCCGGTGACGAGCTGGATCGTACAAACGTGCAGGGCGTGCAGCAGCTCGTGAACCTCTGTTCCCACGGTCGCAGGCGCCTCGTGCACATTTCTACCATCTCTACGGCGGGGGAAAGCATGAACGGCAGCCCGAATCCCTCCCATCGCCTTACGGAGGCCGAACTCTTCTATGGCCAACAGATCAACAATGCGTACGTGCGCAGCAAATTCCTCTCGGAGCGAACCGTGCTACAGGCCATAGCCGATGGGCGCATAGAGGGCAAGGTCATTCGCGTAGGCAACCTCATGAGTCGTGTCTCCGATGGTGAGTTTCAGATTAACTCCGTAACCAACGGCTTTTTGCGCACGATGCGCGGATACGCAACCGTGGGTGGCTTCCCCATTGGTCTTATGGATCAGGAGCAGGAGTTCTCGCCTATCGATTGTGTGGCATCGGCCGTTTTGCGACTGGGCGGAGCATCCTCGCGTTTTACGGTTTTCCATGCCTGCAACAACCATAACGTACAACTAGCTGACGTTATCTACGCCATGCGCGCCCACGGTTTTGGCATTCGCATTGTGAGGGACGATTACTTTGCGCATATGCTTTCCGAATACAGCGCTCTTCACGAGGAGTCGGATGCCGTGAGTGGCCTTATTGCCTATGCCAGTCACAACACGCAAAGCGCCTGCTACCTCGGATACGAAAACAGCTTTACCACGCGCGCACTCTACCGTTTGGGCTGGAAATGGCCTATTATCGATGACGCTTATTTGCAGAGTGCCATTTCAAAACTCGACGAACTCGGTTTCTTCGAGGTGGAATAGCAAGGAACGAAGGAGTAACCATGACTCTTACCACCACAATCGACGGCGCCAAGGCAACTATCGCCATCGTCGGTTGGCTGAACGCCAAAACAGCTCCAGAGTTCGCGAAAGCCCTCGAGGAACTCGACAGCAGCGTCAAGGAGATCGTGATGGACTTTGCCGAGCTTGAGTACATCTCATCTGCGGGCCTGCGTCAGCTCGTTGCCGCAAATCGCAAGACAGATGGTCATCTCACCATCATGAACGTACCCACCGATGTGATGGCCATGTTCGAGTTGGCTGGCTTCAGCCAGCTCGCACGCTTTGTTTAAGGAGACGGCCGCGTGATTGACGCGGCCGTCCATAGGTTGTTGTTGGCGTCGTAGGCAAACTTTTGCGATTTGGCTACGACGCCATATTCGTGAGCAGCTGCCTCAGATCGTCCTGCTCAGTTCGGTTGAATCCATGCGCCTCGAACAGCGACGCAAGGTCGTGCCCGTGTGCCCACGCGAGGAAGTCGCGCATGGTCTGGGGTCTGGAGGCCGAGGCAAGCTCGAGCCTGCCGGGGGGAAGCCGACGCTTCACCTCTTCGGGCATCGCGTCTACCTGCCTGGCAACGACATTTGCGTTGTACACCTCGGTAAGGCAGTAGTCAGCCACAATGTCGTCGTCGCCTACCCCACAGAGGTACAGGATGCTCGCGGCGATCATGCCTGTGCGGTCCTTGCCCGCCGTGCAAAAGAAGTCCACGCCGCCACCATCGCGCAGGACTCCCAGAATGACGCTCAACGCATGTGCTGCACCGTCCAGCGAGCGCTCCATCATCTCTGCGTAGTCCAGGCTCATGCTCCTCATGTATGCGCGCGAGGCGGCATTGGCACCACCGTCACCAGCCCGCTCGCCCAGCAGCGGACAATGGCAGTAGGCCATGGCATCAGGCACGTCCACGGGCTTGTCCAAACACTCCGCACTGCTGCGCAGATCCACGAGCGTCGTAATGCCCAAGTCGCGCAACGTCGCCCACTCCGTGCTCGTGGCACGGGCGGGGCAGTCGCTCCTAAAGAGCCGCCTCCAAGACGTCACGCGCGCCTCGGCAGCTTGGTAGCCACCGAGGTCACGCAGGTTGTGCAGGTGCGGCAAGCTTATCCTACGCGTGGGCGTCATGCGTCCACCCGCTCGCGCAGGGCCTTCGCCAACTGGGCGGGAATCTGCTCGGGGTATGCCTTTTGCAACGCGTCGAACCCGTCGAGCAGCTCACGCATGGACGCAAAGCCGCCCATCACCGCATCGCTCAACACAAAGGGCTCGCGGCCGGGCATGCGCACCTCGTACTGGATGATGCTCGTTATGGACGGCTCGTCCGCAATGCGCGCGAGCGCATCCAGGTTACCCTCACGCATCTTGAACTGACAGGCATAGGTGAGGTTGGCGCGGTCGCCGTAATCCTTCTGAGGAGGAATCGCCTGGTCCACATACACGTCGTAGGGAAGGCGCCCTTGGGAGGCGGTGACGAGCGTCGTGATGCCCGACCAGCGGTTGTTGATCTCCAGGATGTACCATTCGCCGTCGACCAGCACCAGGTCCACGTTCATGATGCCGGCAAACCCCATGAGATTGGCCATGCGCGCAAGCTCGGCACGCAGCTCCTCCACGTGCAGGTTGGGGTCCACGATGGGGCCAATCTTGAGCATGTCGGTTCCCAGGGGATCCTTGAGCTCGCTCGGCGTGCTGCTAAACTCAAGGTACGGATACGAGACGACGTAGTTGCCCGCGCAGCCATGCACCTCGGTGCTGTATTCCACACCGTTGAGGAACTGTTCAACAACAACATCTTCCACCAGCTCTTCCGAAAGCAGGAAGTCCCGGGCATCATCGAAGTCCTGCGCAATATGGATGCCCATGGACGAGGAGCCCGTGGTGCTCTTTATTACCACGGGCATCTCCATGTTCTGCACTTCCCACAGCACATACTCCGCATACACGTTGCCCGTACAGGCATCACCCAGCTTGTTGGTGGTGAAGAGCTCGTGATGCACATAGAAGACGTCCGCCACGCGGAAGCCCTCCGCCTTAAGCACCTCATGCGTGCGCCACTTGTCAAAGCAGTCCATGGCCGTCTTGGGCGTGTAGCAAATCGTCTCTATACCGCGCTGCCGAAGCGCCTCGGCAATGGTGGCGTCGCGCAGGCCGTTCCAGTCGTAGCCCGAGACCGGTCCCGGAATGGCCACTGCCACATCGGGTGAAAGCGCGGTAACTGCCTCCACGAATTCCGCGTGCTTTGCCTCCATGGGCAGCACCACCACATGCATGCGCTTGGGCTCACATATCAGCTCACCGTCGTAGATGTCCAAAAAATACCGGCCATTGAGCTGCACCACAAGGTACAGCTCGCAGTTGGGATGACGGCTTGCAACCTCGTCCCATTGCTCGGCCCACCTCGGAAACACCGTGCAGTTGCTGCTGGCATCTCGACGCTTTGAGTTGCTTGAGTACAAGACGACTCGTTTCATGATACACACTCCCTAGAATTGGACCAGCCGGTCGATGCTTCGCTTGAGCGCGCCCTTGAACGCGAGTACGTGTGACTCGTCGTACAAGTTGCGCGCGTATATAGACTTAAAGAGCATTCCCTGCTCGAACATGCTCACCTGCAGGCTCGTGCGACGCATGACCTTGAGGCTCCCGCGCAGCGCCTCAAACTCCTCGTCGGTTACCTCGGCCACGGGTATCTCGTAGGGCAAGGAGGCATCGTAGCGCTGCACAATGCATCCCTGCCCGTCGAACTCGAGTATCGTGCGGAACACGGGGTGATGGTCCACCGCCTGCCGCATGGCCTGGACAAGCCGATCCACGTCAGTGGACTCGCGAGGCATGGAACAAACCAAGGGAAGGTTGACCACGCACGTGTTAGGCTGGCATAGTTGCACCTCCAGCATGCTGCGCTGGAACTCAGTGAGGGGGTAGGTGCGTCTCCGTGCCACCATCTCCACCTCCTCGGCTGCGCTCGGATCGTCGCGCTTAGCAACATGCGTCATCAGAAAACTCCCCTCGTTACCAGTCCACGGAGCCAATGAGGTCTTGCGCGTTCGGGAGGAAGTTCTGCTTGGCATCTGCCACGCTGCTCTCCACGATCTCGATCGGGGCGTTGCGTGCCAACATGGGCGCACAGGCAACCTTGAGCTTTGAGAAGAGTCGCACCTGCTGGTCGATGCGCGCTCTCTCGCGATCATCCTTGTCTGCGAAGTAGTGGTCCAGCAGATAGCTCCACAAACGCTTGATCAGCCTCACAGGCATGCCGGTGTGCACCTCGGCAAAGGCGGGGTTCAGCTCGACGAGGTTCGCCTGCGTTGCGGCCGTGGCCAGGAAGTCGAAGATGGGGTGGCCAACGCTTACGTCGCCCATGTCTATCATGATGAGCTCATCATCTGCAACGAGGATGTTGTTGGCATGGTAGTCGCCGTGGATGAGGGTGCCGCGATCAGGCACCGAGTCAACGACCGCGCGCAACAGGTCGAGCTCGTCGTCCGTGTACCAGTCGGCACAGCCTGCTATGTAGTCGTGATAGATGTCCTTGATGGAAGGAAACTCGCCATCGCGCACGTTCGTGGCGTGGAAATTGCGGAAGATGTCCACGTACTGCTGGGCGAACTCGTCAAAGCGCTCGGGATGGTCGCGCAACACATGCGAGAGCGACTCTGCGTCCACGAGCTCGAACACGGCCCCATAGCGTCCTTGCGACTGCACCAGGTTGTAGGTGATGGCCGTCGGTATGCCGTGGATGAGGGATCGCTGCGCAAGCTCGCGCTCGCGCTCTATGTCGGAAAGAGGCGCCCCCTCGCCAAACAGCTTTACCACCGTCTCGCGCGTAAGACGATACACTTGCCCGTTTGCCCCTTGGCCTATGAGCTCGCAGCCATCGAGCGAAATCTCGGGTATGGCCTTGCGTATGTCCAGGATGGACGTAAATCCTGTGTCCTGGAACACCTCCATGAGCATCGCGCTGGCGTTGATGATGCGCAGCGGTGCTGCCCGCTCCAAGCGCAGCAACACGCGAAGGCCCGCACTCGAGATGAACTCGACCTTCTCCACGTCCAGCACAAGCCTGCCATGGGACCGGGCATCTCGCTCCTCCTCTACCAGGCGCTGGAACTCCTTGGCATTCGCACTGTTTATGGTGCCCGACACATCGAGCACAAGCTCTTCTTCGTTCTTGCTGCATACGGTAACGTTCATAGTTCCCCCTATCCCTTGTAACATATGCAGAGCATCGTTATGTCGTCCGACTGCTCCGTCCCCTTGGCAAACGCCGCCACGTCGTCGCGCACGGCCACGCACACCTCCCTGCAGTACTCGTTCGGATCGTCGGCCGAGACCGCCGCCGCGGCGGCTGAAAGCGCACGCTCAAGGCCCTCCGAACCATACAGCTCATGCCCCGCGTTAAACGCCTCGGTAACGCCGTCGGAGTACAGGAACAGCGCGTCACCAGGCGCCAACTGCAGCATTTGCCGGTGGTAGGGCAATCCGGCCCGCGCTCCCAGGAACAGGTCACGTCTCCCCTTTACGAACGTCGTGTTGGCACCATTGAGCAACACGGGACACGTGTGGCCTGCATGCACGTACTTCATCACGCCCGTGCGCAGATTAAGGACGCCAAGCCATGCCGTAACGAACATCCCGGCGTCGTTGCCAGTGCAAAGCTCGTTATTGGCACGAATGCACACGTCGTCGACGGCAAGATCGCTCATCAAAAGATCTTTGATGGCCGCCTTGGCCCGCATCATGTACAGTGCAGCGGGGACGCCCTTGTCGGACACGTCGGCGACGATTACCGCGAGGTGGTTGTCATCGACGAGGAAGTAGTCGTAAAAGTCGCCGCCCACTTCCCTGGCTGCGTCCATGGAGGCGAAGAGGCCGAAGTCGCGACGCTCGGGGAAGGGTGGGAACACGTTGGGCAACGACGTCCCCTGGATTTGCGCAGCCAATTCAAGCTCGGTGTCGATGCGCTCCCGCTCCGCGCTCAGACGCGCCGTCTCTTTGGCATGGCGGTCCAGTTCCACCGCCATGTCGGCGATGTCGCCCGCCAGCCGCCCCACCTCGTTGTTGTCCTGCACGGCCGCAAGTCCGCTCACGATGGCGTCAACGTCCTTCGTCGTGCGATACGTACGCACCTCGTCCTGTACCTGGGCAAGCTTGCGCAGGTAGCGTCGCCCCAACACCAGAAGGACCGCCGCCGAGACGACCATGATGACGGCGTTCGCCAACTCCAAGCCCCTCATTTCTTCTGCTATTGCTTCTTGCAGTCCCGCCATGGTGTAGGTCACGCATATGTGGCAGCGTATCTCCCCATTCACGATAACCGGGAGATATCCCACGTACCGGTCGACGCCGTCCCCTACGAACGCAACGGTCTCGAAGAAGGGCCTGTCCTCACCGGAGCTGAGCGACTCCAGGATTGCGGGGTGACGCGACAAGTCGAACGGCCATTCTGCGCCCAACGCATAGGAGTTCTCGTTGGCCGTCATTTCGTCATCGTCCAGCCCCTGGAGGATGGGAAACGCCGTCGTCGCGTTCGCCGTGGAATAGGACGCGCAGTAGAGGCTCTCCATCCCCATGTTTGCCTTGATGTCACGGAAGCACTGGTGGATGTCCAGGTAGCAGTACTCAGCGAACTGCCTCTGCCGTGCCTCCGTGAACTCGGCCGCCTGGGCGTTGGAGACGTGGCGTGGGTCGGCGACACCCAGCTCCGCGAGCAGTGCCGCCACCTCGGCATCGCGCGCCTTCGCGCTGCCCGTGAGGTCCATCTCCTCCCAATGGCCCTGCCAGTAGTCAAGAAGCCAGGGCAGACTGTCGTACTTCTCCATGTCTGAGCGCACCTGCGCCAAGATACGCGCTGTGTCTTCCTGGAGCATGGTCATGTAGCCATTATTGCCCATACGCCAGGTAAAGAAGCCGTTGACGAACGTGGTAAGCGCAAACAAGATGCCGACCACAACGCCCAGCTGTACGAGGAGGCTGCCGCCTTTGTTTTTTTCCCGCCTTCTCATGCCGTTCCCTCAAATCGTATGCAGAGCATCGTTATGTCGTCCGACTGCTCCGTCCCCTTGGCAAACGCCGCCACGTCGTCGCGCACGGCCAGGCAGAGCGCCTTGCAGTCCACGTTCGGATCGTCGGCCGTGGTCGCTCCCACAGCATTCGCGAGCGCCCGTTCGAGCCCCTCCGACCCGTACATTTCACCGTCGGCGTCAAAGGCCTCGGTAACGCCATCGGAGTACAGGAACAGCGCATCGCCTGGCGCAAGGCGGAGCTCCTGACGATGGTAGGACATGCCAGAGCGCGCACCCACGATGAAGTCGCGCCGCTGCCGCACGATGGAGACACCTTCTTTGCCAATGAGAGCCGGGCAGGTATGGCCGGCATGCACGTACTCCACAACGCCCGTAACAAGGTCTAGCATCCCCAGCCACACGGTTACGAACATGCCTGCCTCGTTATTGGCATACAGGTCGTCGTTGGCGCGTCTCATTACCTCGTCGGCGGGAAGCCCGCTCACCGCGAGGGCCTTGATGGCAGCTTTGGCCCTCATCATGAACAGCGCCGCCGGAATGCCCTTGTCGGACACGTCGGCCACAATAAAGGCGAGTTGGTCGTCGCTTATGAGGAAGAAGTCGTAGAAGTCGCCGCCCACTTCCTTGGCTGTGTCCATGGAGGCGAAGAGGCCAAAGTCGCGACGCTCGGGAAAGGGAGGGAAGATGCTTGGCAGCGATGTCTTCTGGATAGTGCGAGCCAGCACAAGCTCGGTGTCGAGGCGATGGGCCTCTTGCTCTATGAGGTCCTCTAGCTTGGCAACCGTCGCGTTAATGCCGTCCGAGAGCTCCGCGAACTCTATGGAATCCCTCACGTGGACGCGCTCGTCAAGCGCGCCGTTCGTGAGGGCACCGAGCGACCGGTTGACGGTCTCAACACGGCTGGAAACATGGCGACGCATGAGACGGCCCAAGAGGAAGAGCAGCCCCACGAACAGTACGCCGGCGTACGCCAGAAGGGCAAGTTGCGTGCGACGCAGCGACCTTTGAGCCTCCTCAACCGGATAGGTGGCAAGAAGGTAGTAGGAGAGGTTATTTGGCCCCGTGACGCGTAACGCACGCACATACATGTCCTTGTCGAGCAGCCGCTCCTCCACCATGAGGCCTTCCTCTGCGACCTTGCTCGGGTCGTGGGCGAGGGTGATCTGCGTGCCATCGAGTTTGCTCTCCATGGTGCCAAGCACAAATAGCTCGTCGGTGCAATAGACGAGGTAGCCCCGCTCGCCAATGCGTCTGTACAACGCTCCCTCGGCTAGATTGAAGCGCCACATCAAGTCATAGCTCGCCTCGTCGCACCCAACAACCACGATGCAGTCGCCACCGTCATCCGGCAGGCGCATGCTGAACAGATGCAACCGAGCACCATTGTAGAGGGGCCAGCTGTCCACGGATGTAGCGACAAAGCCCCCCTTCAAGGCTTCGTCTAGGAAGGCCTTGGTCTGGGCGTTGTCCTGGTAGCTCAGGCCTACGCGCGCATCGTCCGTCGAATTGAGCACCTCACCGCGCTCGTCCACAAGCTCGACGACGCTCCACTGCCCGCCCTTGACCGTCTGCTTGAACTGCTCGTTGTCCGCATAGTGCACGACCGTGCCTTCGTCGAAGCTGGCGACACGCGCCATCAATGCCATCACGTCGTCCTCCACCATCCGGACGACCTGGCCCGACACGTCCCGCAAATGACCAGACAGCAGCTCGCTTGCCTGCTGCATGCTCCTTTGGCTAAGCATTATCGAGGCCACGAGCAGTGCTGCCGTGAGCGTAGCAAGTACGATGAGGGCAATGCCCCTTATCAGGATCTGCTGTATGTGGCGCCGTTTTTTCACGAGCCTACCTCATTACCTCGCAGCTGTACTCTGTAAGGCCGAAGAAGAACCTGCGTTGCAGCTCGTTGGCAATAACGCGCACGGGCTTGAGCTGGCTGGAGGCAATGCCTTTGCGCACCATCATGTCGCGATAGAGCGCGTAGGTCTGGGTCTCCAAAAAATTGAGGCGGGTATCGCCGCAAACGCCTGTTTTCACCTTGTCGCCCATGGATGGGTTGGCTGCGGCTAGCGCCTCCTCGAGCACCATGCGCATCTCCTTGGGAGTGGCACCTCCAGGGTTCTTGCCAACCTCTATGAAATACTGGTAGCGTACCGGGCTGGCCTTGAGGTCGGGCCACACCGAGAAGTCTATGAGCTCGAAGTCCAACTCCTCAGCCGTGCGCTCGGCGGCAAGCCGCAACGCCTCCTCGGTGGTCTTCTCTCCCATAATGCTCACCGTTTGGTTAATGCGGTACATAAACTCCACGGTAGGCGTATTGTGGTAGCGTCCCACCACGCGCACCGCGTCGCCCATGCGATAACGGTAGAAGCCACTCACGTTGGTAATAATCAGTTCGTATTCCCTGCCCACCTCAAGGCCGTCGATGGTCACAACCTGCGAAAAATCGTCGTTCGCATCGAGCGGCAAGAACTCGTAGAACACCGAGTCGGGAATGAGCACGGTATCCTCTCGGTCCAATTCGTAGGGGAAGGAGAAGAAGCCCTCGGACGCGGCAATGCCCAGCTTGAGCATATGAATGGCCTGGCCTGTGTAGCGCTCGCGAATCATGTTGGCATACTGCCTGAAGCCACCCGTGCCAATGCCCTCCACAAAGCGCAGGTGCGGCCAGACCTTGGGCACAAACGGCTCGTCAAACCCTTGCGCAAAGACGGCTCGCAGCTCGGCCGCACGCTCAGGCATGGGCTCCAGCTCTCCCACGAGCTTTGACCGCACGTTGGGCGGGAGTTCGATGGAGTCGTCGATGGTACCGTGCTCGATGTCGTTTACCAGCAGCTCCCAGTTGTTCTCGATGTATCGGAGCAGCTCAATGAGATAGCTGTAGAACGCCGCCAAAAAACCACCGGCATCGGCGTCCATAAGGGCGTAGCGCGCATGCAGGTAGCGGGTGTTGGTTCCCTCCACGGGAAACAGCGCCTCGTCTGGGGAGGTGTAGAGGGCCTGCAGTCTGCTGCGGTACTGGCGGGTCATCTTCTGCGACACGGCACCATAGGACGCGCCGCACGGCAGGAGCTTCTCTTCGGCCGTGCTCTCTGCCAGCCGAATGATGCGGCCGTCCATCCAATCGTCGTTTTCCAAAGAGGCTCCCAGAATACCGTAAGGCCCGCGTGCCATGTATCGCCCGTACTGCTCCATGGCAAGGTCGGACATGGGAATGCGTTTGGGTGTGCCCATGGTGCCCGACGACTTGTTGTAGTGGTGTATCTCCGCAGAGGTAATGAGGTTTTGTTCTCCGTCCTCGGTCATGCGTATGATGTACTCAACGTAGTCCTCGTAGGTGGTGATGGGCACCTTGCGTTGGTATTCCTCAACCGATCGTATGTTGGCAAAGTCGTAGCGCCTGCCGTACTCGGTATTCCTGTTCTGCTCAACAATGCGCATGAGCAGCTCGTCGTTGTGGCGTTGCGGGTCTTCGCACATGCGCGTGAGCTCGGTCACGACCTGCTTGCCACCAGCAATCTTCTTCTCGTTCGACGTGCGTATAACCTCACGCCTGCTCATAGCCTTCTCCATCTGCGCCCCCTATTCAATCGTGAGGAAATCGGAGAAGCCCGTGTCGTTGAACGTCTCGCGCAGGAAGTCGTTGATATTCCTTACGACCAACGTGCCCTGGCATTTGTCCATGCGTGTTTGCAAGGCAAGGATTACGCGCAACCCGGCAGACGACGTGTAGCGAAGGTCTTTGCAGTCCAAGATGGCCTGCGTGGCGTCCTCTGGCATCTGGGCAAGCTCAGCCTGAAACTCGGATGCGCTGCGCGCGTTGAGCATGCCTTTGGGTCGTATGGTTACCGTGCTGCCATCTTGTTCGAGCGTAACGTTAAACATGGCCTACTCCTAGATCTTCTTTCCCGCAAACTGTGCCTCATAGAGAGCTGCATACTGGCCGCCACGCGCCAACAGCTCGTCGTGGTTGCCCTGCTCCACGATGTTGCCGTGGTCCATTACCAAAATAATATCCGCATCGCGAATGGTCGAGAGCCGGTGGGCAATCACGAAGCTCGTGCGACCTTCGCGAAGCTTGTCCAGCGCCTGCTGGATGAGCAGCTCGGTGCGTGTGTCCACCGAGCTCGTGGCCTCATCCAAGATAAGGATGTTGGGCTTCGCCAAAAAGGCGCGGCATATGGTGAGCAGCTGCTTCTCGCCATCGGAGACCCCAGGCGTCTCGTTGCTCACCACGGTTTGGTATCCGTTGGGCAACGTGCGCACGAAGGAGTCCACAAACGTCTCGCGACATGCCGCAAGAAACTCCTCGTCGGTAACGGTTGTACCCTGTGGAATGCCGTACTTGAGGTTCTCCTCAATGGTCCCCTGGTACAGCCAGGTGTCCTGCAGCACCATGGCAATGTTGTTGCGCAGTGCGGTGCGCGTTATGTCGCGGATCTCCACTGCGTCGTCGAAGACGATCTGGCCGTCCTGAATGTCGTAGAAACGTTCGATGAGGTTAACGAGCGTCGTCTTGCCAGCACCGGTGCCGCCCACGATGGCCACCATCTGGCCAGGCTGCACCGTGAGGTTGAGATGCCGCATGAGGGGATTTTCGGGCACGTAGCTAAACGATACGTCCTTGAACTCGATCTTGCCCTTCATGTGGTAGGCATCGAGCGCCTGGTCGCCCTCGCGCTCCTCGTCCTGGTCGAGCAGGCTGCACACGCGCTGGAAGG
>JAGCBF010000261.1 GCA_017652285.1 Atopobiaceae bacterium
GAGGCGAGCGGACGCATGGAGCCGGGGAGCCTGGACGCCATACGGCGCCGTCTGAGAAAGCTTCACGAGCACCTGGCGAACGAGGGCCTGGCGAGCCGCCTCGACGACGCGTTCAGCTTCGCCGTCCGAGTGGGCCACAGGATAGGCAGGCCAGCATCCCACGACGAGCTCGCCAGCACGCTCGCGCAGGTCGACAGGGGCGATCCGAAGGGCAAGCGCGACTACGCCGTGATCCTCTTGGGCGCGGTCCTCGGGCTTCGTGGGATCGACATCGTCGGCCTCGCCCGAGGTGACGTCGATTGGGCGAACGGCGAGATCGCCGTCCGGCAGTCGAAGACGGGAAGGGTCGTTGCGCTGCCGCTCACCGCCGACGTCGGGCTCGCGCTGCAGGACTACCTTCTCGCGGGCAGGCCGAGCAGCGAGGACGCGCATGTGTTCCTTTCCTGCCGTGCGCCGTTCGGGCCGCTCGGGAGCACCGTTCCCTACCAGATTCTGAACAACTACAGGCGCAAGGCCGACCTCCCGCCCACGCAGTTCCACAGCCTGCGGAGGGCCGTCGGGACGAACCTGGTCATCGGCGGGACCCCCGTCTCAACCGTCGCGCAGATTCTCGGGCATTCCGACATAGACTCGACCCGCCAGTACATATCGCTCGACACGGGGCGCCTCAAGGGAGTGGCGCTTGACCTGCGCGGTCTCCCACCCATGAGGTGGGGTGCGTCCGCATGAGGGGGCGCAGGGCCTACGAATACACCAGCGGCCTCGCCACGACGATAGGCGAGTACGTCGCCTTCCGCGAAGGGCTCGGGTTCTCCGACGAGCACGCCCGCAGGCTCGTCGGCTTCGACAGGTTCTGCGCCGAGTGCCGCCCGCAGTCGACCTCCCTGGACAAGGGGACGGTCAGGGGCTGGTTCGACCGGGAGCTGAGGTCCGGGGCGAAGGACCTTGCCGGGAAGGCCTGCGCCATACGCTGCCTTGCCAGGCACGTCGGCGGCGACGCGTACGTGCTCCCCACGAGCGCCGTGCCCAAGTCGCCCGCCTTCAAACCCTACATCATGGGCGACGACGAGCTTCGCCGGTTCTTCGAGGCGCTGGATTCGCTCTGGATCAGGCGGGACCCCTTCCTCAACGTCGCGCTGAGGGTCATGGTCCGACTGATCTACGCGTGCGGCCTGAGACCTGGGGAGGCGAGGCGCCTGAGGGTCGGCGCGGTCGACTTTTCGGCCGGGGTGATGCTGATCGAGCAGTCCAAGGGGCTAAAGGACCGCTACGTAACCGCCGCAGACGACGTGGCCGAGCTGCTCCGCACATACCGCGAGCGCAGGGCCATCGTGGCGGACGACGGGCCTGACGAGCTGCTGTTCGTGAGGACGGACGGGTCGGAAGTCAAAAGCGACCACCTGAGGCGGCACGTCCAGAGAGCCTGGGCCGCCGCGAATCCCGGCACGCCCGCCGACGAGCTGCCGCGACTCAGGCCGTATGACCTGCGCCACCGATTCGCGTCGGAGGTGCTGCAGAGATGGATTGACGAGGGGCGCAACCTCTACTCGATGCTGCCCTACCTCAGGTCTTTCATGGGACACGTCAGGTTCGAGGACACGGCCTACTACATACACATGCTGCCGGACAGGCTCGTGAGGTCACCGGGCGTAGACTGGGGCGACATAGACGGCGTCGGGCTGGGGGTGGGCATATGGGAGGACTGAACCCCCTCTTCACGCACATCAGGAACTACATCGTCGTCCACCTCCAGCGCGAGAGGCGCTATGGCGGGAACACCGTTCGGTCGTACAGGAAGGCGCTCGAGCTGCTAATCGACTATGTGAAGGAGGTGCGGGGCGTACCCCTGGCGGACGTCTCGTTCGAGATGATCGACCGCGGCACCCTGTCTGCGTTCCTCGACCACCTCGAGCGGGAACGCGGCTGCAGCGTGTCGACGCGCAACCACAGGCTCCGCTGCATACACTCCTTCTACGCGTACGTGGCGCGCGAGGACATGACCGCCGTCTGCCACTACGAGGAGGTGAGGAAGGTCAGGCCGGCGAAGGAGGAGGACCGCCTGGTCGGGCACATGAGCGAGGCGGCGGTCCAGTCGGTGCTAGACCAGCCCGACACGCGGACCAGGATCGGGAGGCGCGACGCCATGCTCATGCTGTTCCTGTACAAGACCGGCGCGAGGGTGCAGGAGCTCGTCGACGTGCGGCTCAAGGACGTCAGGATGGGCAAGACGCCGTCGGTGGCGCTCCACGGCAAGGGCGGGAAGGTGCGCACGGTCCCCCTGCTCGACGATGTGGCGGAGAACCTGGCCATGTACATCGAACGCTTCCACGAAGGGGAGGGGCCTCGCTCCGAGGCGCACCTTTTCTACACTGTCCGCGGAGGGGAGAAGAGACGAATGACCGAACAGAACGTCCGCGCCCTTACGGCGAAGTACGGGGCCATGGCACGCAAAGTCAATCCCGAGGTCCCAGACAGGGTCCACCCTCACCTCTTCCGCCACTCCTGGGCCA
>JAGCBF010000262.1 GCA_017652285.1 Atopobiaceae bacterium
CGGGCACGTAGTCGGGGTCGATTTGCACGATGTTGTACGTGCCACGCTTCTTGGTGCGCAGGATCTCGAGCGCCTCGGGCTCATAGCCGGGAGCGATGATGCCGTCGGAGACCTCGTGCTTGAGGTAACGGGCGGTGGCGACGTCGCACACGTCAGAAAGCGCCGCCCAGTCGCCGTAGGAGCTCATGCGGTCGGCTCCGCGCGCGCGAATGTAGGCGTTGGCGATGGGGGTAAGCTCGCCCTCGTCCTCCACAAAGTAGATCTGGCGGTCGATGTCAGAAAGCGGCGTTCCCACGGCGGCGCCGGCAGGCGACACGTGCTTAAACGACGCGGCGCATGGCATGCCCGTCGCCTCCTTAAGGTCGCACACGAGCTGCCAGGAGTTGAAGGCGTCCAAAAAGTTGATAAAGCCCGGCTTGCCGTTGAGCACCGTAACGGGCAGGTCGGATCCGTCTCGCATAAAAATGCGCGAGGGCTTTTGGTTGGGGTTCATACCGTACTTGAGCTCGATTTCGTTCATGATGTCTCCTTACATCCCAAGGGGCACCGGATAAAAGAGCGGTCTGCTCGAACGGTCCTCGCTTCGCCGTGGAACTCGCATCCCTTTATCTTTTATCCGATGCCCCCTTTCTGCTTTGTCTTTGGTGCAAAGCCTTGCATGTATCGTGCCGTGCGCCCCCAGCCAACAGTCCATTTTTGGCCGTGGTGGGGAAACCGGTGCGTCGCTTCGCGACGTGGCTCACCTAGTCGCCCAGGTTCTTGTTGTAGATGGTGACCTCGCCCTCCACGTTGCAGTACAGGCTGATCTTGTTGTCGACGTTGAGGGCCGCCCACACCTCGTCGGGCTCGGGCATCGCGACCTCGATCGGCTCTCCGGTAAAGGTGGGCAGCGGGTCGCCGTCCTGGTCGTAGGTCGAAAGGAAGTACCCCACGCCCTCGTCGGCGCCTTCGTAGCAAAAGAACTCGCGCAGACAACGGCCGTTGTCCTGATGCTTAAGAATGGACAGCTCAAACGACCCGTCGGCATACAGAATGGTGGAGATGCGCGGCGTAAAGTTGGGCGCGTCGGGCTCGAACTCGCGCGTCATGCAGCCGGCGCGGAAGTCGCCCTTCTCGACGATGGTGTCCGTTTGGTCGCCGTTGGTCACCACGAGCGCGTCGCCCATGGTCCGCACGGGATGGTAGATGATAAGGCTGGGATCCTCGACGAGCTCGGGCTGATGCGCCTCGGTGCGAATGCCGTCCTCGGTCTCCACAAAGATGCGATTGCGACTGTTAAAGCTGCGTCCCATGATGAAGTAGTACACGCGGTTCTTGCCCACCACGATGCCACGTCCGGGATAGGCGTTGTTCTTGAGCAGCTCGATAAGGTCTTGCATGTGCGTCCTTTCCTCTTTGGCCCCTGAGGCCGGGTTTTGGCCGATTGGGGCTAGGCCCCTTTCGGCCACTTTTGCCCCTTTCGGCCACGTGACCGCCTGCGTTGGCCAGCGCTTGCAAACGTAAAAGGCAAGCCCCCTCGCCATGCGAGAACGACTTGCCCAGACGGTCGGCCTTTGTGTGCGTTGCTCCCCCGTGGTGAGCCACGATTATCCGTCAGTAACAACGCACCTGCACTCTAGCGCACTCTGGCATGGGTGCGCGGCTCGTGGTCGCGTGCCCACAAAGAAGGTACAAACCCGCAAACCTCCGCCGCTGCGCACCTTTTGCCAAGCCACACGAATCCTGCGATCCTTGCGCAAGCAGCCGGCTGGCGAGGGCCGGGCTTCCCCGGTATGTCGCGAGGGTCTTGTCAACCTTATTGCGACCTTTGTAACCGCACCTAAGTGCTGTTAAGATAGTCGCCGAACATCAACACAAAGGAGCGGCCATGGCATTGGCGAGCATTGGCGTGGACATGCTGGAAATCGCGCGCATGGAGAAGGTCCTCGAGCGTCGGCCGAGCTTTGCCAAGCGTGTGTTTACGCAGGCAGAGCGCACGTACTGCGATCGTACCGCGCGTCCCGCACAGCACTACGCGGCTCGCTTTGCCGCGCGCGAGGCGGTGCTCAAGGCGTTGGGCACGGGCTTCTCGCGCGGGATCGGCCTGGCGGACGTAAGCGTGGTCAACAACGAGGCGGGTCGTCCGGAGGTGGTCCTGAGCGGTCGCGCGGCAGAGGTCGCCAAGGAGCAGGGCATTCTTGAGGTGGCGCTTTCTCTTTCGTACACGCACGACGTGGCGGTGGCCAGCGCGGTTGCCATGACCGACGAGGTCAGGCCAAGGCAGGAGGAGCGGCCTGATCCCAAGGCGGAGCTGCGCGAGTCGTTTAGGGCGGCGCGATCCGTGCTCGACGAGCTCGACGCGCTCGAGCGGGTAGAGGAACAGGGCGACGAAGCGTGACGCGCGGCGCGTGTTGCGCGGTTTGGGGGTATGCATGCAGCCGGTACTCAGCGTAGAGGACGTTCGCTGGTTGGAGCAGCGGCTCGATGCCGCGGGCGTGAGCCTGGCGGAGCTCATGGAGCGGGCCGGGACCGCGACCGCGCGCGAGGTCATGCGCCTTTTGGACGAGGGCCTCGCGCCCGTGGAGTCCGTGGCGATCCTGTGCGGCTATGGCAACAACGGTGGAGACGGTTGGGTCGCCGCGCAGTTGCTGCAGGACAAGGGCTACGAGGTGTGCGTGGTAACGCCGCTCGAGCCGGCGTCCATCAAAAGCGATCTGGCTCGGGCCGTTGCGGAGCGAGCGCAGAAGGCGGACGTGCCCTACCTGGTCCTGCCTGCGGAAGACGAGCTCAACGAGCTGCTCTTCTCTGCGGACGTGGTGGTGGACGCGCTGTTGGGCACGGGCTTTTACGGAGAGCCCAAGGCGCCCTTTGACGACTGGATTCAGCGTACCAACATAAGTGGCGCGCGCGTGCTTGCGGTGGACGTGCCAAGCGGCCTAAACGCGCAGACCGGCGAGGCCGCGTCCTGCACCGTGCGTGCCGACGCAACGATTACCATGCTGACGCTCAAGCCCGGGCTCGTGGGCGATGCGGCGCGCGACGTGTGCGGGTCGTTGCGGGTGGCGCCGCTGGCAGATCCCGACGAGGTCTTGTCGCTTGCCATGGACGCGGGTCCCGTCGCGTGGGTCGTCGACACGCCGGACTACATTGACGTTTTGGTTCCGTATACGTCGTGCGTTGACAAGTTCTCGCGCGGCAACGTGCTCGTGGTGGGAGGGTCCAAGCGCTACGTAGGCGCTGCGGTACTGGCGGCGCGGGCGGCGGCCCGTGCCGGCGCAGGCTACGTCACGCTGGCGGTGCACGCCCCTATCGTGCCCGTGGTGCAATCCCACGTGGTGGAGATTCCCGTGGTGGGCATGCCGTACGACGAAGAGAAGGGCTGCTTTTCGGCAGAGGCGTGCGAGCCGCTGTGCAAGCTGGCGCGCGGGAGCGCGGCGGTGGTCGTGGGTCCGGGCATGACGGTCGGCCCGTCCACCATGCAGGTGGTGCAGGCGCTGCTGGGCTGCGACGTCGCGCTGGTGGTTGACGCCGATGCGCTCAACTGCCTGGCGCGCTTGTCGGACGGGCGACTGGACGAGTCCCCCGAGCTTATCCGTCGAGAAAAGCCATTGGTGCTCACGCCGCATCGACGCGAGCTGGGCAGGTTGGTCGGGCAGGCGGACGAGCCGCCGGCCACCTTGACCGAGGCGATAGAGGCGGCGCGTCGCCTGACGTGGGCCGTGGGAGGAAGCGAGCTCTGCGTCGTGGCCAAGGGCGCCACGACGGCGTGCGTGGACGTGGAGCGCGCGCTTTTGCCCACACCAGGACCGGTGGCGCTCGCGACCGCGGGTTCGGGAGACGTGCTCGCCGGCCTTTTGGGCGCATCGCTGGCAAAGGCGACGACGACCTTGGACAACGAGGACCTTGCCCTGCTGTGCGCCATGGCGTGCGAGACGCACGGCCATGCCGGCAGTATGGCGGCGGAGCGGTTTGGCACGCGCGGCGTCATGGCGGGTGACGTGGCAGACGCATTGGGCCTGGCCACCGACATGCTTGAGGAGCAGGCGACGGTGATTGACGACGTGGATGCGTGACGGGCTTGTCAACGAGGCGGCCCCGTCGCCTAACCACGGATGAGGGTATAGAGGAGTGCAATATGGTGCGTGGATTGAGATGCCCCGAGGATCGTTGGGCATGGGTAGAGATCGACCTTGATGCGGTGCGGCAGAACACGGCCGCGATCAAGCGCTGCATGGATCGCGACACACTCATGATGTGCGTGGTCAAGGCTGACGCCTACGGACATGGTGCCGTGCGGTGCGCAAAGGCCATGAAGCGGTCCGGTGCGGACCAGTTTGCCGTGGCCACGGTGGCGGAAGGCGTGGCCTTGCGCGAAGGCGGCATTAGCGAGCCCATCGCCATCTTGTCCGAACCGCCGGTGGAGACGGCGCAGACCATCGTCGACTACGACCTTTCGCCCGCGGTGTTCAACCAGTCGTTTGCATTGGCGCTTGGCGAATGCGCGGCGGCGGCGGGCAAGGTGGCGACGTATCACCTGGCCATAGACACCGGCATGACGCGCATTGGCGTCAACTGGCGCGACGCGCTCGAGCTGCGGCGTAGCATCGACTTCCATCGCGGCATCGAGTGCGCGGGCACCTTTACGCACTTCGCGACCGCAGACGTACCGCGCGACTGGGACTTCTCGATGCAGGCGCGGCGGTTTTCGGAAGCCGTGGAGAGCATCGATGCGGCGGGACTCGACACGGGCCTCGTCCATTGTGCCAACACGCCGGCCACCATCTTGCACCCGCGGGTCCACATGGACATGTGCCGCGCGGGCATCGGCCTATACGGGCTGCATCCCGCAAACGAGACACGCGGCATGGTGGACCTCAAGCCCGTCATGAGCGTACGCGGTCGCATAACGCGCGTGGAGCGGCCGGAGGTGGGCACCGGCGTAAGCTACGGCCTGTCGTACCGAGTGCCCAAGCCCAACATACAGATCTGCACCGTGCCGATCGGCTACGCGGACGGCCTGTCCCGAAACCTGTCGTCCAACATGGACGTGCTGGTCAACGGCGAGCGCTGCCGCCAGGTGGGCCGCATTTGCATGGACCAGTTCATGTTTGAGGTCAGCATCAACAACGTGCGCGCGTACAAGCCCACGCGGGCCGTCGCATACGGCGACGTGGTCACCATCTTGGGCACCGACGGCGAGGAGTCGATTACGGCCGACGACATGGCCCAGCGTCGTGGCACCATCAACTACGAGGTCGTGTGCGACTTTGGCCTCAGACTGCAAAAGATCTATGTGTAGCGCAACCGCCCAAGCACGCGGAAGGCGGCGCGCGCCCCGCACGTACCTAACGGAGGAGGACGAGTCCATGGCCGTCATGCATATTCCCGGGCACGATCACCAAAAGCCGCAAGAGGTGCGACTGGACGAGATCCGAGACGTCATGGGCGACTGCCAGCTGTGCCCGCTGGGCCAAACGCGGACCAACCTGGTGTTTGGCGTGGGCAACCCCAACGCGCGCGTGATGATCGTGGGAGAAGGACCCGGACGAAACGAGGACCTGCAGGGCGAGCCGTTTGTGGGGGCGGCGGGCAAGAACCTCGACGAGCTCTTGTCACTTGCGGGACTCGCGCGGCAGGACGTGTACATTGGCAACGTGGTCAAGTGCCGTCCTCCCGGAAACCGCAATCCCAAGCCCGAGGAGATCGCGGCGTGCGCGCCGTTCCTGCGCGAGCAGATTCGATCCATTTGGCCGGACGTCATCGTATGCCTGGGCAACTTTGCCACGCATTTTGTGCTGCGGACCGAAATGGGCATCACCAGCCTGCGGGGGCGGTTCCACCAGACCGGGCACTTTGCGGTGCTGCCCACCTTCCATCCGGCGGCGGCGCTGTATCACCGAGAATGGCAGCCCGTGCTGGAAGGCGACTTCCGCATGCTTGGCGCGTGGTTGGCGGAGCATCCCGCCGGCCCGGGCAAGGAGGCGTAGGCAATGCGAGACGTTGACGTGGCCGAGTTCGTGACGCGCTCGACAAAAGAGACCATAGCGCTGGGGCGTCGGTTGGGCGAGCTGCTGAAGGCAGGCGACGTGCTGGTGCTCACGGGCGACCTTGGTGCGGGAAAAACGCAGCTCACCAAGGGCATCGCCGCCGGAATGGGCGTCGACGACGACGTGACGAGCCCGACCTTTACCATCCAGATGGTGTACGAGGGAAGCGAGCTGCCGCTGTATCACTTTGACCTGTACCGCTTGGACGACCCCGACCAGTTGGACGACACGGGCCTCTTTGACGTGCTGGGCGACGACGGCCCGTGCGTCATCGAATGGGGCGAGCAGTTCGTGGAGCAGCTGGGTGACGAGCGACTGGACGTGTTTGTCACCCGCCTGGACGACCAGGCTGCCGCAGGAGAAGAGCCCGCCCGCCGGGTGCGCTTCGTCCCTCACGGCGAGCGCGCCGCCACCGTGTGCGACAAGTTGGCCGATTGGGGCTAGGCCCCTTTCGGCCACTCGGCCGCCCGCCTGGCCGCCCGCGTTGGCCGCCCGCCCGCATTGCCCTGCCACATACGAAAGGAGCCATACCTCCATGATTACCAGAAGAGCCGCGCTCAAGCTTGCCGCCTCAACGGGGGTGGCGTCTTCTTTGCTCGTCGGCTGTGGCCGGCAAGGCGGGCAGACCGACGCACCGGTCGCCGACGACCCGCAAGGCAACGCGTCGACCAAAACGCGCCTGCGCATACTCGCGACGAGCGATACGCATGGCATGTTCGTTCCCTGGGACTACATGCTTGACGAAGAAGACCCTTCGGGCAGCATGGCAAAGCTCGCCCAGGCCATCAAGGAGCTTCGCGACGACAACACGCTGCTAGTAGATGCCGGCGATACCATCCAGGACAACATGGCTGACCTGTTTCTTGCCGACGAGGTCCATCCGATGATCGCCTGCATGAACGAGCTCGGCTACGACATTGGCGTAACGGGCAACCATGAGTACAACTTTGGTATGGACGTGGTCCGCAAGGCCATCGAGTCCTTCTCTGGAAAAGTCATTACGGGCAACGTGATAGACGAAAAGGGCAATCCCGTTGCCGACGGCTACACCATCATCGACAAGGGCGACGTGCGCGTTGGCCTCATCGGCATGGTTACGCCCATCATCAAGCGGTGGGATTCGACAAACCTGCAAGGTTGTACCGTAAACGACCCCGTTGTGGAAACACGAAAGATCGTGGACCAGATTCGCGATGACGTGGACGTGCTCGTTGGCGTTATGCACATGGGCATAGAGAACGAGTACGGCGTGCCTCATTCGGGCGTGCGCGATCTTGCCCAGGAGTGCCCGGAGTTCGACCTTATCGTCGCGTCGCACGATCACGTACTGGTGGAGGGGGATACGATCAATGGCGTGCTGGTGGTGGAGAACAAGTTCCACGCGCAGACGCTTGCGGTCGTCGACCTTACGCTGGAGCGCGGCGCAGACGGTTGGACGGTCACCGATCGCAGCTCGAGGTCCGTGGAGATCGCCCCGTACGACCTGGACCCCGCCATCGTCGAGCTCATGGCTTCTTTTGACGAGCGCGCAAAAACGTACGCGCGCGAGGAAATAGGCACGCTCACGGGTGGTCCGCTTGCTCCACACGACGAGATCGACGGCATCCCGGCGGCTTGCCTTATGGACACCGCGTTTATGGACCTCATCCACGAGACGCAGCTGTACTACTCAAAAGCGGATGTGTCGGTATCTGCGTATTTTGTTAATGGAGCAAATGTCGAGCCAGGTCCGATCAGTCGCTGCGACGTATCAAAGATCTATAAATACACGAACACCCTCTACACGCTTAAGATGACAGGCGCGCAGCTCCGCACCTTTATGGAGTGGTCAGCTCGGTTTTACCAGCAGTATCACGAGGGAGACCTTACGGCGTGCTTCGACCCTAACATCCCGCTCTTCAACTACGACATGTTTCAGGGAGTCACGTACAGGATTAATGTGGCAAAGGAACCGGGTAGCCGAATCGAGGAGCTTGCGTGGCCAAACGGAACCCCGGTGGGCGACGATGACGTCTTTACGCTCGTTACCAACAATTACCGCGCGAACACGCAGCTTCTTGAGCCAAACGTCCTGTTCGAGGAAGGCAATATGCCCACGCTTTTGGAGGCCGACGTGCAGGGCGGCATCGGCGGCGTGCGCGAAATGATCGCCGACTACATCCAAAACGTCAAAGGTGGCGTCGTTTCGTCAACATGCGACAATAACTGGAGCATCGTTGGCTACGACTGGGATGACGAAATGCATCGGCGGGCAGTGGACATGGTCGCCGATGGCACGCTTACGGTGGAGCTGAACGAACAAGGCCATTATGCCATCAAGCCCATTACCATGGGCGACGTGGCAGGGTGACGCCAGACCCCAATCGGACATCTTGCCCAAAAGTGGCCGAAAGGGGCCTAGCCCCAATCGGCCAAAACGCGACGAAAATGGCCGAAAGGGGCCTAGCCCCAATCGGCCATTTTTCACGCTGTGCCGAGACCGAGCACCTGCGGGTTATACCAGACCAGTCGCCCCCTTGGGCGACGGCAGGTCCTCTTCCTCCTTATCCCAATAAGATATACTCCATCAAATCACCCATACGACCGAGGAGTATTCATGCCTGCTAGCGTCTCGCGCCGCAACTTCCTAAGGATCGCCACGGGATCCATCGTCACGCTCCCGGCCGTCGCTGCTGCCTCCATCGTCGCCGTACCGCACCAAGCCTTGGCAGAGACCGGCCAGAAGACGGCCGACCAAGAGGCGAGCACCGACAAGATTCTCTACGCCAACGAGGTCGAGCTCATACCGCTTTCGCTCTCCGAGGTGGCCTTTGTGGTTTGTGACGTCTCCGTTAGCGATCCGACCAAAAACCGCGTCGCCGGCGCCCACGTAAAGGTGACCTCAACTGCCACCGGCGAGTTCGTCGAAGCCGACACCAAAGAGGACGGCTCGGTGATGTTCGACATCAAAAAGCTGGCAATCCGGGGCGAGGGCGAGTCCCCAGACAACCTCAAGCAGTACTCCTTCATCGGCAGGATCGAAATCACGCGCAAGGGCTATCGCGACTTCCTTACGGGTCAGATGATCGTGGAGGGCTTGCAGACGCACGTCATCCCCACGCGCAAGCTGGAGGATGGCTGGCTCTACCCCGCACGCGTCTCGTTCGACGGTTGGGACGTGCTCTACACCGACAACACGCCGTCATTCAGCAAGAATAACGACGCTGTCCACCTGCTGGACGTCACCCTCAAGAACGTGCAGGGGAGCGACAAGATTCGCGTCTCGATCGCCGAGGCGGCCACCGACAAGGTCGTGCGCTCGCTGGACGCCACTCCCTCGGGCAGCGAGATGACCTGCCGCTTTGGGTACCACTTCCTGCAGGAGGGCAACGAGGAGGCGCTCGCTCTCGAAACAGACTATTGCATACACATCACGCAGGGCGATAACACGTGGAAGTTCCCCATACGCCTTAAGCCCACGACGCCTCTTATCGACGAGCCCCAGACCCTCAAGCCCGCCAAGCCCCTCAAGCCCGTGGGCGATCCCAAAGGGGGCATGGCCTCGGCCAAGCTTCCCAGACTCATCCCCATTGGGGGCGGAGAAGCGCTTACCGGGTGGATTCCCAACTTTGGTCCCGTGCAAGTGAGCGTCGACCCCAGCGGATCGGCCACCATTGCCCTCACCATAGGCGAGATGGAGTATCCGTGGGGCAGGAGCAGCGAGTGGGATACTCCGCCCGCTGGCGGGCAGGCAGGAAGGGTCGATACGGTATACTCTGGCAACATTTCCGGCGTCTCTTCGGGCGACAACCTCGACTTCAAGGAAAACCAAGGCTGGAAGTGGTTCCCACAAAAGTCCATCGCCGAGCAGTGGAAAAAGAAAAAGGAGCAGATCTCTAAGGGCCTCAACAACTATCGGCAGGCCAAGGCTGCCCCGGGCAACGACAACATCAGCTTTAGCAAGGTCATCAAGGTCAACCTCAAGCTGGTCCTCTTTGGCACCGTGAACTGGGAATTGCTGACAAAGGATTCGTGGAACGTTGGCGCAAACATTAACAAAAACCCCGGCTTCTCGGGTGCAGCCGGCCTCGCACTCATCCTTTCGTGCGACTTTACCTACTGCAACAACTTCCTTGCAGGCCCCGTGCCGGTGCTCTTCCAGTTTGGCTTTAAGGCAAGCGCGACGCTAAAGGCGATGGCTGGCCTGGCTGTCCGCGACTCCGACCCCGATCGCGCCGAGAAGATCAAGCAGGGACTGCCCGTGAAGTCGTGGAGCGAGATTCTGGGCAACCTTGACTACTGGGACTGGGACTTCACCAACACGGGCTTCTCCTTAACGCTGACCCTTTCGCCCTGGATATCGCTTGGCGTGGGCGTCAAGGGCATCGCGTCGGTGTCCATGCGCGGCAGCATCGTCATGACCTACTACATTGGGGCTTCCTTCCCCTTGAGCAAGCTTAAGCACAATCAAGAGAACCCCCACATGATATGGGGCATCGCCGCCGCCATCGACCTCGTGTTCGAGCTCTTCTTCTTTACGTTTAACCTCAATGTCGTGGAACTTTCGAACAACAACTTCTACAACAGCTGGAACGACCCCCAATGGCAGGTCGATAAATGGGATCTGGGCTAGAAAAAGCTAGGAGCCCAGTCCGTCATCGACGACGATACGCTGCTTAGGGCGATGGCCGACGATGATGGCGTGGACCTGTGGGGCGAGGTGGCGGATCGATTTGACGACGGCCAGATGGACGCCATGCTTAAGAAGATGACGCCCATCACCGACGAGATGATGATGGAGACCGTGGAAGCAGGCTCGGGCATGAGCGCCCAGGCAGATGCGGAAGCAGAGGCGCTGCAACCGGTCGTGACCGCCACCTACGTGGAGGACGCCTCCGTTACCGACGATGGAGTCGCGATACCCGCCATCATCTACACCTTTGAGACGCGGCAGGAGTACGAGGAGCGCATGGCCGCCGAGGCTCTGAGGGCCCAGGGCAAGGAGCAGGCAGAGCAGGCAGCCGATCAGGCCGCGGCACCGGAGGACGCTGCGGCGGTGGCTGCTGCCGGGGAGACCGAGGCGCCACATGCGATGGCGGGGCCGACGCTTACGGCACCATATGCGATGGCCACGGAAGCCAGGTTAGTGGCGCAGGGCGAGGAGTCCGAAGCACAGGGAGATGAGCCCGAGGCGCAAGGCGCGACGGCGGACGCGGTGCCCGAGGAGCCCGCGGCGACTGCCGGAGAACCCGTGGTGACTGCCGGGGAGCCCGAAGCGGCGAACAAGCCTACGGCGACTGCCGGGGAGCCCGAAGCGGCGAACGAGCCTACGGCGACTGCCGAGGGGCCCGATACAGCCGACGAGCCTGTGGTAGCCGCTGCCGAGGGGTCCGAAGCGACCGAGGGGCCCGAAGCTGCCGAAGAGCCCGCGGCAACCGAGGAGCCCGAAGCTGCCGAGGAGCCCGCGGCAACCGAGGAGCCCGAAGCTGCCGAGGAGCCCGCGAACCAAGAGGACGCTGCGTCCGAACCCCAGGAGGATGTCGAGCCCGAGAATCCCTTTGGCTACACGCCGCGCGCATACGAACACTACTGGGAGTCTCCCGCCGGTGGGCTTATCGCCATGGCGGACGAGCATCCGGTCGTGGGAATCGGGGACGAGGGTGGCATCATTCTTTCCAAAGGCTACGAAACACCCCTCAACCCCGAGGGCAGGCCGGTCTTTGGCAGTCAGCGCATGCAGGTCATCCAGATCGGTTCGGTGGCGTTGTCTTTGCGCATTGGCGTGGCGGATGTAAACGGAAGGCCGCGCACGCGTCTTATCCTTACCAAGATCGCTGGCGGAAGCGGTGTTGGCGACATGGCCACGCTCGACTTCGACATCATGATGCCCGAGATCAGGGGCGAAGCCGCTGCCGGCCTTGCGCCAAAGCTCAGGGAGTACCAGCGCGAGGACCTCTACGACTACGAGTTCTGGGCCGACAACACGAGCCCCTTTACCCTTGCGGGAAAAGAACACCTGCACGTAGCCGTGCTTTCGGGTAGGCGCAGCCTCTCGGGCGACGGGTCCAATGCCGAGAAGCTTGCCCAATCCGCCACCGACCTTTTGCTCACGTGGGCGTGCTTCGATGTGACGTCGCTGGTTTGGGAGGGAAGAAGCAGGGTGCCGGTAAGGGTGGTCCAGAGCTTCAGCTGGCCGGGATCGATGGTCTTTGGCGATGACAAGCTCTATCACTCCATTTCCAACCTACAGCTCACCGCGCAAAGAACGAATAAGGTCCCACGGGCCATGATGTCAGAATACGAGACGGTGCTCATTACCTTCTTGGACCGCTCGGCCGACACGGCCTTTGGCGCCATCAGCCACAAGGGCAACAATGCCCGCGGGCGCATGGGCATGGTCTTTGTTGGCAAAGTCCTCAGCGACATGCTGCTGACGCAACGGTACTACACGGGGGCCTTCCTGCCGGATGCCATTGAAAAACTGATGGGCGAGATCACAGACGAGTCCGTGAACGAGTTGCGATTCTGGGAAAGGGTGGGAGATCACTACACCTTTATGATTCGTAGCAACACCGTAGCCCGATACTACGTACTGCAGGTTTCGCCTATCAGCGAGTACCTGTGGACGGGTAACGACGAATTGATTCCCAAGATCAAGAACATACGCCTTGTGGGCACGCAGGATGGCAACACGCGTCTTCATCGTTGGTCTGGCAGGGGTAACGAGGAGCGCTACCTTGCCACGTGGGCGCCCGCGCAGTCCGATGCGCAGGCCCAGAATCAGCCGGAGAGCGGCGGCATCGAAAGGCCGCTGTGCGAAGTGGTAATCGACGACCCAGAAGGCACCAATCCCCAGATGAGGGCCACGCCCATTGGCCCCAAGGACTTTACCATGTCGTCTTTTGGCGCGTACGGGGACTTTATCTACTGGCCGGGCACCAAGAGCGGCGTTGCCGAGCTCAAGCCGACGACCGGGGTTGACGAGGCCGACGTCCGGCTCGAAAAGGCGGCGCCCGTGAGTCGCTCCTGGCTGATTGGCTCGCGCGTGCGCAACGGCAGCTTCTCCGACCCCTTCTACCTCGCCAACCTCAATCACGAGATCGACCACGTGGTAAGCGTCACCGAGGCGGCCGGCGCGCTCGACGTGGTGTGCTGCGGGCTTGAGGACCGCGAGCACGGTAAGGGCAACGTGTACCACGTGCGCATCCCCTTCGTGCGCTGCGTCACCGCCATGCAGGCCGTCGCCGAGAGCGAATACGTGGTGCCAGGGCACGACATGAACTTCTTCATCTTAATTCGCAACGACGGCAACACCTTTATTGGCGGCTGCACCGTGGAGATGTGGCACGAGGGCGCCGTGGTGGCCAGCGTGCCGTTGGCCTTTACGGAGGACAGCACCCAGGAGTCGACCTTCAACCCAACGGCACTGGACGGCAGCGGACTCGAGGGCGTCGAGCCCGACTGGGCGCTTGCTCCCGGCAAATGCAGCATATACAAGGTCACGATACGGATTCCCGACACGTGGAAGGGCGGTTATGACGAAAAGGGCGAGCGCATTGTAAAGAAGTTGAAGTTCCGCACGTGCTCGCCGACCACGGCGGTATCGACTGCTGGTGCCGTTGCGGCGCAGGCGGAGGGCTTCGTGGAGGAGGGCGTAGAGTACAGCGTGCCCGAGCCGGCGGCGCCGATGGAGGTCCTCGAGGTCAGCGTGTACCACCACGATGACGCAGACGCCATGGATGCCCCTATGACGATGGTGAATACTGGCACCACTGGCGGTTCTGATTCTCCAAGAAGTGCGTCTGGCAGCCCTGCCGCGACAGGAGGCGTGTCCGGGCGTCAGGCGACGCCCTACACTGGTGACAATGGCGGCCTTGGAGTCGGGGGCGCGCTTGCCGCCGCAGCCGGTGCCGCGATGCTCGCCTACGAGCGCCGTCGCGCCAAAAACGAGGCGCAGGAGTAGGCGATCGGTCGCCCGCGCCGGCCACCGTGCCATACATGGAAGGAGATATTGAATGCTAAAGCGTATCCTAGTCGTTGTCATCACCATCGCGGTCCTGGTGGCGGCGTTGTTCCTGGGGGTCAAGACGGAGGTCATACGGCCCAACATGATCTTTTCGCCCGCGGGCGTAAAGGGCGTGGACATCAGCGAGTACCAGGGGGCGGTCGACTTCGGGGCTCTTTCCAGCGAAAACATCGAGTTCGTGTATGCCAAGGCGACCGAAGGCGCGACCTACGCAGACGGCCAGTTCGCGACCACGTGCGCGCAGGCCTCCGGCAGCGGTGTCGCCCTTGGGGCGTATCACTTCTTCTCGTTTGACTCCGCGGGCGCCGATCAGGCGCAGAGCTTTGTCGCGTCCGCAAAAAGGGCCTGGGACGACGCGACCATCCGCTCGCTGAGGCCTGCCGTCGACGTGGAGTGGTACGGGGACAAGGAGCAAAACCCGCCCGCGGCCGAGGACGTGCACCGTGAGCTTGGGGCGTTCTTGCAGGCGGTCGAGGCCGCCTGCGGCCAAAAGCCCCTCATATATGCGGGCAACGACATCTACGACCGCTACCTGAGGGGCCACTTTGACGAGTACGACCTGTGGATTTCGTGCCGCAAGTGGCCCGCTTGGGTGGAGTGGCCGCAAGGCGGATGGGCCATTTGGCAGTACAGCGACGTGGGCGAGGTGGCAGGCGCCGCCAACGCAGCTGGCCACGTAGACCTTGACGTGCTCGCCGAGGGCACCTCCGTCGATGACCTGCTCATGTAGCTGCGCCCGATCGGGGCTGGCCTCCTGCGCCCGATTGGGGCTGGCCTCCTGCGCCCGGCACTGTGCCACGCTCTTCTCAGGTATGTAAAACACGTCATGTGTTTTGTACGCAGTGCGGCACGCTGTGATTTAATACTTCCAAACGGACTCCCGCGAAAGGAGGAAGACGGGGAGCTGTTAGCGCCAGGACCGTAATGGGTTGACGAGGATGGCAGTTATCGAAACGTTCGGCGGGTGCTGCCACGGCCATGCGCGACGGGCCGAAAGAAAGAGAGCAAAAAGCGGAATCAACACCGTAACAGAGGCTCTTTCAGCGTCGCTTATACCAGATACCTACTCAAGGAGATATATCATGCGCGTTGTTATTCAGGACAACTACGAAAAGATGAGCAAGTGGGCCGCGGACTACATCGCCAACAAGATCCGCAACCACACGGAGGACCGCCCGTTCGTGCTGGGCCTTCCCACCGGCTCCAGCCCCATTGGCGTGTACAAGGAGCTCGTGCGCCAAAACCAGGCCGGCGAGCTGAGCTTTGCCAACGTCGTGACCTTTAACATGGACGAGTACGTGGGCCTCGACCACGATCACGACCAGAGCTACTGGTATTTCATGCACGACAACTTCTTTGATCACCTGGTAGACATGAAGCCGGAAAACATCAACATCCTTAACGGCATGACCGACGACCCCGAGGGCGAGTGCGCGCGCTACGAGGAGAAGATCGCCTCCTACGGCGGCATCGACCTGTTTATGGGCGGCATCGGCGTGGACGGCCACATCGCCTTTAACGAGCCCTACACCAGCCTTAACTCCCGCACCGGCGTACGCAAGCTCACCACGGACACGCGCATCGTCAACTCGCGCTTCTTCGACAACGACCCCGAGAAGGTCCCTGCCACCGCGCTTTCTGTGGGCGTGGGCACCGTGTGCGACTCCAAGGAGGTCATGATTCTTATCAACGGCCACA
>JAGCBF010000263.1 GCA_017652285.1 Atopobiaceae bacterium
AGGGCGACGAACGGCGGGGCCTAGTGGCCGACGGGCCCAGTGGCCGATTGGGGCTTAGCCCCAATCGGCCAAAATGGCCGACGGGGCCGGCGGGCGACGGGGTGCGGTGGCCGACAAGGGCCGGGGGGCCAAAGTGGCCGAAAGGGGCCTAGCCACAATCGTCCACCTGATACAATAGATGTAATCATCGCATGCAACGGAAGGGACAACCATGGAAGTGAAGGCCTGGACCTACGACGAGTTTCCCGCATTTGAGGAGGAGGTGCCCGGCGCCACGTGGCTGAGCACCACCGGCGACGAGCCGGGGGTGACCTACATCCCCAACGTGGAGTACGAGTGCGTGGGCGGCGTGAGCCGTGTGCTTCAAATACTTATCCCTCGCTCCCGCAACGCCCCGCTCCCGACCCCAGGCGAGCCGACGTCGCGCACCTATCCCTGCGTGGTGTACGTGCAGGGTTCCGCGTGGATGCAGCAAAACGTGTACGCCAACATTCCCTGCATAGCGCGGCTGGCGGAGCGCGGCTTTGTGGTGGCCGTCGTGCAATACCGCGACAGCTCCGTGGCGAGCTTTCCCGCGCCGATCCAAGACGCGCGCAACGCCGTGCGGTTTATGCGCGTGCATGCCGCGGAATACGCCGTGGACCCCGCGCGCATGGCCGTAATGGGCGACTCGTCGGGCGGCCACACGGCGGTCTACGCGGGCATCCTGCACGACGACGACAAGCCCGCGAATCTGTTTCCCGGCGTGTCGGGCGAGGTCAGCTGCATCGTCAACCTGTATGGATCGACCGACCTCACCTTTGACGACTCCAATCCCTCGACCGTCAACCACAACCTGCCGGACTCGCCCGAGGGCATGGAGATGGGCGGCATCAACCTGCGCGAGGACGACGCGGCGCGCGAGCTTCTTAGCGTGCGCTGCAACATTGGCCGCGAGACCCAGATCGCGCCGGTGCTCACTATCCACGGCACCAAGGACCGCATCGTCAACACGCGCTGCAGCGTGCTGCTGCATCAGCGGCTAGAGGCGACCGGTCACCAAAGCCGCCTGTATCTGCTGCGCGGCGCAGACCACGGCGGTCCCGAGTTCTGGACGCCGCAGGTAATAAACATCGTGGAAGGCTTCTTGCGCGAGCACGTGTAGTGGCGCTGCGACGGGCAAGGGCCCCGACACCGCATTTCGTTCAAGGGAGAGGATGCGTGACCATATGGACACTCAGGCAATGCTCAAGATAAGCCATTACTCAAAGGCATACGGCGAGGGCAAGCTCGCGGCCAACGACGTGTCGCTTGCCGTCATGCCCGGCGACATCTATGGCTTCATAGGCCACAACGGGGCGGGCAAGTCGACCACGATTCGTGCCGTGGTGGGCGTGCTCGACTTTACGGACGGCGAGATCCTCATAGACGGCCATTCCGTTAAGGCCGAGCCGCTGGCGTGCAAGCGCGTGACGGCCTACATTCCAGACAACCCCGACCTGTACGACAACCTCACGGGCATCCAGTACCTCAACTTCGTGGCCGACGTCTTTGGCATCGGTGCCTCCGAGCGACAGGAGCGCATCGCTCGCTACGCCGACCTGTTCGAGATCACGAGCGCTCTGGGCGACCTTGTCGGCTCGTATTCGCACGGCATGAAGCAAAAAGTGGCGATAATATCGGCGCTTATCCACGAGCCCAAGCTGCTCGTGCTCGACGAGCCCTTTGTGGGGCTGGACCCCAAGGCAACGTTTACGCTTAAAGAAATTATGCACGACATGTGCGCGCGAGGCGCGGCGGTGTTCTTCTCGACGCACGTGCTGGACGTGGCGGAGAAGCTCTGCAACAAGGTGGCCATTATCAAACAGGGCAAGATAATCGCGGCGGGGACCATGGACGAGCTCACCGAGGGCCATTCGCTGGAGGAGGCCTTTTTGGAGGTGGATGACAATGGCGACTAGCCTGCGGAGCACCTGGCTGCTGCTGAGGACGCTGCTTTTGTCGACCAGCCAAATCAACCAGTATCGCCATACCAAGGACCCCAAGAGGCGCCGTCGCGTCGTCGTAAACTTGGTGGGCTTGGCGGTCCTGTATGCGATGTTTTTGGGTTATGGCATCGTGACGTGCGTGGGATACGGCGAGCTTGGCATCATCGACGCGGTACCCGTGCTGACCGCGCTGGCCCTGAGCTTGCTGGCGTTTGTCACTACCCTGTTCAAGACGAACGGGTACCTGTTCAACTTTAAGGAATACGACCTGCTCGTGTCGCTGCCGTTTGAGACAAGGACCGTCGCAGGCTGCAAGTTTTTGTACATGTACGTTAAGAGCCTGCCTTGGAACCTGAGCATTTCGCTTGCAATGTTGATTGGCTACGGGTGGTACGCGCGTCCGGGGGTGCTGGTGTACCCGTTGTGGATCGTGCTTACGCTGTTTGTACCGATAATCCCCATGCTGGTCGCGTCCTTCGCGGGATTTTTGGTGGCCAGGGTGAGCGTGGGGTTCAAAAAGACCAACATCGTTCAGACCGTCCTTACGCTTGCGTTCGTTATGCTGTGCATGTCGTCCAGCTACATAGCGGGGTACTTTTTTAAGGATGACGAGGTCTTTACGATGCTGCGGCAGGTGCACGAGCTCACCGATCGCGCGGCGAGCGTGTACGTGCCCGCTGGGTGGTTCGCCAACGCGGTCGTCGCGGGCGACGTGCTAGGCGGGCTGCTGCTGGTCGGTGCGAGCGCGCTGCTGTTTGCGGTGGTGTTTGTCGTCGTGGGTGGCTCGTATAGGCGCATCAACTCGGCGCTCATGTCGCACGGGGCCAAAGGGAGCTACACGATGGCGGCCCAGCGACAGCGCAGCGTGCTCAACGCCATTGCGTTTAAGGAGCTCAAGCGGCTGACCGGCTCTACCACGTACATGGTCAACGCGGCCATGGGCGAGGTGTTTTCCGTCTTGATGGGGATCGTCGTGCTGGTGGTGGGGTTCGACAACGTGGTTGGGGCCGTCATGTACAACGCACCGATAGACCCGGCCATCCTGCAGCCCGCCATACCGTTTATAGTGTACTTTTTTATTGGCATGGTGGCCACGACCGTGTGCTCGCCGTCGCTTGAGGGCAAGAACTACTGGATCGTTCAGAGCCTTCCCTTGGACAAGCGTACCCTGTATCAGGGAAAGATGCTGTTTAACCTGTACCTGTCCGTGCCGTTTATGACGTTTGCGGTGGTGTGCCTGTGCGTGTCTGCCCGGGTGCCCGTGGTCGATGCGGTGCTGTACGTGTTGCTGGGGCTGGCGCTGTGCGCGTTTAGCACGGCGTGGGGGTGCGTGTGCGGCATCCGGCATCTGCGTCTGGACTGGGAAAACGAGGTCGAGGTGATAAAGCGGGGCACGGCGGTCGCGGTGTACTTGCTGCCCAACATGTTCGTGACCATGGCCCTTGTGGCGGCGGTCGTGTTCTTGGGCACGCATGTGAGCCACGCGCTGCTCGCGCTTGCGCTTACGCTGGTCGCGGGCGTGCTCGCGGCACTGAGCTACCGTCGCGCCCTGACGCTGGCCGAACGGAGCGCCTCGGTCGCCTGAGTTGGCCGATTGGGGCTAGGCCCCTTTCGGCCATATTTGGGCCGCTGGGCTTGTCGGCCCCGCCGCCCGCCGTC
>JAGCBF010000264.1 GCA_017652285.1 Atopobiaceae bacterium
AAAGATGATAACATGTAATTATCTATACGTATATCGATTGCCTGTAAGGGGGTCGGCAATGTTTTCGCACGTCAAGCGCAAAATTTGCTCACAGCGCGGTGCATCGCTGTCCATGGCCCTCATGCTGTTTTTGGTGTGCACAACGGTGGCGTCAATCGTGCTGGCTGCGGGCAGCGCAGCGATTGGTCGAGTGAGCCAGCTCAAGGAGATGGAGAAGAGCTACTGCAACGTGTCTTCGGCGGCAGAGTTGATTTGGGACGAATTGAACCAAGGGAGAGATGGCGCCGAAGTGCACATCGTGCGCACCTGCGAGTCGCTGGATGACTCCTTGACGCCTGGAGAGCATACGACCTACACCTTTACCGTGGACGGCGAGGAGAAGCCCTCGACGCTGTTCCAAAAGATCGCATGCGACCTGGTCTTTGGAACGAGCACGACGCTTGTGAGTACGAGCTATACCATAAGCGATTCAACGATCAAGAGCTCGCTAACAAACGAGCATGGCGACCTCGAACCAAGGCTGCTCGGCTTGGACTCTGTGTCTGCTTCAAAAAAGGAATACGACGCGCTTACCGCTCATTCATCCGACGAGCGGTTGGAGGACGTTACGGTCAAGATCGTGCGCGAGGAGGACGGCGACCTGGTCTTTTCCTTTAGCGATGATGGCTTTCAGTCGTTCCATGCGACTATTACGGCAAAGCTGGGCGTCGACGACCTGGCCCCAAGGGTAACGAGGGGGCTTGACGGCACGTACCGTGCCGAGTACGAAACCATACTCACGTGGGATGGGGAGTCCATTAGGGTAGGCGGTGATTCCTCATGAGCATATTGCGAAGAACCCTACATAAGTTGCTTTCGGGGTCCGGCGAGACCATGGTGGAGACGCTCGTGTCCATCCTGATCAGTTCGTTGGCACTCCTTATGCTCGCGACGGCAATCGGGTCCTCTATCAACGTTATTTTGACCAGCACGCGTCACATCGAGACGTTCTATTCCGACCAGAGCGCCTTGGTTGCGAGTACGAATGTTTCCGCGGGCGATAAGAAGACCGTGAGCTTTGGCGTTCCCATAAACAAAGAAGAAGGGAAGTCCATCGACATACAGGTGTATGAAAACGATGGGGACTCCAGCATCGTACTGTATAAGAGGGATGCATCATGAGGCGGCCACGTTTGCATACGAACCCATTGGGCGAACGCGCCGTGCAGGGCTTTACCCTTACGGAGATGCTCGTCACGATGCTGATTCTGGCGCTTGCCTCGACGCTGATGGCAACCGGGATTCCCGTTGCCATAGACACGTACCATCGTACCGTCAACTCGGCAAATGCGCAGGTGGCACTGTCTAGTACGGCAACGGTTCTGCGGGCGGAGCTCGGGGTGGCGTCGCAGATAGTTTCCGAGAACCCTGACGGAACGGGAAAGCTCTATTACAAGGACGGCGATGGGTTCTGGGCGTCTATCGAAAATGGTGCAGGGAGCAGCCAGGGCTTGATGAAACAGTACTATATGGGCAGCATTGGCGTAGATGGCGCGGCGTCTGGACTCGCGCCCATCGAGTCCGAGACGTCACCCCATCCGCTTTTATCCGATACGGCCATAACGCCTGGGCTTATGGTGACGTTCGGTTCGTCTACATACTCGGACGGCTACGTTGAGTTCAAAGATCTGGAAGTCAAAGACGTGCAAGGCCACACCCTTGCCCGCATCGATACGTACAACGTAATGACACGCTTTGCCCGATAAAGGACGCGAGGTGCGTTATGAGAGCTAAACGACTCGACAAAGGTTTTACCATGATGGAGATGATGGTTGCCGTCGCAATCATGGTCGTCCTTATGGGCGTGGCTTTTTTGGCGGTTATCAATTATCAGCGCACGATGAAGCGGCTCGAGCTTGACCAAACGGCGCGAGAGATCTTTGTCGCGGCCCAAAACCATCTGACCATGGCACAGAGCCAGGGATTGTTGGAAGGCTTGGATGCTGGGGACAGGGGTTATCGGGATGAGGATGCCGACGGGAACGACTACGACTACGGTCTTTTCGCAAACGGCAGCGAGAGCTTTGCGTTGGGGGATTACGCAAAGGCGCTGAACCTCATGCTCCCTTCGTTTTCCTTGGACGACACGGTTCGTTTGGGTGGGAGCTATGTGATTCGCTACGACTGGAAGAGCGCGACCGTGCGCGACGTGTTTTACAGCGACCATTCAAGCATGAGCGACGTCACGTTTGGCAGTGGCGACTACGACCAACTCTTTGGTTCGCCTGGATATACGGGCGACGAGGCAGTGCAGTCTCAGTCACGACTCGATGGCTATGGTGGAGACAGAAACAAGATCCTGGGCTGGTACGGCGGCGCCGACCTAAAGAAGGCCAGCGTGGAGTCGTTGTCTGCGCCGGCGCTTACGATCAGGAACGCCGAGACGCTCACCGTAACGGTCAAGCCTGCGAATATCACGGACTTTACTGCAGCTCCAGGAGCAAAGATTCAGCTCATCATGCATGGAGACACCAGTGGGGTCGATAAGCTGGTCAAGGAGTTCAGTCATGCGGACTTTCTTGTAGATCCCACCCCCACACTGGTACTTGATGACATCACGGTGGCTGGGGGTCACTTTGCCGAGCAGGCGTGGTGCCAAGGTGGCGCGGGAAACAGCATCATTCCTGGAGAGAACATCACGCTCTATGTACGCATCTATAGCAACCAAGAACTCGTAAGGGAAGCCAGGAGCGCTCGCAAGCATACGAACAGCCTGTTTGCGAGCATCGTTGATGAGAAGCAGGAGGGGGCTGCTTCCGTCAAGACGGCCAACATCTCCAACATCAGGCATCTGGAGAACCTCTATGGCGTGGAGTCGGGATACCATCCTTCGGCAGTTGGCGATGACGGCAAAGACGGGGCGACCGCCGCACGTCAGACATCCGACCTGCGTTGGAAGGGTTCGGCAAAGGGCTTTTGCGAAGTAATCGCGAGCGGCAAATCGGATGATGACCCCGATAAGGTCA
>JAGCBF010000007.1 GCA_017652285.1 Atopobiaceae bacterium
CGGCTGCACTCCCCATGGGAGAAAACCTGGTAGTGCAGCGCAATCGCATCGTCGGCATGCGCAAGGCCGGGCCACGCATCGCCCTGGTAACGGGTATGCACGGAAACGAGCTGGTGGGGCAATACGTTACCTACGAGCTGATCCGACGCCTGACCAAGGACCTGCACAACCTTGCGGGCGTGGTCGACATATACCCCGCGCTCAACACGCTGGGGCTTTCGGTGCGCTCGCACGGCGTGCCGCAGTTCGACATAGACCTCGACAGAACGTTTCCCGGCAACCCGGACGGCAACCTTACCGAAGCGCTCGCCGCTTCCGTGCTGGCCGACATCGTAGGTGCCACCGCGTGCGTAATCGTTCAGTCCTCCGACGAGTTCGTGCAAGAGATATCGCAGGCACGCATTGACGACAACGCCAAGACGCTCGTTCGTCTTGCCCGCCTGCTCAACCTGCGGCTGGTGTGGGTGCAACGTCCAAGCTCGTCGGCGCAGTCAACCCTGGCCCATGCGCTCAACCAGCAGGGCACGCCATCGTTCGTGGTCAAGATGGGCTCGGACATGCGCCAGGCCGAAAACGAGAGCGCATGGCTCGTCGAGGGCATCCTGCGACTGCTAAGCGAGCTGCAAGCCTGGTCGGGTCCCACGATCGCCATGCCGGATCCCAAGGTGTCTGGCGGCACCGACATAACCACCTTGCTGGGAGAAGAGCCGGGGCTCTTTTTGCCACGCGCAGAATGTGGTGCGACCATGCGGCGCGGACAAACGATCGGACTTGTGGTCGACCCGCTGGAAGGCGAGGTGCGGCAGGAGGTCAAAGCGCCATGCGCGGGTCTTTTGTTTGCCCTGCGCACGTATCCGGTGGTGTACCCGGGATCCCTGATCGCTCGAATACTGGAGGACTAACGTGATTCGCGGAACGATATTCAAGATGGACATTCCTCATCGCGAGCCCATGCGCATTCGTGGCTTCGAATTTGGCAACGAGCGAGGCGCGAGGTCGTGCGCCATAATCGGCTCCATGCGAGGCAACGAGGCGCAGCAGGCCTTCGTGTGCGCAAGCCTCGTTTCGCTCTTGGCGCGAATCGAGCAGGCGGGCATGATAGCGGCCAACAAATGCATACTCATCATTCCGTGCGTAAACCCGCTTTCCATGAACGTGCAGCAGCGCTTTTGGCCGGGCGACAACGCCGACATCAACCGCAGCTTCCCCGGAGACGCCCAGGGAAGAAGCACGGAGCGCATTGCCGCGGCCGTCATGCGCGTGGCCCGCCTGTTTACCTACGGCATGCAGCTGTGCAGCTTCAACCAGCCCGGAGACTTTTTGCCGCACGTTCGCATTGCCGACCAAGGTCTCGTATCCACGGAGTCCCTTGAGCTGGTGGGCGACTTTGGTCTTCCGTTTGCGCTTCATAGAAAGCCGACCCCCTTCGACACCACGACGCTCAACTACGCCTGGCAGGAATCCGGGACGCATGCCTTCTCGCTCTACAGCAGCGCGACCGACCGCATCGACACGACCAGCGCCAAGGTCGTGACGGACGCCGTGCTAAGATTCCTCCAAGCACGAAAGATCATCGAGCTCGACGGCGACATGGACGTTCCCGCAGGTCATGTTACCAAGGTCCTGCGCGAGGCCGAACTCGTGGACGTAAGGACCGAGCGCTCGTCCGGCTTCTTCGCGCCTGCCGCGCACGCGGGAGACCACGTGAGGGCAGGGCAGCGGCTCGGGGCCGTGCTGGACGCCATGGACGCGCATCTTTTGGAGTCTCTTACGGCTCCCGTAGCGGGACGCGTGTTCTTCATGCGCACCGATCCGCTGATCCAGCAGCACATGGTGGCGTTTCGCATCGCGCCGGAATAGGACGGCCAGAGCGGGATTCCAACGGTCATAGATAGCCCCAAGGGTCCTTAGGGGCAAGCCCATCCCTATAGATGTATTGTCTTCAGGCATCCCCCCCTTGCACCGCCTTGGCATGCGGCCGGGTAACCCCGTCGCAAAGAAGAACTTGGTTTTCCGTCACCACATGGAAATGAGCAGGAAATACGGCCTCCCTACTCTATTGCGCGTTTGTTCGACTCAACGAAGGGAGCGCGCAATGGCACACGACAAAGTCACGGCCGAATGGGGAGAGCTGCTGTTTACCGACGCCGACATGAGGGAGAGGCTGCCCAAGCCGACCTACAAGGACCTGCGTCGCGTCATCGACGATGGCGCGGAACTTGACCTCGACATAGCCAACGAGGTCGCGCACGCCATGAAGGAATGGGCACTCGAACACGGGGCGACGCACTTTACGCATTGGTTCCAACCACTCACGGGCATAACCAGCGAGAAGCACGACGGCTTCCTGACGCCCAACGACGACGGCAGCATCCTTATGGCCTTTAGCGGCAAGGAGCTCGTGCGCGGCGAACCCGATGCCTCCAGCTTCCCCTCGGGCGGGCTGCGCGCGACCTTCGAGGCCCGTGGCTACACCGTCTGGGATCCCGTGAGCCCCGCCTTCATAAAGGACGAGGTCCTCTGCATCCCCACGGCGTTTATCTCCTACACCGGAGAGGCGCTGGACAAGAAGACCCCGCTGCTCCGCTCGCAAAACGCCCTGGAGACCCAGGCCAAGCGTGTGCTCGAGCTCTTTGGCCGCAAGCCGCGTCGCGTGATCACCACCATCGGCCCCGAGCAGGAGTACTTCCTCATTCGCGAGGATGACTATCGGGCGCGCCCCGACCTCATTCTTACGGGTCGCACGCTCTTTGGTTGCGCGCCGGCCAAGGGTCAGGAGCTGGAAGAGCACTACTTCGGCGCCATTCGCCCAACCGTGAGCGAGTACATGAAGGAGCTCGACGACGAGCTGTGGAAGCTGGGCGTGCCTGCAAAGACCAAGCACAACGAGGTCGCCCCGTGCCAGCACGAGCTTGCGCCCGTATTCGAGAAGGGCTCGCTCGCCATTGACGACAACCTCCTAACCATGGAAAAGATGCGCCTTGTCGCCAGCCATCACGGCTTGGTGTGCCTACAGCACGAGAAGCCCTTCGAGTACGTCAACGGATCGGGCAAGCACAACAACTGGTCGATATCGTCCGACAGCACCAACCTGCTGGAACCCGGCCCTGACCCCGAGCACAACCTCCAGTTCCTGGTGTTCCTCGCCATGCTGGTCGCGGCCGTGGACGAGCACGCCGACCTCATGCGCATGAGCGTGGCCTCCGCAGGCAACGACCACCGCTTGGGCGCCAACGAGGCACCGCCCGCCGTCGTCTCCGTCTTCTTGGGCGACAACCTGTCCCCTGTGGTGGAGGCCCTCATTCGCAAGGAGCACGCCGAGGTCACGGGCGAGCTGCAAATGGACCTGGGCGTTCCGCAACTGCCCAAGGTACTGCGCGACAACACCGATCGCAACCGCACCAGCCCCTTTGCCTTTACCGGCAACAAGTTCGAGTTCCGCATGTGCGGCAGCCAGCAGAACCTGTCCGATCCCAACGTGGTCCTCAACACCGCCGTCGCCGAGCAGTGCGAGCGATTCTGCGACTACGTGGCCGACCGCGCGGACGAGCCCTTCTCGCTCATCGCCATGCGGTTCGTGCGCCACACGTTCCGCGACCATCAGCGCATCATCTTTGACGGCAACGGCTACTCGGACGAATGGATGGCGGAGGCCGA
>JAGCBF010000265.1 GCA_017652285.1 Atopobiaceae bacterium
GTGGCCGATTGGGGCAAGGCCCCTTTCGGCCATTTCTAAGTGGCCGATTGGGGCTAGGCCCCTTTCTGCCAGTTCTCTCCGACAGTAAGTGGCCGATTGGGGCTAGGCCCCTTTCGGCCATTTCGACACGAGCCCGTTCCGAGGAAAAATCGCGCGCGGCGAACGCACCACAGCCGGCGTATCTCCGAAAGTTAATCTGGCGAGCGCCCGGCGTTCGTCGTTCCTGACAAAATCAATCTGGCGAGGGGCGATTCCTATCAAAATCAATCTGGCGAGGAGAGTTTCCCGCGAAAATCAATCTGGCGAGGGTTTTTCCTGCAAAACTCAATCTGACGAGCCTCGCCAAACGCATTTTTTCGGGAATTCCCCTCGCCAAACGCATTTTGTTGGGAATAGCCCCTCGCGAAACGCATTTTGTCGGGAATTGCCCCTCGCCAACCGCACTTTCGCGGGAACTGGCCGAAAGGGACCTAGCCCCAATCGGCCATTGTGTGCGCAGACGGACTGTTACATAGAGATACTATCACTACGTTTATGGATGGGCAGAGGGTACTGGCCAGGCAGTCAAACTCAACTCGAATGGGACCTTGGACGTTTTTCTCTTGTGGCAATACTGTCGTGCATTCTTCTGCGTCACATAGTCGAAAAAAAGGTGGAGACCGGTTGTCTCTTCCGAGTGGGATCGTCTCCTGCTTCATGCTTGTGCCTCAGGAGTGGGGGCTTTGTACTTGGAAGCGCTGTTCAAACTCCGACATGAACTCTCTCGCGTCGTCAGCGTTCGCGAGGAGGTCTGCCATGAACTGATCCCCCCAGGTCAGGGACACCCCGCACCTCCCACCAGCGGCCGTCGCAGAAGTCCCTCACAGAATGACCGTAGCCATACGGGTATGCAACGCATCTCTGGAGAAGTGCCTGCAGATGGTCGCCAAGCTCGAAGGATTGCAGGCTTCCGGCATCGCAACCATAAGGGTTGGCGGGGCCGTCGCGCAAATGCGTTACGACCCCGCCGACTTATTGGATGGCGCTTGACTTGGCTAAGCTGTATATCCGGAAGTCGCGCCAGCCACGGTCCTCCAGTCGCACGTCGACGCACATCCTCACACGCGAGGACGCCCGAACCGGGGAGATGCGACTCGGGCGCCTCTCTCTTGTCAGCTAACTCAGCATCTCCTGCGCACCTGCAAGCCAATGGCAAACGAAACGAATCCACAGACGCACAACGCCACCATCGAACCGATGGTCGAATCGTCGCCTGTCTTTGGGAGCTCGGTCAAAGTGCTGGTCACACTCGCCGCCGCAGGAGCGCCATCGGTGTCATTCTCAAGGCGTTCAGACTTGACGCCGAGAGGGTCACCGCCTCCATTTGACCAAGTGCCGTTGTCGCCCGATGTAAAGAGAGACGCCGCGGTGCTGGAAACGGCAGGCTCGGAATCCGACTGCGGCTCGGGATCCGGGTCCGGCTGTGGCTCGGGATCCGGATCCGGCTCTGGCTCCGAGTCCGGCTGCGGCTCCGGCTCGGGGTCCGAGTCCGGCTCCGGCTCCGGCTCCGGGTCCGGCTCCGGCTCCGGTTCGGAATCCGGCTGCGGCTCGGGCTCGGGCTCCGGGTCCACATCGCCCGTCACCACCACCGTGTATTGCCGCTCCATCTTGCCGTAGACGTCACGTACCGTGATCGTGCAGGTCCCCGGCGCAACGCCCTCAACGACGCCGCCATACAGATGAACAGACGCGATTGACTCGTCGCTAGACTGATAGACCAGAGCCGCATCGCGCGCCGGCTGCGGGAACAGATTGGCCTTCACCTGGCCGTATTGTCCGACCTTCAGCTCCAGGCGATCGCTCTCCAGCTCAAAGCTCTCAAGGTCGCGTGGTTTCGTCTCGTTTGGGTCGTAGACGTGGAGGGTGTACGAGGCGGTGAGGCCATTCGAAGACGTGCAGGTGAGCACCGTTTCGCCCACCTTCCTCACTTTCACATACCCTGAGGGAAGGACGTCCGCGACGCTCGGGTCGGACGACGTCCATGTCAGATGCCGGTCGATGACATCGCTCGGCACGATCACGACACCGTTGCTCCAAATCGGGGTTTTGCTATCCACCCACACGTCATCAAGGGCGAAGAACAGACCCTTTGGCCTCGTTATCTCCTCATCCGGCTTGAACACCGCGTATACGTCACGGTCCTCATCGAAGTTGTGGTACTCCACACTACCCGCTTCACCCTCGCATCGCCATTCCAGGAAATAGTAGCCTTCCTTCCTTGGGTCGGGCGGGTAGTCATACGCGTCAAGCCTTCCGCCGCGGCGCACTTCGACAGTCTTTACCACCGTGTCGTCAACGATGAACCGCACCGTCCTGCACCTGTCGCCAAGGTCTTTATCAACGGATGCCCTAATGCCTGCCTGGCGATTCTTGAGGAAGTTCCTCAGCACCTCGATCTGCTCATCAAAGTGGCGCTCCGCCTCCTCGTCGGACATGGGGTCATAGGACCACAGTCGCTGATTGGCCATCCAAGAGTCCTTGATCTCTGCCGCGTATTGGTCAAGCACGCCGCCTTGCGCCACCACATCATCCAGAATCGCGTCGAAGTCCCTCCAGGTGTCGCGGAGCAGCTGCTGGTAGTTCGCGTCGTTCACGCACATGTGGTCGAGCCACTTCATGCGCCACGTGTAGGTGAGCGATTCGTAGTCTTCCGGCGTCAACCAGTTGCCGTCGTAGGCCATATCGAAGTCCCACAACGGGCCCCAGTACAGCTTCCCATCCCGCTTCTTGTACAGGTACGTGCTGGGAGTTATGAAGCCGTCTGAGTTCATGCTCAGCTCTTGCACCCACCAGTAGGCCGCAGCCGAATGCAAGTCCATGTAGTCGGCGTAGGACACGCCGTCCTCGTTTGCCATGGTGTCCGCAAACAGGGCGTCCTCGACGCTCTGAAGATACGCGGTGATGTACGCACGTTGCGCTTGCAGGACGTCTGTGTCCTGATCGCCCATCTCACTAAAGTCGGGATCGTTCACAAGGAACTCGACGCCCCGGCTGGTCGTGAACCTGTTGATGTCCGGCTCTCTATCGTAGGGCCTGAGGGCTAGGAGGTAGCCGCCCGAGACTTCGGGTTCGGACGTGTCATTGGGTCCCAGCTCGTCAATGGCGACGCTTGTGTCGTCAATGCGGACCTGCGGAGTCAGCACGTAGCTGCCTGTGTATTCGTCATTCACATAGAGGTCGACCGGCTCCATCTTGGGCGTGTAATCAAGCCCAAGCCGTCTACCCAGGTACGAGGTGAGCCGATTGCGAAGCAGCGTATCGTCATAGGAGTTCGCGAGAAGCACCCAATGCTTACCATTCCCCATACCAAGAAGGTTGGCCTTCTTGTCGAGCTTGAATCTGAACGGATGCTTGGGGTCTTGCCACGTCGAGTTGCCACGTCCTCGGATGTATTCCAGAGAGAGATTCACCAGGTCGGGTAGTTCGGTCGTGCTAAACTCGCCCGTGTACCCATCGGGCACGTCGATGCTGATCGTTGCGCCTGCGGCCCGATACTCGTGCAAAGGCGAGTTGATCATGTTTTGGTACTCATCGGGGTCGATGCTCAGGCGAAGAGTGGGAATGCCGTTGTCCTGCATGGTCGAATCGGAGTCTTGGGTAATGAGGTATGGCTTGGATTGATCCTCGGCGTCGGGAATCGATGCTTCCGTACCGTCCGTGTCGGACTCGTTATCAGCTGCGATGGGCTCCTCGACGGAATTGGCCGCGTCAAGGCTTTCAGAAAGGGCCTCGGCCCCATCCTGGGCTTCACGAGTCGGCACCGACACATCGTCGAGGACGAGCTCGATGTCAGTCGCCGCATCCTGACCGCCTTTCGCTGGTGCTTCCTCCGCCCATGCACGCCCGCAGACCACAAGCAAGCTGAGGCATACGGCAACGCAAAGCAGCCGGAATGCACTCGTCCTTGCCGGGTCGTTTCTCGTAGCTCCCCCTACCATGCGCGCCTCCCCAACCTCGATATTACCCACATGCATAATACCTGTTAAAACCCTGGCTAGGTCGACGTTCGTGATCAGATGTCGCTGTATTGGAGCAGAATTCCACTCCGCAGGACCACCATGGTTTTTCGAAAACCCCACCGGCACGACTACGTCAGCTCGGTTACAGAGAGCCAGGCACCCATGCGTCCCAAATCGGTGGAACACTCGGTAAGAACGTTAACAACCGCCTGACAGTGTTCGCATAGTGAGCGGTGTTCGCCGAAGTGGAGCTAGAGGTTGGAATTGTCCTCGAACATGCCCTGTAGGATGTCGGCGAACTCCTCGATGAGGTCAACGTGATGCCTAAAGAAGGAGAAGAACATGTCGACGCTCATTGCCTATGCGGTTGAGCTGGCAAACAAGAAGCGGCGCCAATGGATTACCTCAGAATCAGGAATTGTTCATGTGCATCTTCTTATCCTAAAGTGCGGGTCCTCTGCCCGAAGCGGGTACGCCTGGTGACGCCCTTTTCGTCATCTGCCATCCACGCCTTCGTCATTCGTGAGCTCCCTGAAGATCGCGTCGCGATCGAACTCACCCCGGTGCAGGCCCGGAATCTCCTTGTAGGCCTTGCAGACGGCCAGGCTGAGCTCGGTGAGTATCGCGCTCATCTGCTCGTCGGAGTAGGGGCAGCCGTCGGTCACGACGAGCGTGGCGAGGCCGAACGCAGCCAGCCACAGGTCGCGGAAGTAGCAGTCCGCCCGCTCGGCGTCCATCCGGTAGATGCGCATGAGCGATGTGCGCACGAGGTCCTGCGAGAAGGCGAGGGCTTCCATGGCGCCGCCGTCCGAGCCGTTGGGCCTCTCGAGGAAGAGCAGCTTGTAGAGCTCGGGTTCCTCCTTCGCGAAGCGGATGTAGCTCTGGCCGACGCCGAGGAAGGGGATGGGTTCGGCTAGTCCGCGCTCGACGTAGGAGCGGTAGAGCTCCTTTGCTGCCTCATGGACCTCATGCCTGAGGGCGTCCATCGAGTCGAAGTATGTGAACATCGGTCGCGTCGAGGCCCCGAGCTCCGCTGCGAGGGAGCGCGCCGTCAGGGACCCGATGCCTGCCGCGCGCGTCACGCGCAGGGCCGCATCGACGATCTCCTCCTTTGTGAACTTCACGCTCGGCGGCATTGTCACTCAATCCTCTATCTGTTTTACATAGAAAACAAGTGTTACGCAACACATGTTATGCTATACTTTGTCGCATGTCAACCTCAGACCCGAGAAAGCCGGTGAGCACCTCATGGAATATCGCAAGAGGATAACGCTGAAGGATGGCAGACGGTGCCTCCTGCGCAACGGTACGGCTGATGACGCGCGAGCGGCACTGGACAGCTTCAACCTGACGCACGAAGAGACGGACTTCCTGCTCACATACCCTGGCGAGGGCGACCTTACCCTTGAGGACGAGGCGCGGTATCTGAGGGAAAGGGCCGAGAGTGACAGCGAGATAGAGATTCTTGCTGAGATTGACGGTGGGGTGGTCGGCACGGCGGGCATCGGCTGCGTTGGCGCGAAGGAGAAGCTGAGGCATCGGGCCGAGTTTGGCGTGAGCGTCGAGCAGGCGTTCTGGGGGCTTGGCGTCGGCCGCGCGCTGACCGAGGCCTGCGTCGAATGCGCGAAGGCGGCGGGATACGCCCAGCTCGAGCTTGATGTGGTCGCGAACAACGAACGGGCCATCGCGCTCTACCGTAGCGTGGGCTTCGTCGAGTACGGGAGGAACCCCCGGGGCTTCCAATCGCGTCAAACCGGCTGGCAGGAGCTGGTGCTCATGCGCCTGGAGCTGGATGCGTGAGAAAGGCATCGTCCGTAGCCTGATGGGATGATTGAGGGGAGCTGGCGCACGCCGGCTGAGAGGGGTTCCAATGCGGGCCCGACCCTCCACCTGATCTGGGTAATGAGCATTACCCAACCTTGTATTTCAGCCGCAGGTAGAGCGGCTTTTTCTCAGTCCCCAGTGCGTCCGCGCGCTGTCAAGCCCGCGCACTGCCAACAAGTTGCCTACCTAAGTGTCATTGGGAGTATCCCCGGAGGGCTCACCTATCCTTCGCTTTCGAACATGCCCTGCAGGATGTCGCCGAACTCGCGGATGAGCACGTTCTCGCGGTCCTTGGGCCAGTAGGCGTAGTACTCGCTCTTGAGTTGGCCATTTTGTCCCACGAGGGGGATGCGCCGGATGATCGAGCCGGTGCGGCCCGTCTGCTCGCGCATCTCCACCGGCATGAAGCCACGGTTGCCCGCCACCATCATGCGCCCCTCCTCGCGCGAGCGCGCAAAGAGGAAGTCGTTGGAAAAACCCAGCACATCGTGGTAATGCTCGGCTTCGACGTCCTGCTGGTCCTCGGTGGCCATCAGGATGCAGGGCAGGTGCCGGAGATCGGCAACGCGCAGCTCAGACGCCCAGGCCACGTCGCTCGCCTCGGACACCTCCACGTACTGCCAGCCGTCCACCAGATGCAGGTTGACATAGGCGTCATTGAGCGCGCGGCGACGGTCGGAGAAGAGCATGTCGGCCGTGCCGTCGCGCAGGCAGTGGTAGAGCGTGTCGTGGCTGCCCGACATCGTGTTGATGGGGATGTGGGGATGCCGCGCGGCAAACGCGGCGACGGCCGCCTGCACCTCCCAGCCCTCGTAGCGGTTGAGGTAGCCAACCGAGAGCGTGGTGGCCCATCCGTTGGCCACGCCCTCCGCCTCGAAGCGCAGGTTTTCGAGGGCGTCGAGGATGTCGGCCACCTTGCGGCCAAAGAGCTTGCCGGCAGGCGTGAGCTGGAAGCTGCGGCCTTGGCGCTCGGTCAGCGCAAAACCAAGCTCGGTCTCGAGGGCCTTAACCTGCTGCGATACGGCCGATTGGCTCACATAGCACGTGTCGGCGGCGTGGGTGAACGAGCCGGTCTCGCAGACGGCGCGAAAGTACTGCAGTTGGCGAAGCTCCATGGCTGCTCCGTTTCTGAGGCGGGTCTTTTGTGGTTGGCTCGCTTTTTTAATAAGACAGACTAATTATAACAGCAAGAAAACCGAATTGTTCATTAGGTATATGGCGCATATAGTGGACTCAACGAACAAGAACCCGTCAAAAGGAGCACGCCATGTCCACGCTCGTCGCCTATTTCTCCCGCGCCGGTCAGAACTACGGCAACGGCGGGGTGATTAACCTCCCCAAGGGCAACACCGAGATTCTTGCCGAGGCCATTGCCGCCGACCTGGGCGCCGACCTCTTCAAGATTGAGACCGTCGAGGCCTATCCCGAGGACTACTTTGCCACGACCGACGTCGCCAAGCGCGAGCTGCGCGCGCAGGCCCGCCCGGCCATCCAAGGGCCGCTGCCCAGCATGGAGGGCGTTGATGCCATCGTGCTTGGCTATCCCAACTGGTGGGGCACCATGCCCATGGCGGTGAAGACCTTCCTTGATGCGTGCGACCTATCGGGTGTGACCATCGCCCCGCTCTGCACCAATGAGGGCTCGGGTTTGGGTGGCTCGGTGGGTGACCTGCGCCGCAGCTATCCGGCCGCCAACGTGACGGAGGGCCTCTCCATTCGCGGCACCGACGCCGTGCGCTCCACGGGCAAGGCTGTGGCTTGGGCGAAGAGGGCGATCGCGTAACGAAGGGTCACCGAGGGGACGAGACGCAACGCACAGGAAAGGAAGCACCATGGAGTACACACGTCTGGGAAACACCGGCCTCAACGTAAGCCGCATCTGCTTTGGCTGCATGTGGTTCGGGCGCCCCGGCAACGGCGGCATCGACGTGCGCTTTGGCGAGGACCAGGCGCGCGAGGCCATCCGCTACGCGTGGGGGCAGGGCATCAACTTGTTCGACACGGCCAACTACTCCAGCCTGGGCGCCAGCGAGGAGGGCCTGGGCAAGGTCATCGCCGAGATGGGCGTGCGCGACGCCGTCGTCATCGCCCCCACGCGCTACTCCCCCCTGTACGCTGGCACCAAGGCCTAGGGCGTCACGCGCAAGACGCTCTTCCGCGTGGTGGA
>JAGCBF010000266.1 GCA_017652285.1 Atopobiaceae bacterium
CAGGTAGCGGACCTCCGGCGCGGCCGGGAAGGCGCCGCCGCCGCCCGCGACCGTCGCCGCCTTGGCGCGCCCGTCGTAGGTCAGGTCTGCCGGCGCCACAACGGTGAGCTCCGTGTCCCCGACGTCGCAGACGCCCGGGCCCCCGCAGGTCGCCGTGATGGTCGCGCCGGAGGCGGAGTAGGAGAATTCGTGCGCGTGCTCGGCGGGTGTCGCGTACAGCTTGATGCTGAAGTTATCGACCGCAAGCAGGTCGGTGTAGGAATCGGCATTGACTGAGAGACCGTCTATATTACTTAGCGCGGGAACGCCTGCGAGGTACTGGCCCCAGTCGACCCACGCGCCGTCTTTGTACAGGAAGCTCTCGCCCTCGTTCACGATCGCGGTGGAATAGGTTTTGAGGTTGATGTTATACGACTTGAGTTGGTCTATAGCCTCCTTGGTCAAGCCCTGGTTCGCGGACACGCTGTAGATGCGCTTGCCGGTACTTTCGTCCAGCTTGGACACCGTCGAGACCACCGAGACCTTCTGCCCCGCGCTCACGGCGATGGGCTGGTCGACGTCCATGCGATGGAAGCCCGCGTGCTCGAAGTTGCTCGAGGTCTGCCAGAGAAGATCGCCGTCAACAGGACTTGTGGCGCCATCGCTCAACAGGTAGATTGCGAACGTTACGCGCTGGTTCTCCTCTGACGTGCGCGTCGAGATGCCTTTCACCTCGGTGTCTTGCGGCACCTCAAAGACGTTTGCCGAGCTTGCGACTTGGCCGAACTCGGTTGTGTAGAAACCTCCTGTTGCGGGCATGTAGTCATGTTGCAAGATGTCAATGGTGCCAGTGGATCCAAGCAGGTTGGCAGAGAAGGTCATCGTCTCGGGGTTCTGGATTGACTTGTCGTAATACGAGAGGTAGAAGTACCCGGTCCTTTTGTCCTCGGCATTGGGGATACCGTACAGTCCTGCTCCCACCGAGTTGCCAAGGTCGTCGGTCGTAATGTCGGTCTCGGAGCCCCAGCTGTTCTTCACGATCCAGGCGCCGTTGCCCGGGGGAGTCGATTTGGCAGTGCCTTCCGTGTCCTCGACGGGCTGACCGTCTTCGTATATGACTTTGCCGTCTTTGTCCTTCTTGTACACCGTATGATAGAAGCTGCTCTTGTCAAAGTTGTCGTCGTAACCGACGATGCACACCGCATGGTCGAGGTCCAACGGGTCGAACGTGTATTGTGCACATGTTTCTTGGTTCATGTACGTGCTGTCGATATTCTGCCCCGGCTGTGCCACATCGGCCCTGTAGGCGATAGAAACACCGTGACCGTTAACCAGCTCCTGCTTCATGGCGGTAATGCTCGCCTCGTTGGGCGTCTTGTCGTCGTTTAGGTACTCAGGCAGCACGTTGCCGTCCTTGAGCACCTGGAAGGCTGTGTACGTGCGGTTGGAGTTGCCGTTTGCGTCCGTCGCGGGAATCGTCCAGTCATCGTCTCGGGAGTAATAGCTCGTTTGGATTATGTCGCTCCTGATTCTTGCCTCCAGTTCGGCGAGCTTCTCCTCGTAGCTCTTGTTCTCCGTCTGTGCCATCTGTTCCAGCGTCTGCCGAGCGGCATTCTTGTCACCGCCAATCTCGTCCGCTATTACGAACAGCACACCTTGCTCGGGGTCTTTGTCGAATTCCGCGAGGGAGATCCCGAGTGCTTTAACGAAGTGCGACGTCCCGTCCGTACCCACCCCTCGATACGGGAACAAGGATTCCGGCATAGGCCCTACGCCCTGCGAGAACAGCGTGGTGATGTAGATGGCCCTACCACCAACGTCATAGGCGGCGTGGGGGTCATCGCTCACCAGACGCGTGCCCTCGCCTGCCTGGTCTGGGTCATCCTCCTCCGTGACGGGGTGCAGCGCAAACCACGCGAGGTGGCGCTCGGAAAGGTCAACATTGCTCCCTGCGTACGTGGCTCCCGCGGATGAGAGAATCGAGGTCTCCGCCGCGGCGATACCAGCGAACGCCCAGCAGGTTTGCCATGGGGTCTGCAGCTTTACGGGCGTGACGAACCCGTCGTCGCGCAGGTCGTACCGCGACGGGAGCGCGGCCTGCGCGGTAAGCTTGGGCTCCGCGGCCTCGGGGTCGTCGTCGACTGCCCACTCGGGGACGCCGGTCTCCTTCGCGGCGGCTGGCCCGCCGGCCTCCGTCGGCTCCGCGGGCCCGGCCACCTCGACGGCCTCGTCCTCGGAGACGAGCCTGATGCCCTCGTCCTCGGGCAGCCCGCCGTCGAGCACCAGCGCGCCGTCCTCGCCGCCGGCCCGCCCCACGGCCTCGGCCCGCGCCCACGCGAGCCCCTCGGCCGGTACGAGCCCCAGCGCCATCGACGCGCTTAGCGCCACGCCCAGGATCCGCGCCGCGGCCGACCCGCGGTGCCTGCTCTTCTTACCCGTGTACATGCTTCCTCCCTCGCACTTGAATCTGATACAAATTACTATGAAATATATCACAGATGAATGGCCTGTCTCCACCTGGCGACGATGGGGCTTACAAATGGCGATGGTTTGTATTTTTGTTATTGGTTATAGCCAAGGCGCGTCGGCACACGGACAACGGCCGAACGTGAGATGTGCTCCAGCGTGGTGGCCGCATCCTCGTTTGACGTGCGATCCGGCCTATTCCGCCCAGAACACGCGGTCAGCCTTGCGCGTCGCATCCGCTCCCGCTGGCTTCTCGGCGTAGCCGAGCACGCAGTGGCCGATGCCCTCGTAGTCGCCCTGGACGCCAAGCTTGGCGAGGATGGCCGAAAGGGCTTAGCCCCAATCGGCCACATACGAAAAAGAATGATGCGTTGCACCGGTATGGTATTATTAACAGGCGCGGACTTACCCCTTGCAATACCCCGTCGGACAGTCTAAGAAAGAGGTATCGATGATCAAACGAAAGGCAATTGCCGCCATCATGGCCGGCCTGCTCGCTATGGCGCCCGGGCTCGCCGCCTGCAGCAACAACGCCGCCAGCACTTCTGCGGCATCGGAGTCCACGTCGTCGGCACAAGAGTCCACGGCAACAGAAACCGCGTCCACGGCACAGGAGTCCGCATCGTCGGACACGCCCGAATGGGCAGTCGTCGACGAGGAAGCCGAAGACCAGGACACCACAGCGCAAGCAGAGTTGCCCGCACAGTACGACATGCGCGAGAAGGGGCTCGTCACGCCGGTGAAGCGGCAGAACCCCTGGGGCGCGTGCTGGTCGTTCGGCGTCATCGCGGCGTCCGAGTCCTCGATCCTCTCCGCCATGGGCTCCACCTACGAGGACACCAAGCTCGACCTTTCCGAAAAGCACCTCGCCTACTTCGGGCTCTCCCCCATAACGGAGGGCGAGGACCCCGCGCAGGCGGGCGAAGGCGTCTACATGATGGACGAAAGCATAAGGGGTAACGACATCTACGATGCGGGTGGGCATCCCATGTACGCGACAGCACTGTTTGCCATGGGTGTGGGCCCGATCAACGAGTCTGCGTTCCCCTATCGCGGGACCGAAGAGATAACGGCCTACGACTACGTTACCACCCAGGACAAGGAAACGGTCATCCGCGACTACCTCGTTCCCAACTTCAAGGTCTTCACGGGCGAGACGGTTGACGAGTACATTGCCAGCCACGACGACGTGAGCACTGCCGAAGAGGCCTACGATGCGCTGTACAACGCGCGTGTGGAACGCTACAAGGACCTGAACGAATACTACATGGGCGACGACTGGACGATTCCCGAGCGCCGTGAGGGCGGGCTCTACAACCGCTGGCTCAGCTCTGGTGCTGTGCTCAAGGACGGCAACAAGCTGCCCGACATCCGCACCGCGGAAGGCCAGGCCGCCGCAAAGAGAGAGATGCTGGCAGGACGCGCCGTGGCGGTTGCCCATCAGTCCGACAACGCTTTGCCGGAGCAGGGCGAGGGGAAGTACATAAACTTGGACACATGGGCGCTGTTCTGCGGAAAGGAAGACGAAGACCTGGAGCATACGGCGGATCACGAAGTGTGCATCGTGGGCTGGGACGACAACTACCCCAAGGAGAACTTCAAGGAAGGGCTTCGCCCGGACGTCGACGGCGCGTGGCTCGTCAAGAACAGCTGGGGCTCCGAGACCGACGCCGCCCCCGACGATCTGGGCAACGTGGTCAACAGGCAGCCGTGGGGCATCGTGGACGAGAACGGAAAGCACACCGGGTACTTCTGGCTATCGTACCAAGACGTTAGCATTACGAATGCCGAGACCTTTGGATTCAGCGTCGGCGACGGCACGAACGGCGGCATCGTGGCGATGCAGTACGACTACCTGCCCGACGACGAAATGAACATCAATTACCCCCAGGAGCCAAGCGAGGACGTGGTCAGTTCCGCAAACGTATTTGAGGCGGAGTGCGACTGCATCGTGAAGAGCGTGTCGACGTACGCGCCCAACCCCGACACGCGCGTGACCTTCGCTATCTACCGTCTGGGCGCCGACGCGAGCGACCCCACCGACGGCGAACTGCTCTTCCGCACCACCAAGGACTTCGAGCTGGTCGGCTATCACCGCGTTGACGTTGACAAGGAGATGGAGTTCAAGAAGGGCGAACGCCTCGCGGTCGTGACCACTGCCTCGTACGTGGATGAAGACGGGAAGCGCGTCTTTATCGCTCCTGTGTCGGCAGGCATGAACAAATTCGCCATAGATCAGTTTGTGGGCACCATGTTCGAGCAGTCCAAGTATGTCGTGACCGTCGTAAACAGGGGCGAGAGCTACTTCTATGAAAACGGCGCATGGAAGGACTGGGTGGACGTGCTGGCAGACAAGGACGCGAAAGAGAAGGAGTCCGGCAGCGTGCTCGCCGGACAATATTCGTACGACAACTTTTCCATCAAGGCGTTTGCCGAGCCCACGGAGTAGTCGGCATATCGAACAAAGTGGCCGAAAGGGGCCTAGCCCCAATCGGCCACATTCGTGCCCGGTCGCGTGCGGTCCGTCCGCGCATGAAGACCTCAGCTCACGTCACGCTGCGGGCAGTCGGTCGCGGTGTCCAGGAAGTTGTCCCTCATGCCCCAGCGCGCGTTGCTGACGAGCTGGTTGACCTTGGCGTTGCCGGTGCTGATGCGTGCGCGTTCGGTGTCAAAGTCACTGTATAGCGCGATGCCCGTAAAACGCGCGGGGTCAAACATTGACCATTTCGGAGAGCTGCGGTCCTTCCCCAACGCAAAGATATTCGTGAATGCCGACGAGCTCGGCGCCTCCGAGCTGCAGGGCATTGCCAACATCGAGCCTGTGCATTTCTCGGACGGCGCTTACTACAACTTCCCCGAATCTCAGAGGATCCTGGACGGGATCACCTTCATCAAGGCCAAGGGTCACACCAACGGCAACAGCATTGTTGTGGTGGAGGACGCCTCGGAAGGCCTCTTCTACATGATTCACGGCGACATTACCTATACGGACGAGGCTCTTTATGAGAACAAGCTCTCTGTGGTGTTCGACGACCTTGCGGCTGCCCGGGAGACGATGGACCACATTCGCGAGTTCGTGAGCCACCATCCGACGGTCTACCTCTCCACGCATACGCCGCTCGGTCCCGAGAACCTGGAGCGCAAGGCGGTTGTAGACCTGAGCAACCCACCCGAGACCATCCCGCTCGGCGAGGTCACCTTCAAGACCGAGACGGGCAAGTACGTCTGCTCGGTGTGTGGCTATGAGCCGCCGCGGCAACGTCTAGGGGCGAGATGTTGCCGCGGCGGCTTGCCGCGCGTAATGTGACGTGCGGGGCAGGGCGTGCGTCGAGTTCAACGTGGAGGTAGGCGCTTCCTATAGCGGTTCTTGAGAGGACGGTCCGTCCCGACGGGGCGTCCTTCTGCATGGGCTCGTGGCTCGGGTCATGCATCGTGCTCTTCGGTCCTTGACTGCGCGGACGCGCGATGGGTGTCTCTCCCGTCATGGCAGGTATTGGCAGGCATAGTTCATCTAGCACCCATCAAATCCGCTATGGGCGTTACGGGTTAAGGCTTTGGATGAGATTTCTGCAATACTGGGTTCTTTTTGTCCAAGGACGGCGAAACATGCTAACGTCTAAGGGAAGGCAGCGCGGACGTCGGAGGAAGACCATGAAGAAGATGCCACCCGTCGAGAAGACCTACGAGGCGTACTCCGCCCTTGCGGACGGGCGTGTCGAGATGCACGAGGGCTACGCGTTCGTGGATTCAAGCGAAGGCGCCAAGACCTACGAGGTCGCCTGGAAGGGCGATACCTACTCCTCGACCGACAACGCGACCTATTGGCAGGGCTATGCCGGCTATCCGGTGATTGCCGTGCTGGTCTTGCAGGGGAGGCTGCCCGGCCTTGACGAGGAGTGCCTGGCCGAGATGGCGAACATACCCTGGAAGCGGCTCAACGACGCTCACAAGCGTGACTATGCCCGCGCGGTGGACGAGGCTCTGGCGGGCAAGGCTCACGAGCGGGAGATTCGCGCAGCTGCGGAGGTGCTCCACCAGGCACTGGGCGAGCTTGACCTGACCCTTAAGCGGGGTACATACAAGCACGCCAGGGATGCGGCCGATGTGCAGCCGGCCACCGAGGTGGGAGAGGCTCCGCGTGCTGCGGAGGGGGAAGGGAAGGCGCGTCTCACGAGGAAGTTCATATCGTGGAACATCGACTCCCTGAATGCGGCTCTTACGGGCACCAGTCCCAGGTCGGAGCTGTCGCGCGCGGTGCTTGCCACGATTGCCGCCGAGGAGGCGGACGTCATCGCCCTCCAAGAGACCAAGCTCCCCGTCAAGGACATGAGCAAGAAGCAGGTAGAGGCCCTCGCAGCGTACTTCCCGGATTACGACTGCGTCTGGGTTAGCTCCCACGAGCCGGCTCGCAAGGGGTACGCGGGGACCATGGCCCTCTTCAAGAAGGGGATGTCCGTCGAGGCGGCCTTCCCCTCCATCGGCGCGCCGGAGCCCATGGATGACGAGGGGCGCATGATTACCCTAGACTTGGGCGACCTCTACTTCAACTTGGTCTACACTCCCAACGCCGGCGACGGCTTACGGCGCCTGGCGGAGCGCGAGGAGTGGGACGCGCGCTACGCGGACTACCTGGCCGAGCTTGACGCCACGAAGCCCGTGGTCTCGTGCGGGGACTACAACGTAGCCCACGAGGAGATCGACCTGGCCAACCCCGCCAGCAACCACTTCTCGGCGGGTTTTACCGATGAGGAGCGTGCGGGCTTTTCCAACCTGTTGGGCAGGGGGTTCACCGACACCTTCCGCCACCTGCATGGCAACGTGGAGGGAGCCTATTCCTGGTGGGCACAGCGAGTGCGCACGTCAAAGATCAACAACTCCGGCTGGAGAATCGACTACTTCCTAGTCAGCGACCGCATCGCGGACAGGGTCATCCGCTCAGAGATGCTGGATTCGGGAGCCCGTCAGGACCATGCTCCCATCGTGCTGGAGCTGGCCTAGGGCAAGGTAAGGTTTACATCGGAAGTCAGACCATGCGGACGTGCGCATACGCCCCTCCATGTCCTATTACGCTGCTGGCGGGCAAAAGCGGGTCTGTAAGTCGCCTCATGAGGCTCTAGAACAGGTGTTTTGGCAGTCGGTGGACCAAAGGTCCATGATGCCACTTATCGGGCCATAGCAGGGCTCTGAGACGTTTGCCCAGTTAAATGGCCTAATTTTGAGGATTGCCAAACGGTCTGTGTGGTGCGGTATCCCCACGGTGGGAAAACCTCACCCACAAAAGCGCAGGTATCGAGGCCAAAAGTGGGGTGCGATTTGCCCGCCGGGGAGACACCTCGTCCCAATTTGACCCCTTTCACCTCGGCGTTTATAGGTGTCGCAAGGCATGTGGCTAGGGTAAGCAAGCAAAAAACCGCCACATTACACGCTATTAATATTGTAAACATGCAGGAATAGAACAGGTATACTGATGTTTGTAGTCGAAACTGTGGCGGTTTTGGAGGCTCAATGCACGTTCTTACTGGGGAGAGCGCTCTTAGGGCGCTTCGGGCCGTGCGGTACCGAGGGCTAAGCGTCTGGCTCGCGTATCCGCCAACGGTCGAGTGTATCGCTTACCTGCCTGGCCAGGTTCCAAGCAAGGATGCCAGCGACGACCTGACGCCGTGGGAGGATGAGGCATTTTGCAAGGTGGTTGAGGCGGGGCCGACGCTCGAGGACATAGGCTTTGATTTCCCGTCTGTCGAGTCAAACACACGGGTGGATTACTGGCGATTGGGAGACATGGGGGGCTTTACGGCAAAACGACCTCTTGAGCTTGGCGTCTTTGCGCCTGGGCAGCGCGTCAGGCGCAAGAAGTCCTTCACCAGGCTATTGCCGCGCACGCTGCCGGTGGACGCGCTTGTGCGCGTTAGCCCTCATCTGTTCTTCGTATGCCCCGAGCTCGTCGTGATGCACTTGGCAGCGCAGATGTCGTCGATACAGCTGGCCAAGGTCATCATGGAACTCTGTGGCAACTATGCCTTGAGTCCGAATCCGGATGAGTCTGCAAAGGCCATGTACGGGCTTGAGCCCGTAACCACCCTCGAGCGGATACGTTGCTACATGGGTCGAATACGAGTTCACGGCGGGCTTAGTAGGATGAAGATGGCGCTCGACATGGCCATGGAGGGTTCGGCATCGCCAGGCGAGACCCGCATGGCACTCATGATGAGCCTTCCGACCGAGCTGGGCGGGTACGGCTTTGAACAACCCCTCCTCAATGCGAAGATTGAAACGCCAGAAGAGGAACGCGATCACGTGAGCGGTGCCGTGTACTATCCGGACGCGTTTTGGCAAGAGGCCTACGCCGACTTGGAATACGAGAGCGTCGACTTCCATCTCGACCCATTGGCGGCGGAGTCGCTCGTGACGGCAAGAGAGGGCGGCGGCCAGGCCGATCCCGAGGTAGAGTCGATGCGCCTTGTCCGCATCAGGAAGGCTGATGCGGATCGCCGCCGCATGCGTGAGCTTCAGTATCTTGGGGTCCAGCTCGTTCCCGTCACGAGCTTCGACCTCGGTAGCGTGAGCCGCATGGACCAGGTCGCCTGTTCCTTGGCCAGATGCCACCTTCGCGCGGCAAGGTGGTATGAGGCCCATCCTGAAGACATGTCGCCTGCTGGAGGGGGATCAGGGGATGGCGGGCAGAGGAAGAGGCCCGGGAGGCAAGATGTTTTATCTCGCCGCCAGTATAAGTCGGCATGCTACTGGGAGAGCTGGCCCGATTGCCTCGATGAGCATGCCTACAAGGAAGCACGCATAGCTCTCTTGCGCTCTCTCTCAGAAGAAGACGGGCGAGAGAATCCATTGGGGTAGTCGAGGTGCTTGGGGGATGCGCATGGACAAGCCAATCACGACGCGATGCAGCGCGTTGCCGCGGATTGGGATGGTAAACGGGTCTTCTGAGAAAACTGGGATAGCGTTGTATTCGCGTTTGAAGCGGTGCGACTCGACGCCTGCTACAATTCCACCCCGTGGCCAGAAGGCTGTGTACGATTTTTGCCTGTGAGAGACCCTGTCGTGTACAAAAAGGGGCGAAAGTGTCCACGGTTGCGTACACCTGACCCCTTGAGTACGCCCCTGTTGCGCTCGAGCAGCACCTCGTCCTCCATCACGTCGAGGAGCGGCTTGTCGTACTCGTCGACGAGCACCGCCACGCGGTGGCCGGACCGCGCGTGGGCCGCCTCGAGCAGGTCCTGGAATCGGCCTCCGAGCGTGAAGGCGCCGCTCGCGCCGTAGACCCTCTCCCAGCGCGCGAGCTGTTCGCCCAGCGCGTCCCCGAGCGCCACCGTGCGGTAGTCCTGGCCGGTGAGGTCGAAGTGGAACACCGGCCGTGCCACCCACGGCTCGCGGCCCTCCTGCTCCGCCGTGGCCTCCTCCAGCCGCTCGATCTCGAGCCCAGCGAAGAGGTCGCGCCTGCCCTCAAAGTAGGCGCGCATGGTGGAGACCAGCAGGCTCTTGCCGAAGCGGCGCGGGCGGCTGAGGAAGTAGGGCTTGCCCTCGCTTACCAGCCTGTGTATGTAGGCCGTCTTGTCCACATACACGTATCCGTCCCGCCGCATGCTCTCGAAGCTCTGGATTCCTATGGGCAGCTTGCGCACCATGGCGCCCCTCCGACGTGGTTTCTCGCCCCAATTCTAGCAGACGGGCGTCGAACGAAGCCCCGTCCCCATGACGCTACTCCGCCTACGCCGTCGGGTCTCGAATACGCCGCAGATACGGTGTGCCATAAGCTTTTGTGGGTCTATCTTCACGCCATCGATGCGGCTCGCATCGTCCTCCGCAGCCATTCTGGCGGAGGTGGAACAACTGGCCTAGCTGTTAGTAGAACGTTCTTCTAGCTCGGCAAGCTGGCGGTTCTGGAAATTGCCGGTGGGGTCACCAATAAAGGTAACGCTTTCGGCCTGGTTGAGCGATGCCCATGTTTTCCGCACCAGCGCGGGCCTTGTACGCACAGCTCCAAACGTCGCAAGGGCCCGAGCCAGCTCTTCGTCTATCGCACGGGTAAGATATCCGTCTTCGGTAAGTGGCATGTACCCACCTCCCTAGGGAATCGATGCCAGTAGGAGAAATTCAAGCAAATCAGTAGGAAGAATTCAAAACTGTAAGAGGGGGTAATTCCAATGTCATCAAGGGTGCAACAGACGATATGACCCGAACCGAAGGACCTGGGAGGTCCTGCCGCGACGGTTGAAAGCGGGCCTCCCTTGCCGCACAATGTCTAACTTCTTCACGTGAGCTGTACGCAAATTTGGAACAGAGGGAGGGCGACGCCGCAAGGGTGCCGCCCTCATTGACCGTTCTTATGAACTCGGCGTAGGCATGTAGTTATGGCCCACGGTCACGACAAGTTACTTGTTGCGGACCACGCTAAAGGTGATAGGCTTCGCCGCGCAGGGCCGCCTCCAGCCACTTTGCCACGCCATCCTCGCCGATGCCGTCAACGACGTTGTCGGCTATGGCCTTCACCTCGTCCGAGGCGTTGTCGACGGCCACGAAGGTCCCGACG
>JAGCBF010000267.1 GCA_017652285.1 Atopobiaceae bacterium
GTGGGCGCCGAGCTGGGATCGTCTTGCAGACCCCCATCCCCTCGGGAATCTTTGGCGATGAGACGCGCTGTGCCGCCGCCTGGGGCACGATATGCGACAGCCCCGCACCCAGACTAGGGGACGGGGCTGCATGGCATCCGAGGGGCTCGCGGCCTAGCGGTGCATGAACAGGTGGCACTCGTCGCACAGCGGCGCGAGGTTGCCGGTGGCGTGGCCGCCTCCCTCCTTGAGGTTGACGATGTGATGCACGCCTCCCTCGCGCATGCGCCACTCGCCCCTGGAGTCTCGGTCGGCGATGAGCCTGCCGCAGCGTGCGCAGCGTCCCTGCGTGCGGTCGAGGGCGCGCCTGCGGTTGCGCCTGTACTCCGCGTCGTCGTACTGCTTGTTGTGCTTGGGTCTCCCTTTGCGCAGCGGGCACCGCTGGCCGCGCTCGTGGATCTGGTTGCAGCGCGGGCACCACATCGCCATCTTGCTCACTCGCCCCTCCTCTCACCCCACGCGCAGAACCCGTTGCACCCTAGCATTTCCTGTTGCGTGAACTCGCAATACATCGGCCAGCCTGGGTCAACCGGGTCGGGGGATTCCGCGTAGTAGATGCAATCCTTGCAGAACACAATTTCCTCGCACTCAATCAGCCCGCATCCTTCGGCCCATGTCATCACGAAACCCCCTGTCCTCTTGATTCCGCCCATCTACTCCACCACCCTCGCACCGCAGTTCGGGCAGTAGTTCGGCTCTAGCTCCGCATAACCTCGAATCGCCAATGGCTCGTAACGTTTGAACCCGCACACGCTGCACTCGAACACCGTGAACATCGGGCCATAGTGCTTAACCTTCCACTCGCACGTCCGCTCGGCGCGGTGGTTCCACACCGCTATCGCCTCGACGCAGGTCTCGTAGTCGTTGGTCATCGGCTTGACGGGGCACTCGTCGTTGGCGCACCATGCGAACCATGCGCTGCCCTGATGGTGGGTCTGGTGCAGCAAATGGTAGGTTTGATGCAGTTCCGCATCGCCGCCGCAGAACGGGCAGGGCTTCAACTCGCTCATCTTCCCCTCCTTGCTCTCGACAGGTCCTGGCGCGCCGCGTCGTACTCGCGCTGCGCCCTGATCTCGGCGGCTCGCTGGCGGGCTCTCTCCGCCTGGCGGTACGTGTAGCAGACCTTGCACAGCCCGTTGCGCCCGGCGACGGTGTTGCGCTCGACCTCGCGCATCGCGCACGCGGGGCAGAGCTCGCCGCGGTCGTATGCCGCCGGCAGCAGCGACAGACCCAGCTCGCACGCCTTGTTCTTCACGGCCTGGCGGCTGCGCCCGAGATGGGTCGCTATCGCCGCGCTGCCGTCCCTCGCGTGGTCCCTTAGGTACGCGACCTCCTCGCGGCTCCACGGCCTAGCCATGGTTCAAACCTCGGTTTGGAATTTCCCTGCCAGAATCGGCGGGGATGCCCCACGCGCAGAAGCCGTCCTCGCGCGGGATGGCCGTCATATGGGTGCCGCACCAGCCGAAGAGCTCGCCGGGGCGGTAGCCCCTGCAGTCGCGGCAGCGCACGATCTCCTTGAACCTCCTGGCCATCTCGTGCTCGATGGCTATGAGCTCGCAGTCCAGGACCTCTCCGAACTCGTCCACCAGCGCGACCCCCTCGGGCAGCTCCGGAGCGGTCCGCCTGTTCCATCCGTAGACCGCGCCCACGTGGTTCTCGTGGTGCTGGCGCGTCCGCGCTCCGCAATCCCTGCAGCGCACGTAGTAGTCCCAGCTGCTGGTATGCTTGAGCTCCGCCTCGCCTCCGCAGAACGGGCAGGGCTTCAACTCCTCGCGCATCTCGTCCCCCTCTCCAGCCTGTAGGCTTTTCTCCTGAGCTTCGCTATCCCCACGCAGACCATCAGGGTCTCCCGATCCCGGTAGTTCATCCGCCTGACCTTGCCCCACACCGTTCTGGGGACGGCGACCAGGTTGTCCGGGTCGAGGTTCTCCCGGTTCCCGTCCGCGAACACCACGTTGCATCCCTCGGGGATGGGGCCGTGGTGCGCCTCGTAGACCAGGTGGTGCGCGTAGCGGTAGTTCTCGTTCGGGACGTCCTGGTGGCCAGCCTTGACCTTGACCTGGATGTAGCCGTCCCTGGACCTCCGGGTGTCGCCGACCTTCAGCTTGTCCGCGTTCCAGGGGAGGTGGCCTTTCTTGAACTGGGTGGCCCTGCACCTCTCCTGGGATTCGGCGGGCATCCACACGTCCCACTTCACTCCCTTGTTCTTGGCGGGCACGCCCTTCTGGAAGCGTCCCCCGACGGTGCCGGACTTGATGCCCAGCTTGTGCTTGCGGTTCTTGATCTGGGAGACGGTCAGCGCGAAGCCGAACCGCTCCTCGAACGCCCGGGCGATCTCGGCTTGGGAGCGCCCGGGGATGCATTCCCTCAGGAAGTCGTCGTGCTCCTCGGTCCACCTCATTCCCTGCCTCCGATCAGGAAGCCCTTGCAGTAAGCCTTGGCCGCTGCGTTGTCCATCATCCCCGAGACCTCCAGTGCCTTGAGGGTGATGCCCATCGCGTCCACTGCGGAGTTGGCCAGCGCGGCGACCGCGCGGGCTCTCCCCACCTCGGCGTTGACCTGCTCCTTGTCGTCCATGTCGATGTCGTCGAGACGGTCCATCTCGGCGTAGATCCTGTCCAGCAA
>JAGCBF010000033.1 GCA_017652285.1 Atopobiaceae bacterium
CACCGTGGTGACCCTGGACACGAGCCAGACCTCGGGCGAGCTTGCTGCCGAGGTGCAGGGCATGTTGACGCACGGCTCAAACCAGTCCGCGCAGCTCGCGGCGGTGGCGGCCAACGCGGAGGTCGCCTACGACCAGTACGCGCAAAAGTATGTCGTCGACATTCGCGGCCGTGGCGCGGGGACGTTTTACGCGACGGTGAGCGAGCGGGATTACGCTGCGATCTGTCGTGAGGCATCCAAGCTGCGCATCTTTAAGGACGAGGGCCAGACGCTGGTGCTCACGGTGCCCGGCAACGTCGATACGGTGCAAAAGTTTGACGTCAACGGCGTCGGCGCGGACGGATTTCTCGACAAAAACGCAGGTAGCATGCCGCAAAGCATCGTGTGGAACTTCCCGGATGCCACAAGCCTCAACATCGCGGGCTCCATTACGGGCGTGATCCTGGCTCCGCAGGCCACCGTTACGGTGAGCGCGACGTCGTCCGGATGGCTCATGGCCAACGGCGTGGTCATTGGCAGCGGAGAATGGCACAACGTGTTCCAGGAGGTGGAGCACCTGCGTCAGGGCTCGACGGCGAGCTTTGAGGCGCGCAAGCTGGTGGATGGTGCCGACGCCACGGTCGGCGGATTCCGGTTCGCGCTGGAGCAGCAAACGGCCGAGGGATGGCAGGAAGTGTCGTCCGCGGAAAACGACGGCGCGCTGGTGCCGCTGGGAGAGCTTGTCTACGATCAGGGCAACCACGCGCAAGAGGGCAACGTGCGGGATGTGGTGTATCGCGTGCGCGAGACCTCGGGCGCGACCGACGACGAGGGAAACGCGTACGTTCCCGACAAGAACGCGTTCTTCGCCAAGGTCACCGTTACGCGCATGGTCCAGAACCTTCCGGGTGGCGGCACCAACACGGTCTACGCGGCGAGCGGGCCCACGTACTATGCCGACGAGGCATGCGCGCAGCCGCTTGGGAGCGTGCCCGCCTTCAACAACACGACCGACGATGGTGGCGAGGAAGAGCCGGAGCCGGAACCTGAGCCAGAACCCGACCCGGCGCCCGAGCCAGACCCGGAGCCTGAACCGGAGCCCGAGCCAGAACCTGAGCCGGAACCCGAGCCCGAGCCGGACCCAGAGCCGGACCCAGAGCCGGAGCCCGAGCCAGAACCAGAACCTGACCCCGACGACGACCACACCATCGTAATCCGCGCGCAAAAGACCGCGCACGACGACGAGTCCCTGACGCTCGAAGGCGCGACCTATGGCCTGTGGATGATGGGCGAAGATGGCGCAGACGACACCTACGTGCACAACGACACGTCCGACAATAACGGCATGCTGCACTTTGAGCTGCCCTCCACCGATAAGGCCACCTACTATCTATTGGAGGAGGACGCGCCATTTGGCCACCTGATCGACCCCGAGCCCACCGATTCCTTTACCGTGGGCGAGGATGAGCAAGGCTTTTATCTTGCGTACCAAAGCTCCGATCCTGCTAACCGCGTGAGGGCCGCATCCGACTCGACCGACGACCGCACGATCCTAGACTACGACCCCTCGGGCAATCCGGTCGCAAACGTGGCCGTGCACGTGAGCGTGGGCAAGTACGACCGCGCCAACGGCAAGGCGCTCGAGGGCGCCAAGCTGCAGGTCATTGACAAGGAGACCCAGGAGATCATGGCTACATGGACCACCGACGGCGAGGAATACGAGCTCAAGCGCGAGCTGGACACCGACCGCGTGTACGTGCTGCGCGAGGTCACGGCTCCCCAGGACTACGCCCTTGCCGACGAGGTCGAGTTTAGGATCCATCCCGAGGGCGACAAGACCCTTGGCCAGATCCTCAAGGGCGCCACGACGGCGGACGGCAAGAAGAACGCCACGATCACGAGCGTCGACAAGACGGGCGTGCTCCACCTGAGCCTGTTTGATGGTCTGGCCGAAACGCCTGTCGCGGGAACTCCGGGCGGCGGGACTCCGGGCGGTGCGACCGGTGGCTCCACATCCGGCACCATATCTGGGTCGGGAAGCACCGGCGGCACCACCGGAACCGTGACGGGTGGCTCCAAGCTGCCAGTCACCGGCGACGCCTCACGTGCGCTCCCCGTGGCGATGCTCGTCGTCCTTGGCGCCGCGCTTGCCGTCGCCGGCCAAGTGGGTCGGGCCCAAAAGTGGCCGAAAGGGGCCTAGCGCTGGCAGCCAATCTGGCCAACCAACGCAAAGTGGCCGAAAGGGGCCTAGCCCCAATCGGCCACTTTGGGCGCATCAGGGCCAACGCTTCCCACCGACGTTCATATTGGGACGCGGTCTTTATCGTCGAGCGAATGGGATACCATGACCGTTCCTGTTGCGGCTAAGATGGTGCTGCCTGCCATGTCGTAGGCGCTGCGCGATGGGCTGCGGATGGGAAGACAGTTCCCGTGGTACAGATTTGTCCAAAGGGGCTAGGGGTCTTGTCGCTTTGGGCGTCCCAAGAGAGGGGCATAGCGTGATATACCTTATTCGCCATGGGCAAACGGCGCTTAACAAGTCCCATGCCCTGCAGGGTAGAAGCGACTCTTGCATGAACGCGGCGGGCATCGAGCAGGCGCGTACCGTGGCGCGGCTTCTCTCTGCGCGAGACGTCACGTTTGGCCACGTGTTTTCTAGCCCGCTGCAACGTGCCGTACAGACGGCCCGCATCGTTGCGCCGGGCGTTCCCGTTGTGTGCGACGAGCGTCTGATCGAGATGGACTACGGTCCCTACGAGGGGATGGACCTCACCGCTCCCCCGCCCGAGGTGGTCACGTTCTTCAAAGACTTCGTGCACAACCCCGCGCCAGAGGGCATGGAGTCGCTGGCAAGCGTGGTCGCGCGGGCGGGGTCCTTCATGGAGGAGCTACGGGACCTGCCGGGAAACGTGCTTGTGTCTACGCACGCCATCGCGCTCAAGGGGATCCTGGAGTATCTGACGCCCGACTCGCGCGGCGCGTACTGGTCCAAGTATGTGGGCAACTGCGCCGTGTACGTCACCCAATTTCGCAACGGTCGCTTCGACGTGCCCCATGAGCTGCGGTAGGACCCATCGACCTTGCGTGTCGCCCGCGAGGTGCGTCGGTGAGGCCGCCGCACGTTGCCAAAGCCGCCGATGATCTCACGGCGTCCGCGAGGTCCGTCTGTGAGGACGAAAGTGCGTAACCGAAAAGCCGAAAGTGCGTAACTCAGTTGATACGAATAATGATGTTACGACGTTTCCGCAGGTACATGGCTTGGCTCCGTCCGCGAACCGCTTCTTTCGACAAGAGGAGTTACGCACTTTCGGAGGCCGCCCGAAAGCGCGTAACTCCGGCGCACGGCTGGGATGGCCGAGATGGGTGACAAAAGGCCCGAGACCGACCCCTCGCCCGCCTGCGAAGCCGCCTTTGATGTCCAAGCCCTACCTCGCTTGTGCTGGCGTCGAACCCCAGATAGCCCAAGTGAACCAGCAGCGATAACACGTCGTCGCACCCGCTAAACGTCGTCAGGTCGTTTTGGTAGGTCGAAGTGTCTATGCGCAGTCTGCCGCAACGATGTCTGCGACCGCGTAGTCATCGTACCAATCCCTTATGGCCGCGAAGTCGCGCCCGTATCTCTGGCTCAGCGCTCGCACTTCTGCCTCGGTAAAACCGGTGTAGGGTGCCAGCTGCCGAGGAAACATCATGGAGAATTCCGTAAACATGTTGATGGCGGAATGTTGGCCATACTTCTTTATGGGCAGGATGCCGGTCATGTAGGCCAATGCGACGTAAGGCTTGTCCTTGAGCCAGTCGCGCAAAAAGTCGAGGAACTCCCTTTGACCGTCCTTGTCGTTCTGCCGCTGACAAAACACCGCGTCCCACTCGTCAATTACGATTACGAACTGTGTGCCGGTCGCCTGATAGAACTTGCCCATGCTGTGGGAGAGGTCGTCTTTGTCATAGCTTTGCCTGCGGGTATGTCTCGTTCAGCTCGTCCAAGATTCTTTTGGCAAGAGTGGCGAGCCGTGTGCCCTCAAACAAGACGCGGCTGTTGGACGAGCGTCCGTAGTAGGCGCATAGCATGTCTGCCGCCATGGCTTTGCCAAACCTGGCGGGCGCATATCGCTCGCGTATAGCTTGTTTGTGTTTACCAGAGAGTTGAGAAAGGATACCATTGCGGTCTTGTCGACATAGGCTTCCGAGTTGTTCGCTATCTCGAAGGCTTGACTCCCTGAGTCTAGATATGCACCCACGGCGTTTCCCCTGGCCTGTATGTGTTGGTTTAGATGGTACGACGGCTATGGGTTCGTTATGGGTTTGTCCGTGGCTTGGGGATGTTTTGGTGCGCGCACGAATTCTTGTCACGCGTGCATGATACGATGCTTCAAAACGAACCCAAGCGGAAGGAAGGCAGCGTGAGCGAGGTCGTATTATGAGCGAGGTCGTCTCTAAATATGCGCAGCTAGACGCCACGTTTGCGGACGGGGCCATGCGTCTGTTGCGCAGCCCCTTTGCGCAGACCACCATCGCGCTCTTGCGCGAGCTGTTTGCAGACGGCTCCACGCATCGCGAGTCGGAGGTCCTGTATGCGCAAATGGACGCCATGCTGGACGAGCTTGCGTTTGCGGACTGCAAGGTATGGTGCCACACGGACGGCACGCGGCTCGACGCGCGCGAGGTCATAAACGAAACCTGGGTGCGAGAGTACAAGCTGCTCGAGCGGCGCATCTTGCCCTCGGGCGAATCGGAACACTCGCTTCGTCCCGAGGCCATGGCGGTCCTTGCGTGCGCGGAGGCCATTGGCAACGAGACCATAACGCTTTCGAGCCCGCGGGTCGAGATGATCGTGGAGGCCCTGACGCGCTTGTCTATGGTAGTGAACCCGGACCCCGCCGCCCAGCGTGCGGACCTTGTGGCGCGCGTGGAGGAGGCCAAGCGTGCGCTGGCCGAATTTGACAAAAAGGGCGGCAAGCTGCCGACCGACCTCGACCCGGTGGCGATGTATCACAACGCGCTTGACCTCATGTCGCAAGTACCCATAGACATGAGCCGCATAGAAGAGATGATGTACGAGGAACGCAACAACCTTATCGACTCGTTTCACAAGGACGACCGTCCCGGTGGCGAGCTGGTGGGGGAGTATCTGCGTCGCAGCGACGAGCTCTTTAGCGGTACAGACTCGGGGCAGGTCTACAACGGCGCGATTCGCATGCTTTCCAACCGCCGCCTCAACGCCCAGATCACGTCGCGTGTGCGCATGATCTGCCGTTCGGACGCGCTCAAGCGTCTTGAGCCCCAGGAGCGCCAGGCGCTGGAGCGCTCGTGGAAGCACATGGTGGGCGGCATGCACGGCATCCTCAAGCTGCGACGCTCGTGCTCGGAGACCGTGGCAAACGCCATAACCCAGTACGACCATGCGGTGTACAAGGCCTACACGGCAAAGCTCAAGGAGCTGTACCGCGTGGTGCTTGCGTACGGGCTGGAGCATCAGCCCCAGGCAAAGGGCCCCATGGCCGACGCACTCGACAACGCCGAGGTCAAGACCCTTATGTATAAGCTGTCCGCCCGCACGGACAGGCAGGCGCCGCCCGAGCTCTTTGTGGGCGATCCGGACGAGCTGCCGCGCATAGACCTCGAACGCCTGCGCTTCTTTGGCGGCGCGCGCACCCGCGAGGTGCTCGACGCGCTCGAGCAGGTGCTGCCCGCAAAGGGAGGCATGCCCTTGTCGGCGGCGTTTAGCGAGCTGGACCCGTCGCTGCGGCGCGAGGTGGAGCTGGCGGGACTCATGCGCTATGCGCTTATGGCGGGGGTCTCGGTCGAGCAGGCGGCGCGCGCGGTCTATTGTTGCGTGGACCTGGAGGGCAACGAGCGCAGGTGGGAGGCGCCGGACATGATGCTTGTTAAGCAGGAACTACGAAATACAAAGGGGCGGTTCGATGCCTAGCGCAACAATGCAAGACTGGCCAGATTCCTCCGCATACGACAAGGACGCGGCCGCCGCGTCCGGCACGACGGTCGCTACGGCCGCTGACGAAGCCGGCGCGACGAGTGGCGTCGTCCCGCGCCAGCACGACGAGCTCTTTCCCGAAGACACCGGCACGTGTCCCTTGCCCGTGCGCCACGCCATTGCGGCGCTTATCAAGCGACGCTACATATCGGCCGACGAGGACAAGATCGCTTGGGACGGCCTCATGAGCGACCCCGACCTCGTGCGCAGCCGCCTGGCCGACTGCCTGCTTACGCTTAAGGTCAACCGCGGCGTGGGCATCGCGCTGGCCCAGCAGGTGGAGCTGGAAGACAACACCGTGCCCTACAAGATCAAGTCGATCACGTACTTCAACAATGTGCAGTCGCTTCTTATAACGCAGCTGGTCACCAAGTACTTCTCGTCCACGGCCGCCGGCGAGTCCGTGGTGTGGGTGGAGGAAGAGGAGATGTGCGAGACCATGATGCGCCTGTTTGAGGACGCGCCGGACATCGCGGCGGCGGACCAGGCCATGCGCCAGGCAATAGCCGCCATGGAGCGCAACCATTATTTGCGCAAGGTAGCGGACGGCCGTTACCAAATCATGCCGGTGGTGGGGGTCGTGTACACGCTTGACGAGATCAGCGCCGTGCTGGCTCGCTATGGCATGGGCGACGAGGAGCCGGGGCAGGAGGACGAGAGCCATGAGTGACGTGCCGATGCTGCAGCTGGGCATGCTGGAAGAAGGACAATGGCAGCTCGCCCTTATCCAGCTCGTAAACTTTGGGCCGTTTGACGGCTACCATCGCTTTGAGGTAAAGACGGGGTTCGACCACATCCCCACCACGGTCGTGGCGGGCGACTCCGGCACCGGCAAAAGCACGCTGGAAGATGCGTTCTTCGAGGTCATGACCCGCAACGGCAGCTACAACACGGCAAGCAACGAGGGCGGGCGCGGCGGCAGCATTTCGTCGGAGAAGCGCTCGCTCATCGGCTACGTGCGCGGCAAGCTGGAAGACACGGAAGACGAAAACGGCAATCCCGTGGCGCAGCTGTTGCGCGACGGCTCGTGCAATCGCTGGAGCGCGGTGGTCCTTACGTACGTGTCGGACGCGGGGACGGTCTTCTCGGTTGCCAAGCTCTTTTGGATCGGCGCCGGCTACAACGCCAACTCGGACATAAAGCAGCTGCGCATAACCATGTACCGGCCGTTCGACCCGCGTGAGGTCCAAGACATCGCGGACGTGAGCTTTACGGCGGAGCGGCTGCGCCGCAAGATCGGCCCGGAGTTCAAGTCGTTCTCGCGCGTGGACGAGTTCCTTACGTATGTGTACCGCGTCCTCAAGATCGACGAGCTGGGACGCGGCAAGGACGTCATGGACCTGCTGTCCAAGATCCGCAGCGGCGTGGGATTCCGCTCCATCGCGGAGCTGTTTCGCGAGCAGGTGCTGGACGTGCCGGAAACCTTCGCACGGGCCGAGGAGGCCGCACAGAGCTATCACGAGCATCAGGACGCGTACGAAAAGATGCGCGACAAGCAGCAGCGCGTGGATGCGCTCCAAGACGTGCGTGCCAGCAAGGAGGAGCGCGAGGAGGTGCTGCAGCAGCTGGACGAGCACGTGGTCGCGCTTTCCGAGCCGGTGTTTGACGCCTGGGAGCGCACGACGCATCGCGAGCTGCTTCGCACGTATGGCATGGAGCTGGAGGGAAGGGAGGCCGAGCTCACCGACCGTCTGGCCGCGAGCAACGCCGAGCTGCGCCACAAGCAGACCGAGCGCGACGATCTGGACCGCCAGCTAAACGCAAGCGGATACACCCAGCGTCTTGCCGCCTACGACGCGGCGGTGTCGCATGCGGAGGACCACGTGCGGCAGTGCGAGCAGGCTCGTGCGGCCTGCGCGCAGGAGGTGGAGCCGCACTTTGGCAAGATGCCCTCGTCTCCGCGGGACTTTGGCAACCTGAGACATCGGGTCCAGCAGTTCTTGGACGGCTACGACAAGGCGCAGGAGGAGCTTTCTGCCAAGTATGCCAGCGCCGTGGCCGCTCGTGTGGAAATCGACACGCGCTCGGCCGAGCTCAAAAAGGACCTCGCCTATTACGAAAAGAACAAGAGTCGCATCCCTCGCTGGCTGGGCGAGCCTCGGCAGCAGCTGGCAGAGGCGGCGGGCATGGCGGCGGACGAGCTGCCCTTTGCCGCCGAGCTCATGGAGGTAACCGACGAGCGCTGGCGCCGGGCCATAGAGTCGGTGTATGGCGGCTTCGCGCGCACGCTTTTGGTGGCGGAAGACAGATTTGAGGAGTTCAGCGCCTCCATCGACAAGCTCAAGCTGCGCAAGCGCATGACCTTTAGGCGCGTTCCCACGCATGTGGTGGCAACGGCCCAAAGCGGGGCGAGCATGCTTTCGGCCAAGATATCGTTTGATACGGACTCGCCCTTTGCGGGCTGGCTCATCAACACGGTGCGCGACGAGCATCACGACGCGCTGTGCGTGGGCACGACCAAGCAGCTAGGCGGGCAGGGCCGTCGCGTTACGATAAGCGGACAAACGCGTGATGGCAACCGCGGCGCGCACGGGCGCGACGAAGGGGTCGAGGGCATCATCGGCCTGGACAATTCCGCAAGAATCGAGGCCTTGCGACAAGAGCTGCTTAACTTGAATGCGCGCTGGGCCAAGGCGCAGGCGGCCGAGCGCGAGGCCAACGGCAGGCTGCAAGAGCTGGTGAAGAAGCACAGCGCGGCGCAGCGCATCGTGCAGTACGAGTTTGCGCAGGTAGACGTGCTGGGCGCGCAAGAGGCGCTGGCGGCGGCGCAGCATGCGCGCCAGGAGTTCTTGTCTCAAAACGAGGAGCTGGAAGCGCTGGAGGCGCGGCTTGCCCAAGCACGCGCGGCCTGCGAGCTGCTGCTCAAGCAGGTGGGAAGCGACGAGAACCGCCTTGCCGAGGTGCAGGAACGCTTGCGGCGCACATACGACCAGCTCAACGAGCTTGCGGACGCACAGGATGCTGACCTGCGCGTTATTGGCGCGGGCGCCCACGTGCGCGGCTACCAGCTGCTGCAGAGCACGGCCGCCGCGCGCTTTGCGGACCACGGTGCGGAAGAAAACCTGCGCGGCTTTGGGGCCAGCGCCGCCTGGGTGCGCGCCACGCTGGAGACCCAGCGGCGTCAGCTGGAGGAGCGCATAACCGTTGTGGAGCGCCGCGTGACGCGCCAGCTGGAGCGCTACCTGGAAAAATGGCCCGACACGCACTTGTCTCCCAGCGTCGACTACCTGCCGGACTTCATGGCGCTTCTCGACTCGCTGGAGCAAGAGGGCTTCCACAAGCAAATGGATCCGTGGCGCGACCACATGCTCACCTGGATCAAAGAGGACCTCATTCCCCTGGACATCGCCTACCGCGATGCCCGGGCAGAGATCGACGACAAGCTCGAACCCATCAACAGCATCCTGCGCACGCTGCCGTACGGGCGCGAGGGCGGGCGCCTGCAGATCGTGTGCAGAAGCAACGACCCCAAGTCCGCGCGCGAGTTCTCGGCGCTGCTCCGTTCGCTGTTGGACTACGAGCGCGACGACAGCGGCGCCACGGAGGAGGCCTATCATCGCAAGGCGGCAAAGCTCATGGAGCTTATCGACCCCACGGACACGCGTACCGAGGTCATGCGCAAGCGCAATGAGGTGCTGGACCGCCGTCGCCACGTCACGCTTTCGGCGCGCGTGGTGGACGCCAAGGACAACACCAAGGTCCTGAGCACGATTAAGACGCTGGCGAGCAAGTCGGGTGGCGAGGTGGCAGAAATCGTGGCGTTCATTCTTGGCGCGGCGCTGCTGTACCGACTGGGTCGCGACGGCACTTCTCGGCCGGGCTTTGCGCCGGTCATGCTGGACGAGGGCTTTATCAAGGCGGACTCGCGCTTTACCTCGCGCGCGATCGCGGCATGGCAGGGCTTTGGCTTCCAGCTCATAATCGCCGTGCCGGAAGAGAAGTACCAGTCCGTTGTGTCGCGTGCGGAGCGCGTGCTCAACATTGTGGCCGACGCCAACCGCAGGTCCTACGTAAGCACCTTTGACGTGGTGGAAGGAGAAGACGGTGCCCCCGAGCTCGACGATCAAGGATGTGGCTACCTTACGGGCGCTTTGTGAGCGACGTTACGTCCGTATGTGGGCAAGCGAGCTGGTGACGCCGTCGGCGGACGCGTGGCCGTATGCGCTGCGCGTGGGAAAGCCGTCGCAGGCGGAGCTGGAGGGCGACTACGCTCAGGTGTGTGCCCGGGCGGATGCGGTGGAGACGTGGGCCGAGGCGCACGGGCTTGCGTGCCGCACGGAGCCGCGCAAGGTGGGGCGCATGGCGTACCCGGTTTTGTCCCACGTGCTGGTGCCGAGCATGGACGCGTTGGCGCGCGCGGTTGGCCGAGAAGCCCATTGGCGGCTCTATCGTGAACGCGCGACAACGTTGCAGGCGCTGTTTCCGCAGGTGGAAGACCCTGATTTGCAAAAGGTGCTGGTATCGCTCAACCGTGGTGGCGCAAGCGATGCGGACTTTGAGCTTGTGTGCGCCGCGGCGCAATGGTTCGAGCGCCATGACGCGCGGGGATACACGGCTCGTGAGGTGCCGTTGGAGGGCTTCCATGCCAAGTGGCTGGACGTCGCGGGGCATCGACAGATGGTGTGCGTGCTGGCGGGGCTTTTGTCGTTGGAGCTCAAGGAGCGGCCGCGTCTGGTGCGGTTCCGCTACTTGGATCCGGCGTATTTGGCGAGCGGCGCACGGGCTCACGATGCGTGGCTGGAGGGCGATGCGTGCGTGCTGCCGTATCGGCCGCGCTTGGTGGTCATTTGCGAAAACCGGGACAGCGCGTTGTGGTTTCCCAAGGTAGAAGGCGGGATTGCCGTTCAGGGAGACGGCATGGCGGGCACGGCGACGCTCGCGGGCATTGACTGGATCGTGCGGGCGGAGCACGTCCTGTACTGGGGCGACATAGACGTCCACGGGTTGCAGATCCTCGCCGCGTATCGTGAGCGGGGGCTCGACGTGCGGAGCATCCTTATGGACGCCGCGACCTATCGGGCCTTCGAGCGCTTTGGAACCATGGTGGACAAGCACGGCCGACCGCTGCAGCCCAAGGCCGACGCCCAGCCGTTGCCGGGCCTTACCGCAGACGAGAACGCCCTGTACCTGGAGCTTTGTTCTCCCGACCACGTCGGTCCGCGCCGCATCGAGCAGGAGCGCATCCCCCTCAAAATGGCCGATTGGGGCTAGGCCCCTTTCGGCCACGTTGCCGGCCTGCGCGGAAATGGCCGATTGGGGCTAGGCCCCTTTCGGCCAAGTTGGGGTGCGCTGCCCGCTTAGCCGCCGCGGACCGATGCGGCCGAGGCGCTCCCAGACGGCGCGCCGTCCGAAAAAGTTCAAAGCGTATGCGCCGCTTGTCCTGCTAAAATAGGGCAAGCGGCGCTCAGCTACTGCGGAAGTCAGGAATTAGGGGTGTTGGCCATGATCAGATTTGACGAGATTACAAACAAAAACATCTGGACCGTATGCGCCTTGGAGCCTTTTGAGGAACAAAAGGATTTTGTTGCGGAAAACTTGCAGAGCCTCGCGGAGGCATATGCTACGCGGAATGAAGGCAATAACGCTTTGCCTCTGGCAGTATATAACGATGATGTACTTATAGGGTTTGTCATGATTGGCAAGGGAACAGTCGGCAACGAAGACGAGAGTGATTTGATCAAGGAAAACTATTGTCTATGGCGACTGATGATTGATAAGCACCATCAGCGACAGGGTTTGGGGAAACAGACGATAGACGCTGTCATTGCCCTGATCCGCACGTTTCCGTTTGGCAAGGCGAGTAAGGTATGGCTATCGTATGAGCCTGAAAACACTCGCGCAAAAGCCATTTACCAAAGGTACGGTTTCGTAGAGAACGGAGAGATGTGCGGTAACGAAATCGTAGCTGTGTACGAGCTTTAGACTCGAAGTGGCCGATTGGGGAGAATGGCGCCCGCACCAGGCTCGCCTGGCCGCACGCCCCAACGTTGTGCGAGACCAGCTCGTTTGCCCCTGCCGCCCATCGGTACGCTTTGTTTCGCCCATGTTACGCGTGCTATGATAGTAAAAGGCATATTCACTGCGAATAAGGAGCTGATGACAATGGCATTTCCCAAGGGCTTCCTGTGGGGCGGCGCGACGGCGGCGAATCAGTACGAGGGCGCATGGAACGTGGACGGCAAGGGCGCGAGCGTGCCCGACCACATGCGTGGCGGCGACATCAACACCCCGCGCCAGATCGATGCCGAGTTCGACCCCGACGCGCTGTACCCCAGCTGGGAAGCCACCGACTTCTATCACCACTACGAGGAGGACATCGCGCTCTTTGCCGAGATGGGCTGGAACGTCTTCCGCATGTCCATCAACTGGACGCGTATCTTCCCCACGGGCATGGAGGAAGAGCCCAACGAGGCCGGCCTCGCCTTCTACGACAAGGTCTTTGACTGCTGCGCCGCCCACGGAATCAAGCCGCTGGTCACCATCTCCCACTACGAGCTTCCCTACGCGCTGGTCGAGAAGTACGACGGCTGGCTGAGCCGCGACCTCATCGACCTCTTCTTCCGCTATGGCAAGACGGTCCTGGACCGCTTCCACGGCAAGGTCGAGTACTTCCTTACCTTTAACGAGATCAACATTGGCCTCATGAACATGGGCGCGCCGCTTTCCACCGGTCTTATCAAGGGCTTTACCGGCACCATGGCCCAGGTCGACCGCACGGCCAGCGAGCGCTTCCAGGCGGTGCACCACCAGTTTGTGGCGAGCGCCAAGCTCATCAAGTACGCGCACGACAACTATCCCGAGGTCAAGATGGGCAACATGATCGCCTTCATCCCGACCTACGCCCTTACGTGCGACCCGGCCGACGTCCTTGCCAACCAGGGCAACATGCGCCAGATGGACTGGTATTGCTCCGACGTGCAGGTTCGCGGCCATTATCCGTTCTACGCCAAGCGCATGTGGGCGGAGCAGGGCATCGAGCTCAACATTACCGACGAGGACGAGAAGATCCTGTCCGAGGGCATCATCGACTTCTTTACCTTTAGCTATTATCAGACAAACACCGTCACCACGCACCCGGACGCGGAGCAGATGCAGGGCAACATGACCATGGGTGGCAAGAACCCCTACCTGGAGGCCTCCGACTGGGGCTGGCAGATCGACCCCACGGGCCTGCGCATCTTCCTTAACGAGATCGCGGATCGCTACGACAACATGCCGCTTATGGTCGTGGAAAACGGCCTGGGCGCGTTTGACGAGGTCGTCGTGGAGGACGGCGTGGAGAAGATCCACGACCCGTATCGCATTGACTACCTGCGCAAGCACGTGCGCGACATGGGCGAGGCCGTGGAGGACGGCGTCAACCTTATTGGCTACACCTGGTGGGGCCCCATCGACGTCGTTTCTGCCGGCACCGGCGAGATGCGCAAGCGCTACGGCTTTATCTACGTAGACAAGCACGACGACGGTAGCGGCGACATGCACCGTGCTCGCAAGGACAGCTTCTTCTATTATCAGAAGCTCATTGCGTCCAACGGCGAGGACCTGGACTAAAGCTGCGACCGATTGGGGCCAGCGGCCGCCTGCTAGGCCCCTTTCGGTCAAAATGGCCGAAAGGGGCCTAGCCCCAATCGGCCAAATATGTGCGGGCGTCGGCGTTCGAAAATGGCCGAAAGGGGCCTAGCCCCAATCGGCCATTGATATCCTCTGATACAATATGAGCACCTAAAGAGAGGGGCTCATAATGATGCGGTGGCGCGGACTCATGGAAAACAGTGACAGGGCGGTGCGCAAAGCCGTCGTCTCGCTGCTTGCGCTCTTGTCGGCTGCGATGGTTGCCACGCAAGCCAACTACTTTGTGGTGGGAGACGCGCACCTCATCGCCGTGCTGGCACCCATCACTGCCTGTGCGCTATTGGTCGGGCCCTTGTCGGCCGCCCTCGTGGGTGCCATAGCCGGCGCGGCGGAGTGGCTGCACGCCACGCTGCTGCCGCTCGACACCTACGAGCAGTACTTTGCGACTCCCGTCAACTCGGTGCTGCTCTTTTCGGTCATCGGCCTGGTCACGGGCCTTATGTATGCCGCGGCGAGCAAGCGCGAATTCGACAAGCGCTGGAAGGGCGTGGCGGTGCTGGTTTTGGCGTGCGCCATCGGCTCCATCCTGTTTACGCTGCTCTTCTCTACGTCGGTAAACATCATCAACTCCCTTGTGAACCTGCAGGTTCCCCAAAGCCTCGTCGAAGACCTCACGGGCAACAAGGAGCTCGTATCTCAGGTGCTTGCCGACTTTGTGCTCATGGCGTGCATGGTCTTTGCCGTGGCGGCGCTGTGGAAAAGGGCTGCCGACACTGCGGGCGAGCGGACCTTGGGCCAGCGGTTCCAAGGCTGGCTCTTTGCGGTGGTGTGCGCGGCCTACCTGCTGTGCGCCGCCGGAACCTACACGGGCGTCTCCATCGTGTGTCGCAACGCGGCGGAGGCCCAGATGCAGGGGCAGATCGACTACTTGGCGGGCCAGCTTGGCGAACGCGACTCGCTGCTCGAAGGAGTCCAGCGTCGCGCGTCCTTGTCCGATGCCAAGATGGACGAGCTTCACAACAGCTCGGTAAGCAGCGTCGCGACGGGCCTGCCGCTGGGCGAGCGAGGCATCAGCGCCGTTGCGGAAGACGGCGTGATCGTGTCGTCGAGCGACGGCGCGATGGTGGGGCAGAGCTTTGAGGACGTCGTCGGTGCGGGGCTCGCGTATGGGTTTGACCCGTCCATCTATGACGCCCCTCGGTCGACCGTGTGGTACATGACCGGCGCCGAGCTTGGTTACCTGCGCGCGGCCGAACTCAGCTACGTGCGGGTGTCGCAGCGGGGGGCGTATCAGATGATGGCGGTGCTGCCGCAGTCCGAGGTGTACCAGTGGCGCCCGGTCATATTCGCCTTGGTGTCGGGCGTGTTCCTGGCGCTGTTTGCGGCGGTGTACGCGCAGGCGTCGCTGTTGCTCAAAAACGTGGTGGTGCGCGACATCGACGAGACCAACGCGGTCCTCGGGCGCATCACGGAAGGCGAGCTTGACCAAAGCGTGCACGTGCGGGATACCGTCGAGTTCGCACGGCTGTCCGAGGGCATCAACGCGACGGTGGGCTCGCTCCGCGACGCGATCGCCGCCGAGGCGACGCGCAACGACCGTGACCTCGCCACGGCCAAGGCCATCCAGGAGTCGGCGCTGCCCTCGACGTTCCCGCCCTTCCCCGAAATCGAGACGTTCGACATCTATGCGTCCATGAGCGCCGCGCGTCAGGTGGGTGGCGACTTTTATGATTTCTTTATTATCGACGAGCATCGCCTGGGGTTCCTCATCGCGGACGTGAGCGGCAAGGGCATTCCTGCGTCGCTGTTCATGATGGCGGCAAAGACGGAAATCGCCAACAACATCCAGGTGGGCATGGACCTGGGCATCGCCATGCAAACGGCCAACTGGCACTTGTGCCAGGGCAACGACGCCGGCATGTTCGTAACGGTGTGGGCGGCCGTGCTCGATTACCAAACGGGCGACCTCACGTTTGTCAATGCCGGCCACAACCCGCCGCTGTTGCGCCACAACGGGCAATGGGAATGGATCAAGCAGCGCGGCGGCCTGTTTATGGGCACCTTTGACACGGCCAAGTATCGCGAGGGGCACCTTGTCTTGGAATACGGCGACGAGCTCTTCCTGTACACGGACGGCGTCAACGAGGCCTTTAACGCCGCGGAGGAGGAGTACGGCAACGAGCGCCTGGAGGCGTTTCTCGAAGGACATGCGGGCCTGCATCCGCGTGCGCTCGTAAACGCCATGCGTGCCGAGCTGCGCGACTGGGCGACCGGTGCCGAGCAGTCGGACGACATCACGATACTGTCGTTGGAGTATGGCGTGCCGCCCGAGGCGCGCGCGTCGATCACGCTGGATGCCACGTTGGACAACCTGGGACCCGCCTTGGAAATCGTGCGCAACGAGCTTGGCGCGCGGCATTGTCCCATTACCGTGCAGCACAATGTGGACATCGCGCTGGAGGAGCTGTTCGTCAACGTGTGCCACTACGCGTATGCGGACAAGGACGAGCCGGGCAAGGTGCGCGTCGAGTACGTGTACAACGCCAATCCCTCCTCCATAACGGTGTGCCTTACGGACTGGGGCGTGCCGTTTGACCCGCTGGCGCACGACGACCCGCTGGCGCCGGAGTCGATTGGCGAGGTGTCCATTGGCGGGCTGGGCATCCTTATGGCAAAGAGAAGCACCGACGACATGAGCTACCTGCGCGACGGCGATGCCAACGTGCTGGTCTTCCGCAAGGCCTGGTAAGCTGACCAACCGACAAGACCAAAAAGTGGCCGATTGGGGCCTAGCCCCAATCGGCCAAACGGGCTTGGTCCAATCGGCCAGCCACGGAATAAATCGAACGCTTGGCCTGTACGTGTGCCCCAAATCCCTCCTTTTGCGTAAGCTGGAATCGATTCCAGTTGCCTTCGCATCTGGCAGCCACCGAAGGAGGGAGTTTTTTATGACCATGCTCGTTAAGCTCGACCAGCACCACAACTGGCGCCTGCGCTATCACCTGCAATGCCCGTCCGGCAACATCACCGATCCCAACGGCCTCAGTCAGTTCCAAGGCACCTATCACATATTCCATCAGTACGAGCCCCGCTGGCCGCGCGAGATGGGCCATGGCTGGGGACACTGGTCCAGCCCCAACCTGACCACGTGGTACTGGCATGGCGGCGCCATCATGCCCAGCGTCCAAACCGACAAAAACGGGTCGTACTCCGGCTCCGGCATCGTCAACGGCGACGAGCTGTGGCTCTACTACACCGGCAACGAGCTCATGCCTGGCGGCAAGGCGGCTGGCTACGACTACGACTTTAAGGGCCGCAAGGCCAACGAGACCCTGGTCATTACCAAGGACGGCGTGACCATGGGAGAAAAGCGTCCCGTGCTCTGCAACGACCAGTATCCCGCGTACGCCTCCAACCACGTGCGCGATCCCAAGGTCTGGAAGCAGGATGGCAAATGGTGGATGCTCCTGGGCTGCCGCACGGTGGAAAGCCACGGCTGCGCGCTCATGTACACCTCCGACGACGGCATCAAATGGGAGATGGCCGGCTCCGCCACCAACAAGGACGACGAGAATCCGTTTGGCTACATGTGGGAGTGCCCGAGCGTCGCAAAGTTTGGTGACAAGGAATTCCTGTTCGTGTGCCCGCAGGGCGTTCCCAAGCAGCAGTATCGCTTCCAGACGATCCACAACTCCGGTTACTTCCCCATCGACGGCAAGGTCATCGACCTGCTGAGCCAGGACCCCGGCAAGCAGGATGCGGACAAGCCCTTTGCCTGCATCGACCGCGACACCTTTGTCGAGCTGGACTTTGGCTTCGACTTCTACGCCTGCCAGGTGTTCGAGGACGAAAAGGGCCGCAAGATCCTTATGGCGTGGGCCGGCGTCGCCGACATGGAGTTCGAGTACGACGTTCCCACCACGCCCGAGTGGGCCCACACCCTTACCATGCCGCGCGAGCTCACGCTCAACGAGGCGGGCAAGATCTGCCAGTGGCCGGTGGAAGAGATGGACACCCTGCGCGAGGACGAGGTCGAGTGGTCCGCCGAGGCCGCGGACGGCGCCACGGGCTACATGGGTTCCTCTACCTATAACAAGTTTAGCATGGAAGGTGCCATCGGCGCTCGCTTGGACGGCATCGGCGACATCACCATCGACAACATCGAGGGCAAAGGCCACGTCATGCTCAACGGCGACCTCGAGTTCGTGATCAACGACCACGACGCCGAGCTCGTGTTCCACAGCCACGCCGGCCGCTTCCGCTCCGTGCGTCGCCTGCCGTTCACGGCCCTTTCCGCCGGCAAGGTGGAGAGCCTGCGCATCATGGTCGACACCTCCTGCGTCGAGATCTTCGTCAACGGCGGCGAGGCCACGATGACCACCCGTTGGTTCCCGCTGGACATCAAGAAGCTCGCGGTTACCTCCACGCTCAAGGGCGAGCATCACGCCTGGAACCAGCACGGCTGGGTCTTCGAGAACATCGCGTAACAGCGGCGATTCGCCTGCTTCCGCGCGTAAGCGTCGGCGGCTGCGTACAGCGTTTCAGACTGTGCGCAGCCGCCGACGTGCGTTTGTGTCCAGCTCGGCAACAGGCGCGCAGCCCGTCGCAAGCCCCGGCGATCCGCATGGTTCTTATCTATGGGAAAGCGCGCGTTCCATGATGCGCCCAAACGTCGCGGCCAGCACCTGCTGAAACGGCGTCGCGATGATGGCGGGAAACAGCACCTCCGGCCCAAAGTACTGCGTGGCCAGCACGGCGCCTGCGGTAACGTTGCGTATGCCGCAACAAAACGACAGCGCAACGAAGCGGGGCTGATCGATCGCGTGCGCATCGCCGTCCGTCGGGCGGCTCAGCCAGCGGGCCACCAGCATGCCCGCACAAAAGCTGCCCACGGCAAAGACGAGCATAAGCGTCATGATCCCCACCAGCCGCGGCGTGAGGTGATGCAGCGGCTCGGATATGCCCGTGGCGTTGGTGGCGACGATGAGCGGCAGCAACAGTCTGGAAAGGGGCGTGGTCGTCGGCGCCGCCACGCGCTGGCACCAGCCGTGCGACACCTCGTTAAGCACCGTCGCGACCAAGGCGGGAATCGCCACCATGTATGCCATGTTGGCCATCATGCTCGACGTGTCGATCTGCACGGTGGTGCCGACCAGCAGCTTAAGCGTAAAGGGGATCGTAAACGGCGACAAGAGCGTGGATGCGAGCAGCGTGGCAAGCCCCAGGGCAAGGTCGCCGCCAAACATGCCTATCCACATGATGGCGGACGCCCCGATGGGCACGCTGTATTCCAGCACGACGCCCGCGACGGTGGGGGAGCCCGGGCCAAACAGCAGCGTGGACACGGCAAACACGAGCAGGGGCATCACCACGTGCACCATTACCAGCACGGCAAGGGGCAACAGCGGGCGCGCCAAGGCCCTTCTCATGGCGCGCAGGTCGTTGGAAAGCGCGTTCTGAAACGTCATCACGGCAAAAAACGTTGGCACCAACGGCTTGAGCGGTAGCAGTACCTGCGGAAACAGCACACCTATCGCAACGCCTGTGGGCACGATGACCATAAGGTGCGTGCCGATGAGGTTGCCCAGCGCCAGCCACGCCTCGAACGCCCGCGTGCGCGTCCCCTTTTGTGACCTGGTGGGCATGCGTCCCTCCCTTGCGCTCGAGTTCCGGCGTGGCCTTGTCCCTTGGCGGCAAACGGCCCGTTGCCTCGTGCCGATCGTATCTAGCAGCCAATGATACACGACTCGTGTGCCCGCTCGCCGATGCCATCGCAAGATGCCGTCGGTCATGCGGCAACATCAAATAAGGGACAAGCGCGCCGACTTCGCGCCAACCGGCGTCGGGCTCTGCGACGGCGCTTGTCATCCCCCTGCACCATCGAGCAGAAAGCGGGAACGACCATGCCAACAGACAAGCGACACACTGTAGAAGGCTATTGGGATTGTCAGTATTGCGGCAGGACGGGCATTCGCGGACGGTTTAAGAGCTGCCCCGGCTGTGGCCATGGGCGTGATGCGTCCGTGCGGTTCTATACCAAGGAAATTGACGCCGCCCATGCCATATCGCACGAGGAGTTTAGGCGCCAAACCGCCGAGGCCGACAAGAACTCGCGGAGCGATTCCGCAAACTACACGCAGGCCCACGACGCCGACGCAAGCGAGCCGTCGCTGTATGCCCGTGCGGCCGGCGAAGGTCGCGGAGACGCCTACGAGGCGCAGGACAAGAGCGATTGGTACTGCGACTTTTGCGACTCGTACAACCCCGCGACCACGGACGTGTGCCGCAACTGCGGGGCCTCTCGCGAGTCGACGTCGGGCGAGACCTACGAGCAGCGCATGGGAGCCGTGGCGCGCACCTACGACTCCCACGGCAACCTCGTAAGCGAACGCGACCTGAGCAAGCGCACCAAAAAGGAGCCCTCGGCGTCTCGGCCGGCGCCAGCGGTGGCTCCCAAGTCGGGGCCGGGTTGCCTGCGCTTTGTGATCGTCGGCGGGCTGGTGGTCGCGCTCGTGGCTCTTCTCATGTTTGTCTTTGGTTCGCGCCCGCGCAAGATCACCGTCGATGGGTTTGACTGGGAACGCACCATTAGCATAGAGCAGCTGCAAACGGTGGACGAAAGCGGATGGGAGTTGCCAAAAGAGGCGCGCTTGGATCACAAGACGCAAGAGATCCGCAGCTACAACCATGTGCTCGACCACTACGAGGAAGTGCCGTACGAGGTGTCGGAGGAGGTGCTCGACCATTACGAAACCTACACCACCGAGGTGGACAACGGCGACGGGACCTTTGACGTGGAGGAGCACCAGGAGCCTGTGTACAAAACCGAGTACCACACGGAATACCGAGACGAGCCCGTGTACGTGGACGTACCCATCTTCGACACCAAGTACTATTACAAAATAGAGCGCTGGGTGCCGGAACGAGACGTCACGACCAGCGGCGACGGCCAGGAGCCGTACTGGGGAGAGGTCGAGCTTTCCAAGGCGACGGGCGACCATGGTACCGGAGAAGAACGCGAGGGCACCAGGTTTGGCACGTATGGCGTCACGGACTCCGAAGGCAACCACTATACCGCCGACGAGGACTATTGGACGTCGCTCAAAAAGGGCGACACCCTTACCGTAAACGTCGACGGCAACAAGCACATCACGCCAGCGGATTAGCGTGTGCGGGCGTGCGTCCAGGGCCCTGCTCTTGTCGCATGTCGCAAACGCGGCGCTTCGCATTACGCTTCACAAAGCATACCTATTTACGTCTTTATAGATACTTTGGATGACGTCTGGTGCGAAAAGCGCTAGAATCGTTAAGATAGAGAGTAATTGTGGAGGTAGGTAGATTCGATACCTAGGGCAGTGGAGAGCCCTGAGTTACGGCACGTTGTCCGCGCGAGCATAGGGAGGTGGTGTCGAATGTTACCGCAAGAAATCGACGCCGCTCTTACCGAGGGTGCAAGCGACGAGGCCCAGGGAGACCTCATGGCATTTGAGCGTTCTAGGACTCACAGTCCTTTGCATATGCGTCGCGATAGCTTGGCTCAAGCTAACGGACAGCTGTTCTCGAGCTTTAGTGCTGCACTTGAGTATTCTCAGAACGGCGCCGTGGTATTGCAGCGCGACTTTATGCTTACCGAGCCAATTGCCATTACCACACCAGGGGTAACGCTCGACTTGGGCGGCCATACCCTTGTGCTCGGCGACCCGCAAACGCGACGCAGCACCAGCGGGCAGACGCCGTCTTTGTTGCGCATAGAGACGTCGGGCGTCAAGGTTTGCAACGGGCGCATCCTCATTTCCTCCGGATCCTGGCAGGGCATATGCGTGCAGGGTCCAGGAAGCAGGGTCGACACGTTGCTGGAAGATGTAGACATTACCTATCGTGGCGTGGGCTATGCCCTTATGGTGCTGAGCGGCAACGTCTTGCTCATCGACTCCAGCATCGGTGCGACGGGGTCTGGCATCCACCTTGCAGAGAACATCGCGAGCGTAAGCATGCTGCGTTCGCAGGTGCTGGGCGTGCAGTGTGGCATCAGCATGTGGAACGGACGCCTGCTGCTGGAGGACTCCAGCGTGCAGGGGCGCCATGCCTATGGCATCTTTATCAAGAACGGTTGGGTCGACGCCTCGTTTTCCACCATTTCGTCGTTGGAGTCCCAGGCGTTGGCGACGCGTGCCATATCGAGCGAAAACTACTCGCTGGTGGTGCGCATTCGCAACGGCTCGCAAGTCGATTCCGAATCGACGAACGCCATGCTGCTGCAAGGCGGAACGGTAAGCGTGCTGGGCTCCATGCTCCGCTCCATGAAGGATTCCGCCGTGCAGATGGGCGTGGCCAGCACCGGCTTTGACGTGCAGCCGGAAGTGCTGGCGTCAACGAAGCTCTCGCTGTTGGAGGGCTCGACCGTAAGCGCTTGGCGCGGCGATGGCGTGCGGCGCGGCGCTGGCGAGCTCGTGGTGCATGAGTCCTGCTCCATCGTGGTGTCGGGCGAGGCCATTGCCGACGACGAGGTGCCGGACGTCGTCGAGCCGGAAGACGGCTCCGTCATCGACATCGTGGCAGAGGTGGAGAACCCCAACGCCGTTTTGCAAGAAGACGAGGAGGCAGCGCAACCCGAGCCGGATGTGCCCGAGGAAGACGATGCCGAACAGGATGCGGACGAGGATCAAGCCAAAGAAGACGCCGACGACGAGAATGACGAGGAAGACGCCGACGAAGACGAGGACATCCTTTCCGAGACGCCCATACCTGCCATAAAGATAGACGGCGTGCACACGCGCCTTGACTATCGCAAGCCCATCGACTTTGGTGCGCACCTTACCACGCGCGATGGACGGACCGACCAGGTGGAGGTTCTCTTTGAGCAGTGGTCGGACGGCACGGACGTCATCACGAGCGACGAGTCCCGTGCGCCCTTGTCGGACTCCACGTATCACTACATACTTGCGTTGCGCGCCTCGGATGGCTACATCTTCCCCAACTACTTCGATATTGTATATAAGGGGACGAGCGTGGGGCATTCGGTAATGATTTCGCTGGATCGCAAGATTGCGATGGTGAGCTGGGGGCTTTCGGTCACCGTTCCGCGTAACCGCAACTTGCGTGGCCCGCTTGGCATCGTGCGCGCCAAAAAAGAAGAGGGATAAGGGGCTTGCGGGGCGAGGCGTCTGTTGCTTGCCCGATGGTCTCGGTTACGTGCGTCGCAATATCAAATAGCGGTTAAGATCGCCAGTCTTTCCGTCTGCGCTAAAGCGTTCGACTTCTTGTGTCTGTGCGGCCACGGCCTGCGCCAGCAAATCGATCTCGTCCTCGCCAAAGCTATGGCAGTATCTGCGCACGTCGCGGCGATCCTGCCATCCCAGCAGGTAGTCGCCGGGGTCCGACAGCGGCTGGGCCTTTGCCATAATGCGGGCGTCGCGCTCGAACTGCCAAAACGATATGGCCACGATCCCTCCTGGCGCGGCATGGTCCACCAGCGCTCGCACCACGGCCGCCCGGTGCTGCGGCAAGGGCACGTGGTGCATGAAGCCAAAGCAGACGCACAGGTCGCAGGCGGGTGCCTTGATCGCCCGCGCCAGATCGACTTCGTCCAGCAGCACGTGCGCTATGTCAAGATGCTGGTACCGCACGTTGGGGCCTGTCCGTAAGAGGTCGTCGCAGTTGTCGACGGCCCATACGCGTACGTCGGGGCACCGCGATTGGGCAAAGCGGGCAAAGCGCAAGTTGCCGCATGCCAGGTCGAGCACGCTTGCGGCGTTCCCTTCGTGGCCCCACGCATGATTCGCCACGCGTTGCCATCCGGGCCACGGCGCCTGCCTGGTCGCAGAAAAAGAAGCGCTTACTTGCGCATAAAAACTTGTGGTTAGGTCGCTCATGCGACGCGCGGTTTGCAAATCCATGCACTCAAGTATAATGGCTCACTATGGAAAAGGCGCTTTTGGAAATAGTGGATGCCATCAAGGCGGGAAACCGCACGCTTGATGCCGCGTGGCTCGACAAGCTGGTCAGGCGGCACAACCGTGCCACGCATGACGCGAACCGACGGGTGGCCAAGCGAAGGCTTCTGCCCTTTTACCTGGGCGTCAAGGCGCGCGATCCCCAGCGTTGGGAGTCGTGGGACGTCGACCCTGCCACGGAGGAGGCACTGCTCGGCCTGCTCAAGATGAAGCCGCGTCGCACGGCGTCGGGCGTGGCCACCATAACGGTCATAACCAAGCCGTGGCCGTGCTCGAGCGACTGCCTGTACTGTCCCAATGACGTGCGCATGCCCAAGAGCTACCTTGCGGACGAGCCTGCCTGTCAGCGCGCGGAGCGCAACTACTTTGACCCGTACCTGCAGGTTAGGTCGCGGTTGGTGGCCCTGCGCGAGATGGGCCACGTTACCGACAAGATCGAGCTTATCGTGCTGGGCGGCACGTGGAACGACTATCCGCAGGAATACCAGCTGTGGTTCGTGCGCGAGCTGTTTCGCGCGCTTAACGAGATGGAGCCGGAAGCGGATGCTGGCAACGCATGGAAGCGTCCGGAACCCAAGGTCTCCCAGACGGACGACGCGGCGACCGACAACCCCGAACGACGCGACCGCAGGTATCGCGCGTGCGGGCTCACGTACGATCAGGAGGCGCTGCAAGCCAGCACGCGCGAGCTGCAACGGCTGGTCGACGACGGCGCGTGCACCTACAACCAGGCGATCGCGCGTATCAACGGGCGCGCGTCGTGGCAGCAGGCCTCCGCGTGGCAGCACGCCACGCTCGACGACCTGCGCAAACAGCATGCGATTAACGAGGCCGCCGCTCACCGCGTGGTTGGCCTGTGCATAGAGACGCGCCCCGACCTCATTACCAGCGAGTCAGCCTGCTTTATGCGCCAGCTTGGCTGTACCAAGGTCCAGATGGGTATTCAGAGCCTTGACCAGCGGATTCTTCAAACGAATCATCGCAAGGCAACGGTCGGGCAAATCGAGCAGGCGTTCGTCGTGCTGCGGCGGGCGGGATTCAAGATCCAGATTCACTTTATGGCGAACCTTCTTGGGTCGACCCCTCAGGCGGACCGAAAGGACTACCGTACGCTGGTCAGCGACCCGAGGTTCTTGCCCGACGAGGTCAAGCTTTACCCGTGCTGCCTGGTCCAAAGCTCGCGGTTGGGCGACTACTACGAGCGGGGCCTGTGGCGCCCTTATCCGGAAGGCGAGCTGGTGGAGCTGCTGGCGCAAGACGTGCTCGTCACCCCTGCGTACGTGCGCATCTCTCGCATGATTCGCGACATATCCGCCACCGACATAGTGGCGGGCAACAAAAAGACCAACCTGCGCCAGATGGTGGAGGCGCAGGTGTCCAAAACGGCGGCCGCCACGGGCCAGTCCGTGCAAGAGATTCGCCAGCGCGAGGTGGCCACCGCGGACGTCGACGTAAGCGACCTGCGGCTCGATTCCGTGCTCTATCGCACGACGGTGTCGGACGAGCACTTTTTGCAGTGGGTTACCCCGCAAAACCGCATCGCCGGGTTCCTGCGCCTGTCGCTGCCGCATGACGGGACCGAGGCGATGATAAGAGAAGTGCACGTATATGGCCGCGTGGCCGGCATACACGAGCCGTCGCGCGGTGCAGCCCAGCACGCGGGCCTTGGCAGGCAGCTGGTCGAGGAGGCCTGCGCGCGTGCCGCGGCAGCTGGCTATCAGGCCATAAACGTGATCAGCTCCGTGGGAACGCGCCCGTATTACCGTGGCCTCGGCTTCGTGGATGGCGAGCTCTACCAGCGCCGGACCCTTGCGTGATGGCCGCGTGCGCTTGGCCCCTTTCGGCCATTTTGACCCAATCGGCCTCATTGGCCCGGTTTGGCCGATTGGGGCTAGGCCCCTTTCGGCCACTTTTCGGCCAAACCGGCACCCCGTTGGCCGAAAGGGACCTAGCGCAGGCGGCCAAGCGCGCGCGGCCGCGAAAAAACTTATGCCCCGCTTGGCCTTGTCACGTGCCGTAACCAAGGGGGTCGCGGTACCATATACCTATATGCCCCGCAGCAGTACGCAGTCGAACGGAGACCCCGCATGATTCGAACCAACGTCATTGCCGTCCGCACCAACCACTCGCTTGCCCCCTATATTCGCGGGGCCGTGCACCTAGAGGAGCTGAGCGACGGCTTCGTGCTGCCGCATCGATTCTTCCCCGAGCAGATGGAGCATCTTGAGCAGATCGGTCGGTATGACCGCGCCGTCTCCACGGCCGGTGTGGTGCTGGACTTTGCCACCAACGGCACGGAGGTATCGCTGGATTGTCGTGTGGTGCGTTCGTTGGACACCCGGCATCCGTTGTACCACGAGGTCATGGAGGGCGGCACCAACGGCGGCGTGCGCCCGTATGGCAGGGCGGAGGAGGGCAACATGGACGGCATCGACCTGGTGGTGGATGGCCGTTTGGTCGCCACGGTCGCGCCAGTGGACGGTACGCTGCGCTTTGCCTTTGTCAACCCGGACAACGAAGAGCTTGAGGTGCGCATATATCTTCCCAACATTATGGCGGTGGCAATCGGCAACCTGCGTACGAACGGCAGCCTTAAGCCCGTGCCCGCCCGTGGCTACCTGCTTGCGCTGGGTGATTCGATAACGCAAGGGTTTGTCTGCGGCAGGCCGTCCTTTTCGTATCCCGCGCAAATCGCCACCACGTTGGGTATCGACCTGGTCAACCAGGCCATTGCCGGGCACGTGTTCGATGCCGACTCGCTGGGCGGCATATCGTTGTGGCGCGGAGAGGCGCCCGAGGTCGTCGTCGTGGCGTACGGCACCAACGACTGGGCCCGCATGCGCTCCATGTCCAGCATAGAGGGCGGCGCGGCGGCGTTCTTTGACCGTCTGGCCTGGGCCTTCCCCAAAGTGCCCGTGTACGTGCTGTCGCCGCTGTGGCGCGTGGACGAGCACGAGCCCATGCCGTGCGGAGAACCGCTCACGCGCATGCATCAGATGCTGGGTCGCGTGTGCTCGCGTCACAACAACGTCCGCGTGGTGGACGGCTACCACGGTATTCCCAAGGACCCAGGCCTCTTTGCGGACAGACGGCTGCACCCTGGCCCCGAGTGCATGGGGTTGGTGGCCGACCTGCTGCTGGAGGCCATGTGCGCGGACAGCGTTGACCTTTCGGTGGCAAAGCATGTGGCGGAGCGCACGGGGCGCAGTGCCGACAAGGGCGATACCAGCGGGTTTGTCTCGCGCGAGGAAGAGATCGACCGACAGACCGCGCGACGCGACCGTTCGCCCGAGACCCACCCCGAGTTCGACCGACTCGTGCGCACCATATGGCGGCTCCGTCAGCCGGACGGCTGCCCGTGGGACAAGGCCCAGACGCACCAGAGCATTACCAAGAACATGGTGGAGGAGGCATACGAGGCCGTGGAGGCCCTGACGCAAAACGACACGCCGCACATGGTCGAGGAGCTGGGCGACGTACTGGAGCAGGTGCTGCTTCACTCCCAGATCGCTGATGACGCGGGCACCTTTGATATCGACGACGTGTGCCGTGCGCTCAATCAAAAGCTCATCCGTCGGCATCCGCACGTGTTTGGCGACCCCGCTGGCGGCAAGGCGCCGTCGCGTACGAACGATGACGGCACGGAGCGCACTCCCGACGAGGTGCTGGACATTTGGGACGACGTAAAGCGCGCCGAGCGCGAGGGTACCGGCGATGATGCGACCCACGCGTCCGCGGGGCTTCTCGATTCCGTGCCGGTGTCCTTGCCGGCGCTCATGCAGGCGCAAAAGATCTCCAAGCGCGCGGCAAAGGCTGGCTTTGAGTGGGACACTGTGGAGGACGTGTGGAACAAGGTCGCCGAGGAGCGCGCGGAGTTCGAGCGGGAGGAACCGGGCACGCAGGCCGCCGCAGAGGAGTTTGGCGACATGCTTTTTGCGCTGGTAAACGTGGCGCGTCGCTGCGGCATCGACGCGGAGGAGGCGTTGGCCGCGTCCAATCGCAAGTTCCGCCGTCGCTGGGCCGCCATGGAGGCGCAGCAGGACCTGACCAGCCTCGACACCCGGGAGCTCAACGAACTTTGGGATCGGGTCAAGCGCGGTTGACTGCCTTGAATTGCCACGCATGGGGTAGTGTGCAATAATAAATAACCCGCCTTGCGGCGCGGACGCCCTAACAGACCAAAAACGAAGCAGTGGCATGACTAGGTATGAGTCCTCATACGGCGCGCAGCGTGCAGAGCTGCGGCAGCGGTCTTCTCGCGATGGCGAGGCCGCTATGCCCATGCCTGTTCCCGCCGTCAGCATGTTGGGCGTATCTATGCGTGCGACGCGTTGGTCGGATCGCGGCAGCGAGTACACAAGACCCCGGGAATCGGAGCGGCAAGCTGGTCGCAGGCGTGGCTCTGGCGAGGCGTCGCGGACAAGTGCTGCCGACAAGGGCACGCGCGGTGATGCCAGGTCGCGGAGCACCCGTAAGGACTTGGTCGCCCTGCGAGGCGGCCTGTACCAGGATCCTTCCGACGACGGTGCCGATGACGCTGTGCGCGGCGGGCGTTCCCGCAGGTATGCGACGAGCTCTCGTGCGGCGTCCTTGCGCATTGCGGACGATCGTGGGAGTCGGGAAGACCTATGGCATGGCGCCGGGCGCGACGAGTCCGAGCAAGAGGACGCGCGCGACCGCATACAGGCGCGGCCTGCCGTGTATACCGCCGACGCGTCCGCGGACGGACGGGGCTCTCGCTCGCATGCAGGCGACGAGACCGCCACGACGTGGCGGGACGCGCTGTCCGAGCGCGTGTCGGGACTTAGCTTGCCGTCGCTGCCGCTGCTGCTGATCGTTGGTCTGGTACTGGCGCTTACGGTCGTTATCGTGGCGGGGCCGGTGCGGACGTATTATGCGGCATGGCGCGACGAAGGCATCCTGGACGCGCAGTACGAAGTGGTCGCGGCGCAGTACGAGGAGCTAAGCGGCGAGGTCGAGCGTCTTCAGACCATAGAGGGCGTGGAGGAGGCGGCTCGCGAGCGCGGCTATGTGTATCCGGACGAGGAGGCGCTGGTCGTGACGGGTCTGGAAGAGGACGAGCCTTCCGAGGCCGCCCTTATCGAGGAGGCAGTGGCACAGCACGAGGCCAACCAGCCTTGGTACGTGCACGTGCTCGATAGCATATTTGGATACGAGCCCGCGCAGCATTGACGCGGGCGGCAAGAAGGAGGCGCCGTATGCGTGTTGCCGTAATAGATGTGGGCACCGTGACTGCCCGTCTTGCCATAGCGGACGTGGAGAACGGCCGCGTGGTACGGATGGCCAAGCAGTCCAACATCGTCAACCTGGGAGAAGGCGTTGACCAAACGGGCGAGTTGCGTCCGGAGGCTTGTTTGCGATTGCTGGAGTGCATCGACCAGTATCTAGCCGCCATTGCGCAGGCCAACGTGGCTGCCGTGTGCTGCACGCTGACCAGCGCCGCGCGCGATGCCCGCAACTCGGGCGACCTGCTGGGCGCGCTTGAGGCCCGCGGCCTTACGGCGCAGGTCATACCCGGCGAGGTCGAGGGACGCCTGACGTTTTTGGGCGTGGCGCAAGACTTCGTGGCCACGCGTCTGTTGGTTGCGGACAATGGCGGGGGCTCCACGGAGTTCGCAATGGGCCGGCTTACGGAAGACGGTGTGCTCGACCTGGACTTCGTGCAGTCCATCGACGTGGGTTGCCGTCGCATGACCGAGAAGTTCCTGCAGGTGGACGACCCTCCCACACAGCAGAGCATTGACCAGGCGCATGCGTTTGCCGCTCAGGCGTTCGCTCCGTTGGCCGCCACGTGGATGCAAGCGGCCGAGCCGCCCCGCCGCTTGGTGGTTACGGGCGGAACGTCCACCACGTTGGTGGCGCTTGTCAAGGCGCTGGTGCCCTACGACCCGGCGCAGGTGCATCTGGCCACGCTGACGCTTGACCAGGTGACGGAGCAAGAGAGGCGCTTGGCTGCCCTGACCGCTTTGCAGCGTGCGGAGTTGCCGGGCATTCAGCCCAAGCGCGCGCCGGTGATCTTAGGCGGTGCCATTGCGGTGAGCGAGGTGCTGCGCGCGTGGGGGCTTGACGAGCTTACGGTGAGCGAAAGCGACCTGCTGTTTGGCTTGTCGCTTACGTTGGCTGCCGCGGCGCAGGGCCAGCCGACCCCAGTTGGCTGGGCTCCAGACGTCAAACGTTCCTAAGGTGGCCGATTGGGGCTAGGCCCCTTTCGGCCACAAAAGGCGAAAGTGGCCGAAAGGG
>JAGCBF010000268.1 GCA_017652285.1 Atopobiaceae bacterium
AGATTGACTTTGGCGGGAAAAGAGCCTCGCCAGATTGATTTAAAAGCGAATCCTGCCTCGACAGATTGATTTTCTCGGGAATGCGGGACGCGGGACGCTCGCCAAATTGACTTAGGCGGGAAAAGCCTCGCGAGATCGATTTTCGCGGGAACGCCGGCCGCAGGACGCTCGCGAAATTGATTTTGGCGGGAACGCCGGTCGCGGGGCGCTCGCCGGGCGCGGTCTCCTCGGGCCGGCAGGGCCAACCGGACCCAGCCCGCCGGGCCGACCACAATCGGCCAACCAGCGACAATCGGGCGGACAAATACCCTATAATCAAAAGCCGCCAAAGCGCAGTCCGAACCAAAGGGTAGGAAGGCTGGTATATATGATCAGTATTACGCGTAGGGCATTCCTTGGCCTCTCTGCACTCCCGCTGGCAGGTCTTGTCGGCTGCGGCTCCAGCCAAGAAAGCGCCGCGACCGATACCGACACCATTACCTGCGGCATGTCGCAAGACATAGATTCGATGGATCCCGCAAAGGCCGAGTCCGCGGCCACGCGCGAGCTGCTGTTTAACGTGTACGACGGCCTGGTAAAGCCCGACACCGCAGGTAACCTCGTACCCGCCGTCGCCAAGGACTTCTCCATGTCGCCCGACGGCACCGTCTATTCGTTTACGCTGCGCGACGGCGTCAAGTTCCACAACGGCGCTGCGGTCACGGCAGAAGACGTCAGGTATTCGATCGAGCGGTACAGGGACTATACGGCCGGAGGCTCGCTGGTATCTGCCTTTGCGGCAGTGGACCACGTCCAGGTCGTGGACGACGCGCACGTCGACGTCGTTCTCAAAGAGCCGGACACCGACTTTTTGGCGTACTGTACCATCGGCATCACGCCGGCCGCGGTCGCAGACCTCGACGCCGACCCCGTGGGTTGCGGTCCTTACAAGTTTTCCTCGCGTTCTCCGTTGGAAAAGGTCGTGCTCGAGAAGTTCGATGACTACTGGGACGCGGAAGGCGCGGCCCACATACCAACTGTCGTGTTCAAGATAACCACCAACACGGACTCCATTGGCATGGAGCTTGCCGCCGGATCGCTCGACCTGTTCTATCGCTTGCCCGAGACCCAGCTCGCGCAGCTTCCCGACGGCGCCTTTACCGTGTACGAGGGCGGCATGAACCTGGTGCAGGCGCTCTACGTCAACAATGCGGTCCCACCGTTTGACGATGTCCGCGTGCGTCAGGCGCTTGCCTACGCCATCGACCCGCAGCAGATCATGGACTATGTTTCGGGAGGCAAGGGCACCGAGGTCGGGTCCAGCATGTATCCCGCCTTTGCCAAGTACTTTGTCCCGGAGCTCAACGACGTCTATAACCAGGACCTCGACAAGGCCCGCGCGCTGCTTGAGGAAGCGGGGCACAAGGACGGCTTTGCCTTTACCATTCAGGTGTCGAACGCCCACCCTCAGCACATCGAGACCGCGCAGGTCCTAAAGGAGCAGCTCTCCGCCATCGGCGTCTCCGCAAACATCCAGCAGATCGAATGGTCCAGCTGGCTTTCGGACGTCTACACCAACAAAGAGTACGAGGGTACCGTCGTGGGCGTGGACGCCAGCGCGCTCAACGCGCCTTCCATGCTCTCGCGCTTTGCGAGTGACGCGGGCAACAACTTTGTGAACTTCTCGAGTCCCGCCTACGACGAGGCCTATGCCCGCGCCCGAGCGGCCATCAACGACGACGAGAAGACCGAGCTGTACAAGGAGTGCGAGCGCATCCTTGCCGAGGAGTGTGCGTGCGTCTACATCCAGGACCTTCCCAGCTTTGTTGCGCTGGCCAAGCGGTTTACGGGCTACGAGTACTATCCTTTGTACGCGCAAAACATCGCGACCATTCGACCGGCCGAATAGGGCCGCGGCGACCACGACCCCATGCGATACGTGCTCAAAAAGACAGCGACCATGCTCGCCACGCTCTTGGTGGTGAGCCTGCTGCTGTTCGTGGCGTTTCAGCTCATATCGGGCGACCCCGCCACCCGCATTCTGGGCACGGGCGCCACGCCCGAAAGCCTTGCGGTGCTTCGAAGCGAGCTTGGCCTCGACCGACCGCTGGTCACGCGCTACCTGTCGTGGCTCTTGTCGTTTGCGCAGGGTGACCCCGGCGTCTCGTACGTCTACAACCAGCCGGTGGCCACGCTGCTCGCGACCAAGATTCCCGTAACGCTCGTGCTCGCGGCGTTGTCGTTTGCGTTCATGTGCGCCATGGGAATCCCCACCGGCATCATCTGCGCCAAATACGCCGGGTCGCCGGTCGACAGAATCGTCATGGTCGCGAACCAGGTCATCATGGCGACTCCGCCGTTCTTCTCGGGCATCCTGCTGAGCTGGGTGCTTGGCATGGGGCTGCATCTGTTTACGCCCGGCGGATACGTGTCGTACGAGACGAGCGTCCCGCGCTTTTTGGGTTACCTCGTCGTGCCCTGCCTTGCCATCGCGCTGCCCCGCGCGGCGCAGCTGGCAAAGCTGCTGCGCGGGTCGATTCTTGAGGAGGCGGGCAAGAACTACGTGCGCACGGCGTACAGCCGCGGCAACAACACGAGCGGCGTGCTCTTTGGACACGTGCTTAAAAACGCCTTCTTGCCTGCGCTTACGTTTTTGGGCATGAGCCTGGGGACCATGCTTGCCGGGTCGCTCGTGGTGGAGCGCGTCTTTGGCATTCCGGGCGTATCGAGCATCTTGCTTGCGTCCATTGGCAATCGCGACTATCCCGTCATCCTTGCCATCGTGGTGCTCATCGCCGCGGTCATCGTTGTCGTCAATCTGCTGGTCGACATTCTCTACAAGGTGCTTGACCCCCGGATCGGCGAGGAGTGACTCATGGTTTCCCTACGTCCTCGTGCCCTGCTGGCCCGCGTGCCCAACCGCGGACTCTTTTGCGCGGGCGCCGTCATAACGCTGCTGGTGATCGCGCTCGTGATCGTCGGGATGGTCTGGATGCCGTACGAGCCGACGGCGATGAGCGCCGACAGGCTGCAGGGCGTGTCCGTGGCGCATCCGCTGGGCACCGACAAGATGGGGCGCGACATACTTTCGCGCGTGATGTACGGCAGTCGCATCACCCTGTTGGTGGCGCTGGGCACCATGGCCATAGGGGCGGGCCTCGGCATTCTTGTGGGTGCCGTCACGGGATACTATGGGGGCATCGTCGACGAGGTCGTAATGCGCGTGACCGACGGCCTCTTTGCCTTTCCCAGCGTCCTGCTGGCCCTGGTGTTCGTGTCGCTCTTTGGGTCGAGCACGCTTAACGTTATGTGGGCGCTCGGCATCGCGTTCGTCCCCTCCTTCGCGCGTGTCTCGCGGAGCGAGGTGATTCGCTGCAAGCACTTGGACTACGTAAAGAACGCGCGCCTCATGGGCGTGCGCGACGTGCGCGTGATCTTTGTCCACATACTTCCCAACATGCGGGGCGTGCTCTTGTCTAACCTCATGATCGGGTTCAACAACGCCGTGCTTTCCGAGGCGGGCCTCTCGTTTTTGGGCATAGGCTCTCAGCCGCCGTTTGCCTCGCTGGGTCAGATGATATCCGAAGCGCAGGAGGTATTCTTTATCGTTCCCAGCGCGGTCCTTGGCCCGGGCTTGGTGATCGTGCTCATGGTGCTGGGCTTCTCGCTTATGGGCGAGGGCCTGCGGTCGGAAGAGGGGAGGATGGCATAGCCATGCAAGACGCGCCTTTGTCGCAGGACAAGCCCATACTTGCGATTCGCGACCTCCACCTTGAGTTTCATGACCACGGCCGCCCCGAGGTCGTCGTCGAGGACCTGAGCTTCGAGCTGCGTCGTGCAGAGATTCTGGGCATCGTGGGGGAGTCGGGGTCGGGCAAGAGCATGACCGCGTTGGCCATTGCGGGCCTACTTAACCGCCATGCGCTCGATTGCAGCGGAACGATCCTGTTTGACGGGGTCGACCTGCTCCATTGCGGACGCGCCACGCTGCGCCGCTACCAAGGCGACGAGATCTCCATGATCTTTCAGGAGCCCATGACCTCCCTGGACCCCTTGCAGCGAATTGGCATGCAGGTCGAGGAGGCACTCAGGATTCACCGCGCGGAGCTCTCTGCGGCCGAGCGGCGCAAAATGGCGATCCGCGCCATGGCCGCGGCGGGGCTTCCCGATCCCGAGCAGGTGTACGGCATGTATCCGCATGAGCTGTCCGGCGGCATGCGCCAGCGCGTCATGATCGCCGCCGCAACGGTGCTCAAGCCCCAAATACTCATTGCCGACGAGCCGACCACGGCGCTCGACGTTACGACGCAGGCCCAGATCATCGCCTTGCTGCGCACGATAAACGCCGAGGACCAGACGGCGATCGTGTTTATCAGCCACGACCTTTCGTTGGTGCGGCAGCTCTGCCACCGTGTGATCGTCATGCGCAAGGGCGTCGCCGTCGAGTCGGGCGCGTCCGACGAGGTGTTCCGCAATCCGCGGCACCCCTACACCAAGGCGCTTGTCGACGCGATCCCAAAGGTGGTGCTGGAGCGATGACAAGAACGACGGTGGCGATGGGCGGTGTCTACGAGACCCATGCCGACATAAGCGGAAGCGCGCTCGAGGTGCGCGGCCTCAACGTGTTCTATCGCGAGCGCGCCCGGGTGCTGCAAAAGGGAGGCCCGCTTACGCAGGTGCTGCGCGACGTGAGCTTTTGCGTGGGCGATGGGGAGATTCTGGGGCTGTGCGGCGAGTCCGGGTGCGGCAAGAGCACGCTTTCCAAGGCGATCTGCGGCATCGTCCGCGAGTTTGACGGCCAGATCCTGCTTGCCGACGAGCGGCCGCTCATGGTGTTCCAAGACCCGTACGGCTCGCTCAACCCCGCAAAGCGCGTGGGCTGGCTGCTGGAGGAACCGCTGCGCACGGATCGCACGCGCACCTGGACGGTCGACCAACGACAAGCGCGCATAAGGGAGGTGGCCGAGCAGGTCGAGGTGGGAGAGGAGCTGTTTGACCGGTATCCCGCCGAGCTGTCTGGCGGGCAGCGGCAGCGCGTCGCCATCGCCTGCGCCATCATGCGCAAGCCGCGCTTCATCATTGCCGACGAGCCGGTGAGCGCCCTTGACGTGACCATCCAAAAGCAGGTCCTTGAGCTGTTGCGCTCGCTTCATAAGAGCATGGGGTTGTCGATGCTGTTTATCTCTCATGACCTCCGCGTGGTCTATCAAATATGCGACCGCGTGATGATCATGCAAAAGGGACGCGTGCTTGAGCAGGGCACCGTGCGCGACGTCTATCGCAACCCGACCCACGAGTACACGCGCACGCTGCTTGCGGCGGCCGGGATTGGCTAGCCGGCTTTGTCGGGGCGGGGTGGACTTCGCCGTTGGCGGTTGTGGGTGCGGCGCCCTTGTCATCTTGCTCTTGTTATCTATACGCTAAAGTAGACGTATCCAAAACACCTCTATGGGATAGGGACGTGCCATGAATTCGACGAATCCGGAGCTCAAGTTTTTGCGGCTGTTGTCGCAATCGTATCCCACGCGACAGGCAGTGTATACGGAGATTATCAATCTTGAAGCCATCCTGCACCTGCCGTGTGCGACCGAGCACTTTATGAGCGACATCCACGGCGAGCTGGAGGCGTTTACGCACATACTCAACAACTGCTCGGGCGTCGTGCGCGAGCGGGTGAACTCCCTGTTTGGCGACGAGCTGGATGACCGCGCCCGCGCGGACCTGTGCACCCTTATCTATTATCCGGACGAGAAGCTCGCGCTTCTTCGCAACAGCCAGGTAACGAGCGCGGAATGGTATGATGCCACCCTCAAGCACTTGTGCAACCTTGCCCGCACGCTTTCGGACAAGTACACGCGCAGCCACGTGCGCAAGCTGCTTCCCGAGGACTACGGCTACATCATCGACGAGCTGCTGCACGTGAGCCTGGGCGCCCAGTCTGCGCACCATTATTACCACGAACGCATAGTGGATGCCATCATCGCCACGGGCGCCTCGGATGACTTCATTCGCTCCATCACGCGCCTGATCAAGCGTCTGGCCGTGACGCGCCTGCACGTGGTGGGCGACGTGTACGACCGCGGGCCGCGTGCCGACCGCATCATGGACGAGCTTATCGCCTACGAAAACGTGGACATCCAGTGGGGCAACCACGACATCGCGTGGATGGGCGCGGCTGCGGGCAGCGAGGTCTGCATGGCGCAGGTCGTGCGCACGTGCGTGCACTACCATACGCTTGACGTGCTGGAAAGCTCGTATGGCGTGTCGCTGCGCCAGCTGGCGCTGTTCGCGGACGCGACGTATGCCCACGAGCCGGGCGTCACGCGCATGGAAAAGGCGATCAACGTCATACTGTTTAAGCTGATGGAGCAAACCATTGCCCGGCACCCCAATTGGGGAATGGACGACCGCTGCCTGCTTGGCAACATTGACGTCGCGGCAGGTACGGTGCGGATCGACGGACGCGACTGGCCGCTTTCGACGCGCGACTTTCCCACGGTCGACCCCGCGAACCCGTCCCAGCTCTCGGAGGGCGAGCGGCGCGTTATGGATGGGCTCGTCGCCGCATTCGCGGACTCGGATCGCCTGCACGCGCACGTGCGCTTTTTGTTTGACCACGGCTCGGTCTACAAGGTGTGCAACGGACGTCTGCTCTTCCATGGGTGCATTCCCCTGGACGAGGACGGGAGCTTCTGCACCGTCTTGAGCGGTGACAAGACCTTTGCGGGTCGCGCCTATTTGGACTACGTGGACCGCTTGGCGCGTCAGGCGTGGGCGACGGGCGACGTGCGGGCCCTTGACTGGATGTGGTACCTGTGGTGCGGGTCGCATTCTCCGCTGGCGGGCCGCACCATGAAGACGTTCGAGCGCGCGTACGTGGCGGACCAGGCCGCATGGAAGGAGCCGCAGGACCCCTACTTCGACCTTTCGCGCGATCCGGCCGTGGCGCGGCGCGTGCTTGCCGAGTTTGGGCTCGCGGGCGAGGAGGCGCGCATCGTTAACGGCCACACGCCCGTGCACGAAGTCGACGGCGACACCCCCATACGCGCGGACGGCCACGTGCTGGTCATCGACGGCGGCTTTTGTCAGGCGTATCACAAGACCACCGGCATCGCCGGCTATACGCTCATTGCGGACTGTAACGGCCTGCGGCTCAAGGCCCATCGTCCGTTTACCAGCATTTCGGATGCCCTGACCAGCAACGACGACATCGCAAGCGCGCACGAGACGGTGATCGAGGACAAGAGCTCGAGTCCCGTGTACGTGGCCGACACGGACGATGGCGCGCGGATTCGCGAGCAGCTGGAGTACTTGTCCGAGCTGCTTACCGCCTACCTGTGCGGTGCCCTTCCCGAGCGCAGCGTGTAGGGTTCTTCTCCTTGTGCGTGTCGTCGCCCGCGGGCGGCGCTCTTCCCGAGCGCGGTATGTAGGGTTGCGCTAGGAGAGGCGTGCTGGTTCCTGTTGCGCGCTGGTTCCGGGCGCGCGCGGCGCTTCATGCGGTATTCAGCAACCTAGGTAAATCGTGGACTCCCAGGCGGCCGTGACTTCGCGGCCTGCAAAGAGGAATACCACGACCCGGGATTTGTCCCAGGACCTACCAAAGGAGTTGAATGCATGAGAAGACATTCCAAGCAACGCCTGCCCATGCTGTGCGTGGTCGCGACGATCACGCTCGCCCTGGTGGCAGGCATGCTTCCCGCGGCCGCGCTTCGCAAGGCCTTTGCGCAGGACGCAACGGGAAGCGACACGTACAAAACCATCCTTGGCG
>JAGCBF010000269.1 GCA_017652285.1 Atopobiaceae bacterium
CTTGCGTGAGCTTGTCCACGAGGAAGAAGCTCTCGCGTGGGTGGCGCTTCACGAGGCTCTCGCGCAGGGCCACCTCGCTCTTGCCGCCCAGGTACACGTGCGCCGTGTCAAAGTAGTTGAGCCCAGCCGCCAAAAAGCGGTCGAACATCTGGTTGCAGAGCTCATAGTCCGGCTCACCGCCAACCATGGGCAGGCGCATCGCCCCAAAGCCAAAGCGCCCCTTGAACTCGCTGGTAGAAAGTGCCATGTCCCTCTCCTCTCTCACGTCTTGTCCCTCAGGCCGAGTCCGCTCACGTGCTTGCTTGACTTGCCCAGAAATGCGTGCCCCACGCCGCACGCTCCTCGCCCGCTTCCCAATAGACAAGAACGGCCACGGCACGCGGCGAGCCATGGCCGTTCTTGCTACGGCTATGACTTTGACCAGTTTTCCTGCAGGTATTGCAGGTCGCCGTACCAGTAGGCCGCCGTGCAGCCGCCGTCGCACAGGATGTCGGTGCCGGTGACGAAGGACGCCTCCGGCCCCATGAGAAAGGCCACGAGCGCGCCCATCTCGTCCACGGTGCCCGCGCGCCTGGCGGGCATGCGGTCGAGCATCGTGCGGTAGCCCTCGCCACGCGGGCCGTTGAGCTCGTCGAACGCCAACGGGGTCATGATGATGCCGGGGCTGATAGAGAAGACACGGGCTCCGCGCTTGCCCCACTCGCAGGCCTGGCTCTGGACGCGCAGCACGTTGCAGCGCTTGGCGTACTGGTAGGCGCGCAGGGTGGTGCCGATGGCCTCTTCGGAGAGGAAGGGAAGGCTCAGCAGCTCCTCGGTGGGGGTCATGGCCAGCGCCCAGTTCTGCTCTTGTCCGAGGTCGGGCAGACGGTGGCCGGACTGGCTGGAGACGACGACGCCCGAACCGCCGGGGGCGATGACCTTGCCGAACTCCTCGAGCAGCACGGACGACCCGTACAGATCCACGCGCAGGATCTCGGCGATGGGCGCCTGCGAGGGACTCACGCCGCCCGCGCAGATGACGTTGGTGATGGGGCCGAACTGCTGCGCGTGCTCGATGACGGCGAGGATGTCCTGGCGAGTTCCAAGGTCGCAGGCAACACCGGTTGCGTCGAAGCCATCCCTCTGCAGGCCCTCGGCGATCTTGGTCGCCTTCTCCTGCGTGCGGCTGGTGACCACAAGATGCTTGCCCTGCGCCACGCGTCGGGCGATGGCGATGCCGATTCCGCCCGCGCCAACCAATACGACAACGTCCTTCTTGAGTTGTTCTGCCATGGTTGCTCCCCTCAAATGATTGTGGGCCGCTTGTCGAGGCTTATCATATGAGAGGTTCTTCTTATGTACAATTCCACTTTCTGATGCATTTCATTACTGCTGCTTATGGTTTGCGAGTCGCAGGAGCCACAGGGATTACTTCTGGCTTCTGGGGCCTTGGCCTGCGCCTCAGCGATCCGTCTATGTCACAACATGCGCGTCCCCATACGCTGCCCTTCGCCGGGGCTTCGCTCGTTCGCGCCTCGACCACCTCGGGCCCAGTCCAAACGTCCGCATTTACGTACAGCTCGCCCAAATGCACGCAAAAACGGAACTATATGCTTATCGCTGCCGACAATGTCGCCATCTGAGATAAGGCCATCGATAAGCACCGTGGCCGACGCGACGCCCTCGACCTCGAAGGTCCGCTACACCGCCTCGTCGGACAGGTTCAACGCACACAGCACGCAGGACCCCGCCGCGTCCCTGCAAGTCTGTAGGACAGGTCATCCTACGCTGGCATATCCAAATGGGAAACATCGTCATTCCGGGCGCCAAAAGCGAGGCGCACATACGCGACAACATCGACATCTTCGACTTCGAGCTGACGGAAGAGGAAATGGCTCAGGTCTCCCTCGTCAACCGCAATACGCCCTACGTCACCCACAAGGAGGAAGACATGGGTCGCTATTTGACTTGGCAGCTTGACATTGAGGGACTTTTCTACGCGCGCTTGGAGTACAGCCAGCGGCCGCCCACGCGGTGCAGGTACTGACGCACGGGCAACGGGAAGGTCCCTCGGGCGCCATACGCGTTGGCCGTGAGGGCGACCGTGCCTTCGAGCAGGGCCCAGTCGCCGTCGATCCGTACGTCCACGTCGCGCACGTCCGAGTGGAAGTACGTCAGCGGGCCGCCCACCTCGGCGATGAACTCTTCCTTGGTCTGGGTGTAGCCGCTCGTGTGCGTAAAGGTCGTGCCCTCCTCCACGATGTCGCGCATCGCGTCGTGGTCGGCGTCCACCATGGCCTGCTGCATGGCCTGGTAAGCGGCCAGCACCTCGAGCTGCTCGTCGTCCAAATGGCTCGTGTCGGCCGTCACCACGGCCCTGCCGTCGCGGATGTCAAACGGAGTGAACATGTCTGCTCCCTAGTCGTGGACGCGGAAGGAGAGAAGACGCTCCGCATTGACGGGGTCGTCGGGGTCGTGCGTTCCCTTGCCGGTGTCCAGCGCGCGGATGGCGTCCATCTCGGCGTCCGTCAGCTCGAAGCCAAAGATGTCGAGGTTGGACTTGATGCGCTCCGGACGCGTGGACTTGGGCAGCACCACGAGGCCCTCCTGCACCTCGAAGCGCAGCACGATCTGCCCGGCATCCTTGCCGTACTTGACCTGACGCCCAAGATGATCGAGGTCGCGACCGATAAGGGCATCGAGGGGGCATGCTTCGTCGTGGGAGACGCCGAGGACCTGCCGTTCGACGACGGGAGCTTCGACGTTGTTATCTGCGCGAACAGCTTCCATCAC
>JAGCBF010000270.1 GCA_017652285.1 Atopobiaceae bacterium
TGAAGACCCGACCACGCATTCCCATCACAATACTGACGCTCGCGTCCGCCTTCGTTCTGGCGTTCCTGTGCTCGGCGGTGCTTCCCTGTGCGCAAGCACAGGCCACCACGGCAGACGAATCCCAAGCGGCTGCCCCTGCGCTGACCGCCCAAGGTCACACCATATCCATTCAGCTTGACAAAACAAAGGTGTACGTCGGCAAAAAACCAAATGTCAAAAAGGTGCTTATCGACGGCAAGGCTGCCAACTACAAATACCTAACGTTCAGCGGCGTGATTCCTCGGGGCGCAGGCGTTGGTTCGATTACCGCCACGGGCAATAAGGGCACTATCTACGAAGGCATAAAAGGCACCAAGAAGTTCAAGGTCGTTCCGCGCGGCACCTCGATATATAGCGCCAACGCACTGGTTGGCGGCTTTAAGGCCTCGTGGAACGCCAACACCTCCTACACCAGCGGCTATCAGCTGCAATACAGCCTGAAGAGCGATTTTTCGTCCCCAAAGACCGTCACCATAGCCAACAACGCCACCACGTCCAAATCTGTGACCGGCCTCAAAGAAAAGAAGACCTACTACGTGCGCGTGCGCACGTACGCGATGACATCGGACGGAAAGATGGTAAGCCCATGGTCGAGCTCCTACTACGTTACGACCAAGGCTCCGGCCCAGACGGCCTCCAAGTATCAGCCGACGCAAAAGCTGTCCATCACCAAGCTGTATAGATCAGGAAAATACTGCGAGATCGCGCATACGATGGCTTCGAGCTGGTACAACTACGACGGGTCGGCAAGCAGCAAGGTATCGGGCTACGAGATTCAATACGACGACAACAAGAGCTTCTCCAGCCCCACCATGCGCACGACGTTTGACAAGTTCAACACATACTACTCCACCTCGACGCTGTCCAAGAACACGACCTATTACTTCCGCGTGCGCTTGTTCAACACGGTCAAGGCCAAGACCTACTATGGACCGTGGAGCGCCGTCAAGTCCACGGCGAGCACGACGCACGCGCTTGGATAACCTTTGAAAGCGCATGTTCGGGCCCCTCTTGGCTTACCCCCAAGAGGGGCCTTTTTGTAGAGGACGCGTGACAGGCCGGCCGGCGCCTGAGCTCGAGCCGCGGCGCCGTACGGTTTCTCGCGTGGGGTGCAGTCATTAATCGTAGGTCATATTAGGACGCTCGGAACTCGCCGGTGGCGTAGTCGATCTGGTAGCCCTTTGCGGCGTTGTACACAACGACCTCCAGATCAAGCGCCCCGTCCGACGACAGCACGTCGACAATAACGTTTTGGCATACTAGTTCTTCGCCCGCATAGCACGGCGTCGCCGCGTAGTAGACAAACCCGTCGGGATTGTCCGCCAGCCAGTTGCGAACGAGGGTCTCGGCATACGCCATGCCTCCCTCTGTGCCGTTGAGGTTCGCGCCAACGTTTTGCATGCGCGTGCCGCAGACGAGGTTTTGCTCGATCTCTTCTCCGCCAAGTGACTTTGCCAGCAAGTGGGACCGATTCCAAAAGTAGCCGTGATACAAGCGTCCGGTTGGCAACTCGATTTCCACCTCTTCGTTATGCCCCCAGCCAGAGGGGTGGATGCCCGAGGTATCGCCCCGTTCGCGCGCGGAGCCAGCCCTGGCAAACGCCGCGTCGACGCAGGCCAGCACGCCGGTCGCACGGCCCAAGGCGTCGAGCGCACCGTAGCGCACTTCTCCGCGATCGGGCTCGGCCTCGCCAACGAACAGGTCCCCAAACCGCGAGGGACCCACGACCTCGTAGTAGTTAGGCGCAGCCGCCTCGTCCCACGCGCGCGGGACGAGCGCAGTCGTCGCGGCAGGCACCTCCGTCGGCGACGGCGCGGAAAAGAGCCCAACAGGATCGACCCCCACCAGCCGCGCAAGCGCCAGGACCATGCACAACATCGCCAGCGCCACGACGACCATACCGCCGCGCCAAAGCCGCCTATGCCGTATCATCGACCGTCCATGCATCGCGCTACCCACTCTTTGGTAACCAAGCTGCCACTAACATCGTACTATGCATGTAGCGCAAAATCATCTCCGCGACGAATCGAGGCAGCCATGAAGCATTTTGAGTCACCGTCCGCAAAGGCCCTCCCCAAGCGATACGCCTTGGACTCCAAAGCGCTCGCCGTTTGTGCCGCCATGCTCGCGATTGCCCTCCTGAGCGCAACCGTGCTCAGCGGGTTCTTCTCGTCTGCAAATACCTACACGGGCGCCTTTAAGATCCTCGATGACAAGCGCAACACCGTCTTGGCCCTTACCGCCGCATCCGCAACCGCTTCGGCCGCGCTCACGCTGATTCCCGACGACACCTGCACGCCCATAGCCGAGCGCTTGTCGGAAATCAGCCGCGACTTTACCTACGTGGTCGCCGCGCTCTTGCTGGAAAAGTACCTGCTTACGACCATAGGGTTTGCGTTCTTTACCATCATTGTTCCACTATGCTGCGCCATTTTTGCCACGTCGCGCTTTATGAGTCCCCTGAGCCTGACCCGCCAAACCCTTGGTCAGGCGGCATTCAAGCTCTTTGCCTTTGGACTGGTGCTGTTTATATCCACACCAGCCAGCGTGTTTATTACGAGCCAAATCGACAGCACCTACAAGGACTCGATCGACTCCACGGTTCAGACGGCGCGGGAAGTCACCGAGGCCATACAGGACTCGGCCGAAACGAGCGAGCGCAAGGACCCAGAAAACCCGCTGGAGTTTTTGCAGCAACGCCTTGAAGACCTGCAGGTTGGTGTGGAATCGATATCGCAAAGCGCGGCGGGTGCGCTGGAATGGGTAAAAGGCCTGCTCGGTAGCTTTGTGGAGGCATTTGCCGTTATGCTGGTTACGTCCATCGTCATTCCCGTTTTGGTGCCCGTGGTCATTTACCTGGCGTTTAAGCTGCTAAACGGACAGCAACCAATCGTGGTGCAACAAACGGCGCCGCGCCATCTGCCGCCCGCGGAGTAGCGGAGCGACGCGTCGGGAGCGGCTTGAGGCGCTGCGGGACGGGGCGGGACCGCCAGCCGCCTGGATCGGGGGGGCGGGCCGAAACGGGGCCGAAAGGGGCCTAGCCCCAATCGGCCAATTGATCGGGTGGGCGGGCCGAAAAGTGGCCGAAAGGGGCCTAGCCCCAATCGGCCAATTGGGGCAGGCGTTGCTTTTCACAGCCGCCTTTGGCATCCAAGCCGCAACGTCTGGCACATAGACATAACGGGCGTTTGCAGGTAAGATGAGCCGCAGGCTATCGCTTGCGAGAGGATTGTCATGAGTTCATACGACCGCACCAAGGACTGCTCGGGCTTTGCGCTTTTGTCGGATTACGTGCCGCAAGCCATCCAAGAGATCCGCTACTTTAGCACCTACAACTTTGTGGGCGAGCGCATCGATGGCTACGAGGAGCCGTGCGCCATCATAACGCGGGAGGCGGCACGCGCGCTCAAGGCCGCCAGCAACGAGTTCGGCGTCATGGGGTATCGCATCAAGGTCTTTGACGCGTACCGCCCCACCACGGCCGTGTCGCAGTTCATGTTTTGGGCGCTGGAGGACAAGGACGTTCGCATGAAGCCCTACTTTTATCCCGAGATCGAGAAGGAAGACACCATCGCCCAAGGATACATTGCCCAGCGCTCCAGCCACAGCCGCGGCAGCACCGTGGACCTTACGCTGCTGGACATGGCGACCGGCAAAGAGGTCGACATGGGCACGCCGTTTGACTACTTTGGCGAGCTTTCTCATCCCGACAACCGCAACGTGACCGACGAGCAGTACGAGAATCGCATGATGCTGCAGAAGGTCATGGTACGCAACGGCTTCGAGCCGTACGAATGCGAATGGTGGCACTTCACGCTTAAAGACGAGCCGTACCCCGACACGTACTACTCGGTTCCCGTATCGTCTGCCGACCTTAGGCACAACCGATAGACGCGTGGCCAGAAGGGGCCGAAGGGGCCTGGCGCGGGCCGCCAAAACGGCCTGGCCCCAGCGAAAGGGCCGAGAAATGGCCGAAAGGGGCCTGGCGCGGACGGCCAAAACGGGCGAAATGGCCGAAAGGGGCCTAGCCCCAATCGGCCACTTTGGGTCACTTTGGCCGAAAGGGGCCTAGCCCCAATCGGCCA
>JAGCBF010000271.1 GCA_017652285.1 Atopobiaceae bacterium
CCTGCACTTCAGGCTCCATAAGGCATCGCTTTCTGACGGTGGCTTCGACCTATCGAAGATCTTTGACGGCACGTTGGTGCAGGCGGACCCAAAGCACGCCGTCACCTTTGTGGACAACCACGACACGCAGCTGGGTCAAGCGCTGCAGTCGTCTGTGGACCACTGGTTCAAGCCGCTGGCATACGCGCTCATATTGCTGCGTCAAGAGGGTCTGCCCTGCGTGTTCTATGGGGACCTGTATGGCACGCCGCGCGTTCGGGCCGTACCCGAGCTGGCGACCCTGCTCAAGGTGCGCAAGCTCCTTGCCTATGGAACTCAGCGCGACTGGCTGGATGCGCCAGATCACGTGGGATGGTCGCGGGAGGGCACTCGTCACATGCCGGGCAGCGGATGCGCCGTGGTCTTGTCCGATGCTGAGGCGGGACAAAAGCACATGTGCGTGGGGGAGTCGCACGCCTACGAGACCTGGCACTGCGTGCTTGGTCAGCACCCGCCCGTGACCATAGACCAACACGGTTGGGCGACGTTTGACGTTGCGGGAGGAGGCCTTTCGGTATACGTCAGCGAACGGGGACTGCTGGCGCTGGGCACAGACGATGACGAACTCGTGATGCCGACATAAGGAAATCTGTTGACCTGAGCAAAATCGTGTTATAGTAAACAGACTTCTACGGCTGAGCACGAGGAGTCTAAACATGCCACTAAAACGCACCACTATTACGCGACGCTCCGCTATGTCTTTGCTCGCTACGGCGGGCCTATTGTCTGCGCTGCCCTCCGTTGGGCTGGCAGATACGAAGTCAGACCTATCGAGCGCAAAGGAACGCCTGGCAGAGGCCCAAAAGGAACTCGATGCCATCGCGACCGAGTACGAGGCGCTGAGCGAAGAGCAGTCCCAGACGCTTGACGAGCTCAACGCCATCGAGAAGAAGGTCCGCTCGGTCAAAAAGCGGATCAAGCGCATCGAGAAGGAGCTTGCGAGCAAGCAGGAAACGCTTGCGCTAAGCGTGTCCGAGGAATACAAGGACGGTAGCAGGGGAGTCGTCGACCTGCTATTGCGTTCGAGTTCCGTCGAGGAGCTTATCTCCAACTTCTATTACTATGGCAAGATCACGCAAGAGCAGGCGGACCTCATCGAGGACGTAAAGGGCACGCGTGAGCGCTACGTCGAGCAGATGACGGAGCTGGAGCTGCAGCAGGTCGCGCTCGAAGAGGTCAGCAAGACGCAGGAAGAGCAGCTCGAGTCCATGCGCGACAAGCAATACGAGGCGCAGGAGCTTATCGACGGCCTGGACAAACAGGTCAGGCGGCTCATAGCCAAGCAGGACGCGGAGCTCTTGGCGGCCCAGGAGGAGGCCGAGCAGGCGCGCATTCAGCGAGAGGAAGCTGCTCGTCGTGCGGCAGAGGAGGCGGCCGCAAAGGAGGCAGCCGCAAAGGAGGCCGCGGAAAAGGAGGCGGCGGCGCGCGAAGCCGCCGCAACGGAAGCCGCCGCAAAGGAGGCTGCTGCCAAAGAGGCGGCAGAGAAGGCCGCGGCGGCCCAGGAGGAGGCAAAGCAACGCGAGCGGTATGGCGACGATAAAGAATCGTCGGATGTCGCGGGCGAGTCCAAGCAGGATGACGAGGCGGCGCAGGCGGGCGTCGAGGCAGAGGGTTCGGTCGACGAAGACGTCGTGACGGGGTCGCTGGATGCGGTCATCGAGTCTTGCATGAGCACGCCATCGCCGGGCGGCGGCTTGTGCGCCGGGTGGTGCTCCAATGTTATGATCAATGCCGGCTACGGATTTGTGGACGGCAACGCCAACGACATGTACTCGTGGTTCTGCCACAGCTCTGACCGGGCGGACCTGAGGCCGGGCATGGCCGTTGCCGTGTCGACGCATCCGCACACGTCCGCGGGGCGCATCTATGGCCACATCGGCATGTACATTGGCGACAACACCGTCATGGACAACGTGGGCTTTATCCGCAGCATGAGCTTGGACGAATGGTGCGACTACTATGGGGCTACCGTGCCCGTGCGCTGGGGTTGGCTCAACGACATCGTACTGGTGTAGCCTGCGACACGGACTGCGGTTGCGCGACAAAAGAGGGATAAGACATGGCTCCCCGTTTGCGTATGCTCCGTATGGAGCACGCAAGCGGGGAGGTTTTGTTTGAGGATGGCACGCCCTTATCGGTGATGCCATGCACTCGTTTGGGCGGGTGCGATGAAGAAGGGCATTGTGCGAGACTGTGCCGCGTGATCGTTCTAGCTTGGATTACAATAAATAAACATGAGTAGTGAGAGGTGCGTATGGAGCGAAGTGAGCTGCGTCAACTGATGGAGGCCGTTGCGTCTGGGGCCACGAGCGTGGACGACGCCGTCGCGCAGGTGGGCATGGCGCCCTTTGAAGACTTGGGGTACGCCAAGCCGGACATGCACAGGGGCATGCGCACGGGCGCGTCCGAGGTTATCTATGGAGCTGGCAAAACTGCGGAACAGATCGTGGGCATCATGGTCGCCTTGGCAAACGGGGGGCAGCGCCATGTGCTGTGCACGCGTGTCGATGCGCACAAGGCGCGTGACGTGGAGGGGCTCATTCGGGAGCAGGACCTGCAACGGGCGGAAGGGCTTACGTATTACGAGGTGCCGCAGGCGCTGGTACTGGGCGGCAAGCCCAAGGCGAACGGCAACGGGTCCGTGGTCGTGGCGTGTGCCGGTACGAGTGACCTGTATTGCGCGGAAGAGGCCGCCCTTACCGCCGAGATGATGGGCTCGAACGTGACGAGGCTCTACGACGTGGGCGTCGCGGGGCTTCATCGGCTCTTGTCGTATGGCGACGTGCTGCAAAAGGCCAGCGCCGTAGTCGCCGTGGCGGGCATGGAAGGCGCCTTGGCAAGCGTCGTCGGCGGCCTATGCGCTTGCCCGGTCATCGCGTGCCCCACCAGCGTGGGGTACGGGGCGTCGTTTGGCGGGGTTGCGGCGTTGTTGGCCATGCTCAACTCTTGTTCGAGCGGCACCTCGGTGGTGAACATCGACAACGGATATGGCGCCGGATTCCAGGCGGCGCTTATCGATCATGCAAGGACGTCGTAAGGAAGGGAGACGTGCGATGACAAGAGTGCTTGAGTTGCAGTGCGATAGTGGCATTAGCGGCGACATGGTGGTGGGCGCGTTGCTCGACCTCGGAGCGAGCGAGGAAGGCCTGCGTGCAGCTCTGCAGAGCCTGAACCTGACGGGGTACGAGGTGCGCATAACGCGCAAGCTCGCAGGCGCGCTTGACGCATGCGACTTTGACGTCGTCATGGACGACGAGCACGAAAACCACGACCACGACATGGAGTGGCTCTATGGAGACGTGGAGGACGCCGCGCATCATGACCACCACGGGCATGATCACGGACACCACCACGAGCACGGTCACGACCATGGCCATGGCCATGGCCACGGGCATCACCACGACCACCACGGTCACGACCACCACGGGCACGACCACCAAGGGCACGACCACGTGCACCGCAACCTTGCGGAAATCCGCGCCATCGTCGAAGGGTCGGACCTTCCTGACGAGGTGCAACAGACCGCACTCCGCATCTTTACCATCATTGCGGAGGCCGAGGCAAAGGCGCATGGCGAGTCCATAGAGACGGTTCACTTTCATGAGGTGGGGGCGGTCGATTCCATCGTGGACGTCGTCGCGGCGGCCTGGTGCCTCAACGACCTTGGCGTGGACGAGGCGGTGGTGTCGCCGCTTGCAGAAGGAGAGGGACACGTGAGGTGCGCTCATGGCGTCCTGCCCATCCCCGTGCCTGCCGTCGCAAACATCGTGCAGGCGCACGGCTTGGTGCTCAGGAGTGCGCATCGCAAGGGGGAGTTGGTGACGCCTACGGGAGCGGCCATAGCTGCGGCCATCGCCTCAAGAAGCGCCTTGCCCGACCTGTATACGCTCGTGGCGACCGGAATTGGAACGGGCAAACGCGCATACGATCCGCCGAGCATGGTACGTGCGCTGCTCGTGGATGCGGTAAGCGACGCCCACTCGCACGACGACTACTCCCTTTGGAAGCTCGAGACAGAGGTGGACGACTGTACCGGCGAGGCGCTGGGCTATGTGCTTGATCGGCTGTATGAGCAGGGCGCGCGCGAGGCGCACTTCTTGCCCGTGTTCATGAAGAAGGGCCGCCCCGGATACCAGATCGAGGTGCTGTGTGGCAAGGAGGACATCCCCGCGCTCGAGCGGGTCATGTTTGAGGACACGACCACCATTGGCGTCAGGCGGTACCCGATGCAAAGGACTGCCTTGGTGCGGAGCTTCGACGAGGTGGAGACGCCGTGCGGGACCATTCGCGTCAAGCGCGTCGTACTACCCGACGGCAGCGAGCGAGCGTACCCGGAGCATGATTCCGTGGCCGCCTGCGCAAAGGCGTCGGGGTTGTCGTATCAGGAGGTGCTGCGCCTTGCCTTGGCAGCTTGCTCGTTGGCCTAAGCTTGGCATCACGGCAGTTGGACGATGCTGCTTTCCCAAGCCAGGACAATAAGCAACAGCAACGCCACGACCACGATTGAGGTTACGACAAAGAACACGGTCGACCGGCGCTCGCGCTGCCGTGCGCGGGTCGACGTGTCAGCGTGGCACCGAGGGCATTCGGAAGCACCAAGATCCAAGGTTTTGCCGCACTGGTCACAACGCATGAGAACACCTTTGTCTAAACGAACCTCAAGCCTACGTATCGATAGTAACAGGCATTTGATACGATGGAGCGAGTATTTTGGCAACTTCAACGGACCAAAGGGTGACCATGGACTCGTCAATGGCAACGGAGCGCATTCGATATCGCTTTATTGGGCACGTACAGCACAGGGGGTTTCGCTATGCCTGCGTGAGCTGTGCGGAAAAGGCAGGCATGAGTGGCTGGGTACGCAACGAGCGCGACGGCACGGTTACCGCAGAGGCCCAAGGTTCGCCACAAGCGCACCTTGCGTTTGTCAGGCGATTGACGCAGCTGGTGACGGGCTTTGGCAACACGTGGAGCGTCGGATCAGAAAAGCGCGTCGACCCGGTGGCGCAAGAGAAGGGCTTCTCGGTACGTCGATACTAGCGTCTGCATTGGGGCCTCCCCATTTGTCGCGCCGTTCCCGTGGGGGAGTTCGCACGTCATGCGGGTTGGCCCCAATGCTGGCGCTATTGTCTTCTCGTCGCTCCGGTTAGTTATCTGACCTGCTGAAACCGTTCCTCATGTTCATGGAGGCTTCGTACAGGACCTTGTCGAGCACGTCGTCGGTGAGAGCTCGGGTTATGTCCGCTATGCGCTGGTTGGCTTCCTCGCGAGACGTTTTGGCCGTACGCGCCTGCAGAAGCACGCGATACGTCTGTGGGACAAGACCTTCCTGATACCGCTCGATGTGTGGCAACGAGGAACCGTAGCTTGCGTCTGCCAATGCCCCGATGAGTCGGTTGGCCCAATAGAAGCTGTTGGTGGACACGGTCTTGTCGGTGGTTGCGAAGTATGCCGGTGCCTCGTCCACGTTGGCAAAGAGGGGCACGAACGCGTTGAAGGGGTTGCTCCCAAACGTGATCCATTGAACGGCGCAGTACTCTTGGGGGAGGTCGCCACAAAGCTGCGTGGCGCTGAGCTGGCTGGTACGGTTGATGCCGATGGGTCGGTACAGGCCGCGCAGGTCGGGGACGCCAGGGCGCCCGTAGGGGTCATAGGGGGTCCCTTGGTAATGGAGCGACAGCGCGTACTTGACGTCCTCGACGGTGATCTTGCGCTCGGGCCTTTGGCACCAGGGAATGTCGTCCGCCTCGGGAACGAGGTCGGCGTCCGGTCCGTCCCAGGACCCGGTGCGCGGGTTGAAGTAGCGCTGGAGTGCCCAGGCACGCGGCGTGTTGTACACATGGTCGGCGTCGCTGGTGCTTCCAAAGGCATGACGGGGATTGAACGTGTGAGAGGGCTCGCTGCCTGGGCCCAGGTCGGAGTCATGACTCAGCGTGAGGTCCAGATGGTTCTGCTCCATAAAGCTGCGCAGGTCGGACGAGCAAAGGTAGCCCCTTCCCTCGGCCTCCGCGTCCTGCAGGTCAAAGTGGTCGATGCCAAGCTGGTTGGGCATCGTCACGTAGCAGTCGTCAGGAACCCGACGGGCGATCCAATGATGCCCGCCGATGGTCTCCAGCCACCAGATCTCGTCGACATCGTGAAACGCGATGCCGTTCATCTCGTAGGTGCCGTATTCCTCCAGGAGCTTGCCGAGGCGCTGCACGCCCTCGCGCGCGGAGCGAATGTAGGGGAGCACGAGCGTGACCATGTCCTCCTCGCCAATGCCGCCGGCGACTTCGGGCTCGTATCCCGGCTGACCTTGTGCGCCCTTTGCGGGTTGAAACTCCACCAACGGATCCGCAGCAAGCACGCGAGCGTTGGAGGTGATCGTCTCGGTGGCGCTCATGCCGACGTTCTTCTCGTTGATGCCAGCTGCTGCCCACAGGCCTTCGTCGGGCAAGGCGTTGGGAAGAGACGTATAGCGCAGGGGATTGTCTGGCAGGGTGATTGATAGGTGAGAAATGACGCTATGGTATTCGGTCGGTTGCTCGTTCGGACGCACCACGGCAAAGCGCTTGGGCGTAAACTCACCGTTACCCGAGTCCTCGTTTCGTGCGACGATGGTTGACCCATCGTAGCTGGCCTTCTTTCCTACTAGGATAGTCGTGCAGGGCATGGATCCTCCTCGGTGTATTGCTGACATGCATCAATAGTGTACGACAAAGGGCTGCGGGGGCTCGCTTGTTTCTGTTTTAGTTAGATTTGCCAAGGAGCATGTTTTAATGGCATAATCAAACCTTGTGCACTCATTGGCCGTTTGGAGTGGGAAACGTACAGACTCCGCTCCTGGTTATTCGCTAAAGGAGATAGTCATGTCGATGAACTTTAAGCGTAAGCTTCCCATTCCCAAAGAGATACGCGAAGAGATGCCGCTTTCGCCCGATCTGGTGGCCACCAAAGAGGCCTTCGATGCCGAGGTCGCCGACGCGCTTACTGGCAAGAGCGACAAGATCCTGGTCGTGGTGGGGCCGTGCTCGGCAGATCGCGAGGACGCGGTGTTGGAATACGTAACGCGACTGGCGAAGCTCCGTGAGTCCGTTTCGGACAAGATCGTGATCGTGCCACGCGTGTACACCAACAAGCCGCGGACCAAGGGGACGGGCTACAAGGGAATCCTGCACAATCCCGACCCCACCAAGCCGGATGACCTGCTGGAAGGCATAAAGGCCTTGCGTCACCTCCATTTGCGCGTGGTGGAGGAAAGCGGCATGTTTACCGCGGACGAGATGCTCTACCCCGAAAACCACCAATACCTCTTTGACCTGCTGTCCTACGTTGCCGTCGGTGCCCGGTCTACGGAGAATCAGGGCCATCGCCTGGTTGCGAGCGGCGTGTCCGTGCCGGTGGGCATGAAAAATCCCACGGGCGGCAGCCTGGAGGTCATGCTCAACTCGATCTATGCCGCCCAGCAGCCCCAGACGTTTATCTATCGCAATTGGGAAGTCGAGACGTCGGGCAATGTCTTGGCGCATGCGGTGCTGCGCGGACGGGTAGGCTCTGACGGACGGCAGCACGCCAACTACCACTACGAGCATCTTGAGCATCTGGCCGTTGCATACAACAGCAAGGACTTCGCAAACCCTGCGGTCATCATAGACTGCAATCACGACAACTCGGCCAAGCGGCCGCTGGAGCAAATGCGGATCTGCAACGAGGTGCTCGATACCGTTAACCGCTCAAAAGTAGTGGCGGGGTTGTTCCGAGGGTTTATGATCGAGTCGTATTTGGAAGATGGGGCACAAGACGTGGGCGGCGAGGAGTTCGGCAAGTCCATTACCGACCCGTGCCTTGGCTGGGAAAAGACGAGCCACCTTATTCTGAGTCTGGCGGATCGCCTGTAATGCAACCGTGAAGGGAGCGCGCATGAAGACGGCAGTTGTGTACTATTCGATGTCTGGCAACACGGAGTATGTCGCTCGAAGGATCGTGGAGGAGATTCCGGCGGACTCTGTGCGGCTGGCGCCTGTTAAGGAGTATCCCACTTCTGGCATGAGGAAGTTCGTTTGGGGTGGCAAGAGCGCTCTGATGGCAGAGGCGCCAGAGCTGTTGTCATATACGATTGACCTCGCTCAATACGATCGCATCGTTTTGGGCACACCGATATGGGCGGGTACGTTTGCCCCGCCCTTGCGCACCTTTATTCGCCAGCACAAGGACGAGTTGAGCCAAAAGCGAATAGCGGCGTTTGCTTGCAGCGGCGGAGGCAATGCCTCGAAGGCGTTTGCAAAGCTAGAAGAGGAACTTGGGGGAATGACGCTCGAGGCACGGCTCTCGCTCGTTGATCCCAAAAACGACCTAACGCATGATGCTGACAGCAGCATACGCGACTTTTGCTCGAAGCTGGGATAAGGTGCGATCGACCGTGCCTTTGTCATGACCGCAATGGTTGCGTCATAAAATAGAGCGCCCTCGCCGTGGAACCAGCGAGGGCGCTTCGTTTAGGTGCGTGACGAATGCCGGGCCTTACATACCCAAGCCCATCATGACGCCAACTTGGATGAGGACCGCCATGACGATGACGTAGCCAAAGGCGAATCCGGCAACCTTGCCCATGACCTCGCCGTCTTTGCCCATAAGACCGCATGCGGCGGTGCCGATGGCGATGGACTGGGGCGACAGCATCTTGCCGGCGGACACGCCAAGCGAGTTTGCGGCGCACAGCCAGTACTCGTTGGCCCCGATGGCCTGGGCTGCCTGCTGCTGTACGGAGCCAAACAGGACCTCGCTAGAAGTGCCCGAACCCGTAACGAATGTGCCAAGCGCGCCAAGGACGGGCGCGACGAGCGGATACAGGCCGCCAAGTGCCTGGACAAAGAACGCGGCGATGCTCGCGATCATTCCGGAGTAGCCCATGATCTTGGCGCAGCCAAGTACGGCAAGCATGGTAAGGATGGTCTTGGACATCTGCTTGCAGGTGGAGCCAAGAACGCTCATGATCTCGCCGATGGGGCAGCCCTGAATGAGGCCACCAACGATACCGCAGATCAGAATGAGCACGCCCGGGGTGTTTACCCAAGAAAACGTCAGCGTTGCCGTGGGATCGCCTTGGTAGATGTTGACCGTGGTCTTGATGGAAGAGAGCGGTCCGTTGATAAACGGCACGAGCTTAGAGGTGAGCACGAGCACTACAAAGATGAGCAGGAACGGTGCCCAGGCGGTGAGCGCCTTCTTGGGCGTGAGCTCCTCCTCGCTCTTGGGCGTCTCCAGCACGTACTCGGGTGGCACGTCGCCCTTCATCTTGAGGGCGACCACAAACGTCACGATAAGTGCGACCACCGCGGCAACCACCATGGGGAGGTCGGCCCCAATGAAGGCGGCCGCTGCGATTTCGGGCAGTGCGATCGAAAGGCCAGTGATGAGCGTTATGGGGATGACGCCCTTGAGCGCCTTGGGGCCACCACCCACGATCATGACCATGATGAACGGCGTGATGATGACGAACGGTGCGACCTGCAACGCCTGGGTAAGCGCGAGGCGTACGGGGTCGAGCCCGGTGATGCTTGCCAGCGTCGTGGTGGGAATGCCGATGGATCCAAACATGGTGGGGACGCCATTGGCGACCAGGCACGCAATAATGGCCATGATGGGGTCGAATCCCAGGGCCATGAGCATCGATGCGGGAATGGCCACGGCCGTACCGAAACCGGCCATGCCCTCGAGAAAGCCGCCAAAGCACCAGCCGATCAGCAGCACCAACACGCGCATGTCGCTGGATACCGAGGTCAGCATGCCCTTGATGGTCTCCATCGCACCTGTGTGCACCGTTAGGTTGTAGGTGAACACGGCTGCGATAATAACGATGACGATGGGCCAGATTGCCATGGCCATGCCCTCGAGCGCTGCCGTTGCGGCATTGATCGGCGTCATGTTCCATACGAACATGCCAAGAACGGCCGCAATGGCAAGGGCGCCAAAGCTTGCCTTCCATGCCTCCATCTTCATACCACATAAGGCGAGTACGAGCCAGAGGATGGGTAAAAGGGCTAATACGAACATACGAAATAGGTCAATAATCACGGTGGTCCCCCCTTCGCGGACATACAGAGAGTAGTGTACTCTTGACCGAAGGATAGTAGTGCAACATACCGCCAGACGGTAGCCTGATAACTGGCAGTGCGTTGCTGCCACCCAAGAAAAATGGCCGATTGGGGCTAGGCCCCTTTCGGCCAC
>JAGCBF010000272.1 GCA_017652285.1 Atopobiaceae bacterium
CGTGAGCTGGGGTTTTGTCGGGAACGGCTCAAAACCTGCCCAGCTTTTGAATCAGAAAGCTCCCCAGCTTTTGAGCACGAGCCCCCTCCGAAGCTCGAGGCTGATCGTGAGTCGGGGGGACGGGTACCCTGGCTCACGTCCTGCGTGCATGGGCGCCGGAAGCACGCAACTTCAGAGGTTACCCGGCCTCCCGAGACGATAAACCTCCTCGTTTGCGTGCATAGCTGACAGATGCACGCGCTTTAGGAGCTTTGGCCACTCCCTTCAGCATGCCTCCGAAGACACGTCGAGCCCCTGGCAAGCCCAAAGTTCCAATTCTGCGTACAGTCCGGCTATGCGTACGCAAAAAGGGAACTTTGCGGCCAAAACGGGCGAGAAAAGCTCCAATTCTGCGTACAGTACGCCCAAGTGTACGCACATACGGAACTTTAGGCACGTCGAAGCGGTCGGGGCATGACGGCGGCGCGAGCGCGAGGCGCCCGGGCTGGGCGAAGTGGGCCAACGGCCCAGAAGTGGCCGAAAGGGGCCTAGCCCCAATCGGCCATCGAAGCTATAGCCCAATCTGGAAGAAGTTGTCGTTGTGAGAGAAGCCCAACGCACGGTAGAGAGGCACGCCCGCATCCGAAGCGGTTATCTGTGCCACGCCGCATCCCCGAACTCTTGCCTCGTCGAGCACGCGGCAAAGCAGGTCGCGAGCGATTCCCCGGCGTCGGTACGCAGGCTCGGTGTACATGCTCGACACGAGGGCGATCCTCCCTGTTGGACAGCTGGGATACGGGGGCTTCTCGACAACAGAGATGCCGCTTGTGGCCACGATCTTCCCATGGTCCAGGGCAAGCCACGAAACGAAGCCGCCGTCCGCCAGGTGGCGCGCGCAGTAGTCAGCGAGCGCGGGACGCAAGTCCATCGACTCATCAGCTCCCTCCTCAAGGAGCTGTGCCATGCGCAGCTCGACGAAGGCGGGCACGTTCTTCTCTGTAAGTCGACAAAACTCAAGGCCAAGCTCGCGACCCACGGGGCAAACCATGAGCCATTCGGACTCGTCGAAGCCATCGCCCACGATGCGAAAGCCCATGCGCTCGTACAGGCGAAGCGCGGGGTTCTCCTTTTGGACCGAAAGCGACGCGCGAGCGTACCCGACTGCGCGCAAGTCCCCAAGCAGAGCGCCCATCATCGCAGTGCCCATGCCCTGGCCGCGGTACGGCTTGTAAAGCGAGATGGAAAACGACGGCGTCTCGTCATCGATGTGGCCGTACTCGTCGGTGGTGCGCACCCAACAGACTCCGACCACCGCGCCATCGACCGTCGCCACGACGGCGCGGTCGTCCGGACGCGTTCCAAACCCCAGGTAAGCGGCACGGCACTTGGGGTCATCGTGGATGACGGAGCGCGGAACCTCGCCCTCAAAGCCTTTGGGCACATAGATCGCCTCGTAAAGAAAGTCCGCCAGCAGCGGCCACTCCTCCTGCCTAATGTTCCTAACTACGTATTCCACAGCTCACCTCGCCCGTAATCAGTGGCCGACCAATCCAAGCCCCAATCGGCCACGCTCGCCGACTCGCCCGGCCCGTACTCGGCCGATTGTGGCCACTCGGCCGATTGTGGCCGATTGGGGCTAGGCCCCTTTCGGCCACTTTGGGCCAAGCCCCTTTCGACCGCTTTTTTAGCCGTCCCGTCACTTGAGTACTAACACATGACTTTAGCGTAGTAAGATACGATGTGCATGGCCCGTTCTAGACCACGAGAGAGGAGCACGGAATGAAGCAGCGGAAAACCTTTGTGAGGGGTGTCGCGACGGCGACCTTTGCGCTGGCGTTGGGTTTGGCCCCACTTTCGGGGTGCGGCCAGCAAACAACCAGTGGCTCTGACGCAACGACCGAGCCTACCGACACGACGTCCGAGACGACCGCCGAGCCGGAAGAAAGCGGTCAGTCAAGCATCGCGAACCCCTGGGAGGTCGCGCAGACCGCCGAGGAGACCGCCCAAGGTGCCGGACTGGACAAATTCGTCGTTCCAGAAAGCGTGCAGGCTGGCGGCACGGAGTACGACAGCCCGGCGTATTTCTACACCAAGACCATCGCCCAAGTCCGCTACTCGCACGACTCCGACACCATCCTCCTGCGCAAGAGCGGCTCGAACACCGGCAAGGAAGGCCTTGCGGGCGACTACAACGACTACGCAGAGACTTGGAGCCAAGACGTCGACGGCGTCGAGGTCACTTGCTACGGAGCAGCACAGGAAGCGGCACAGCTGATCATGTGGCAGCGAGACGGCAGCAACTATTCGCTTGGCTTTGGCTTTGGCGGCGACACCGCCGCGGCCATGACGCCCGACGACGTTGCCCGCATCGTGGGCAGCGTCCAGTAGCTTCTGCCGAACGACCACGATGCAGTACCAAGGAAGAACCATGCAGGAATTCTACATCGACAGCGACGGCATCAAGATCCACGCGAAGCTCGAAATGCCCGCGGACGCACCCGAGCGCTGCCCGCTCTGCATCGTGCAGCACGGGCTCACGGGCCACATGGAGGAAAACCACATCATGGCGGTGGCATCGGCACTGCGCGAACAAGGCGTGGCGACGCTCCGCGTGGAGATGTACGGCCACGGCAAGAGCGGCGGCAGCTTCGCCAGGCACACGCTGCTCAAATGGACCAACAACATGCTGGACGTCTTGGACTACGCAAAGGCGCTGCCCTTCGTGACGGACCTCTACCTATGCGGCCACAGCCAGGGCGGGCTGCTCGCCATGATGGTGGCCGGCCTGCGCCCCGACGACCTTGCCGCCATCATCCCCATGTCACCTGCCATTGTCATCTTGGACGCGGCCAAGGCGGGCCAGCTGTTTGGCACGACCTTCGACCCCGTCCATGTGCCCGAGCGCATCTATTTGGGCAATCCCGAGCTCGCCGAGAAGGGCACCGAGGCGCCGAGCTTTTGCGGGGATTATTTCCGCGTGGCGCAGCACATTCCCTTGGACGAGCTTATCGACGCCTACCATGGTCCCGTGCTCCTCGTGCACGGAACGGACGACGTCGGCGTACCCGTCCAGTACTCGATCGATGCGGCGAAGGCATACGAGCACGCGCAGCTCGTGCTGCTCGAAGGCGACGACCATGGCTATCACCGCCATCTGGATAAGGTCTGCGCCGCCGTGCGGGAGTTCGTGAGCACCCTTTCCTAATGCTCGCAGCGTCGCAAATGGCCGATTGGGGCTAGGCCCCTTTCGGCCAAAACGCGACAAATGGCCGATTGGGGCTAGGCCCCTTTCGGCCAAAACGCGACACGCCCCAAAATTGGCCGCAAGGGACGGCCGAAAGGGACAGCCGCAAGGGACGGCCGAAAGGGACGGCCGTAAGGAACCCAATCCCCGTCGGCCACTTTTCCCTTATCTGCGGCATCAGGGTCTATACTGTATTTGTAATCCGCAGGTCCTTTGGGGGAAGGAAACGCCATGAACTCCGTCACGCTCGGCTCCACCGGCATCACCGTCGCGCAAAACGCCTTTGGCGCGCTGCCCATACAGCGCACGCCCACCGACGAGGCCGTCCGCATCCTGCGCCGCGCCTGGGAGGGCGGCATGCGCTACTTCGACACCGCCCGCGCCTATTCGGACAGCGAGGAGAAGCTGGGCCTGGCCTTTGGCGACGGCTGGATCAAGCGCGAGGACATCTACCTCGCCACCAAGACCCAAGCCAAGACGCCCGAGAAGTTCCGCGAGGACCTCGACACCTCCCTCGCCAAGCTCAGGACCGACTACATCGACATCTACCAGTTTCACATGGCCGGCCAGGTATGGGCCCCGGAAGACGGCACCGGCATGTACGAGGCCATGCTCGAGGCCAAGAAGGCCGGCAAGATCCGGCACATCTCCATCACGGCCCACAAAATCGGCGTGGCGGAGGACGCCGTAAAAAGCGGCCTCTACGAGACGCTGCAGTTCCCGTTCTCCTACCTCGCGGGGCAGCGCGACCTCGACCTCGTCAAGCTCTGCGAGAAGCACAACGTGGGCTTCGTCTGCATGAAGGGCCTGGCAGGCGGCCTCATCACCAACTCGCGCGCGGCCATGGCCTTTATGAGCGAGCATCCGTGGGCGCTGCCGATCTGGGGCATCCAGCGCATGAGCGAACTCGAGGAGTGGCTCGCCTTCATGGATGAGACGCCCGCCTACGACGACGAGCTCAGGGAGTTCGTGGAGGGCGAGCGCGCCGAGCTGATGGGCGAGTTCTGCCGCGGCTGCGGCTACTGCATGCCGTGCCCCGTGGGCATCGAGATCAACAACTGCGCGCGCATGTCGCTCATGCTGCGCCGCGCGCCGTCCGCCAGCTGGCTCAACGACCACTGGCAGGCCGAAATGGCAAAGATCCCCAGCTGCCTGCATTGCAACCGCTGCCGCAGCAAGTGCCCCTACGAGCTCGACACCCCGACGCTCCTAGAGAAGAACTACGAGGACTACCAGCGCGTCCTTGCCGGCGAGGTGTCCGTCGCGTAAGCAGGCGTAAGCAGGCGGAAACACGTGCCCCAAGCGGTCGAGAGCATGTCCCCCACGACCCTCTCGACCGCTTCCCTGTGTCTCGGCTGAATAACGAACATGTAGTAACGCTGGGAGACCTTCTCGAACTTCAACGCAAGGCCAGTCGCACCGGGAAGGTCCTCTCTTCTTAGCAATTCCTCGAGCTGTGTGGTGTAGCGCTCGTCCTTATACCTAGCTTTGTGCTGATAGTAAATGACCGTCGAGCCCTGGGCGTAGTAGCTGGCGAGCTCTTCGGGCAGCACGTACTTGTTCTCCTTCGGCCTCCCCCGGGCAGACGGCACGACCAGGCCGTTGTCGGGATCGACGCACACGATGTCGTTTCCCGCCATCGCAACGAGCGAGTCCGCGAACCACTCGGCGCGACGCGCGGGTCTCTCCGCCCTCTGATTTCCACCAAAATTAAGGCAATCAGAGAAGAACG
>JAGCBF010000273.1 GCA_017652285.1 Atopobiaceae bacterium
TACAACGAGAACCGCCGTCGGCATCCCATTGCCAACGAGGGCGAAAGCCTGCCGGATGCGATCAAGCGCGAACGCGAGGGGCTCATGGCCACGCGCGAGCACGCCGACATGGTCATCGACACCTCCAACATGCTGGCCAGCGAGCTGCGCAAGCTCATACGCAGCGAGTTTGCCGAGCTGAGCGACCAGCAGCTCATGGAAGTCCACGTCTTCTCGTTTGGCTTCAAGCACGGCATGCCCGTCGCGGCGGACTTGCTGATCGACGTGCGCTTTTTGCCCAACCCGTTTTGGGACCCGGAGATGCGTCTGCTTACCGGCAACGATCCCATCGTGCGCGATTTCGTAATAGAGCACGAGGTGACGCAGGAGTTTCTAATTGCATGGAAGAACCTGCTCGACGTGGTGGTGCCCGGCTACATCGCGGAGGGCAAGTCGCGCGTGTCGATCGCCATTGGCTGCACGGGCGGGCAACACCGCAGCGTCGCCATCGCTAACGCGACGGCAGACTACCTCAAGGCCATGGAATACCACGTCGTGGCCTCTCATCGCGACCTGGCGCTTGCCAACGTGCGGAACGACTGACCATGAGCTTTACGGCAGAGGTAAAGGACGAGCTCTCGCGCATCGAGGGTCCCACGTCGGCATGCGCGCTTGCGGAGCTGTCCGCGCTCATGCGCGTGTGCGGAACGCTGTCGTTTCATGGCGCGGGTCGCTACTCTTTGCGCATTGCGACGGAGACCGGCTCCGTTGCGCGCACGGCCATGGGCTTGATCCATAAGTACCTTGACCTGCGCACCTCGCTGACGGTGCGCAGGTCGGTCCAGCGCAAGTCGCGCAACTACCTCATCGAGATTCCCGAGCAGGAACGGCTCGACACCTATTTGGTGGCGTTGGGCATCCTGGTGCCGGGACACGGTCTGGCATCAGGGGTGCCGTTGGCGTTGCTGGACTCAAAGGCAAAGGTCTGTGCCTTCGTGCGCGGGGCGTTTATGGCAGGCGGATTCGTGGCGGACCCGCGGGGAGACTTTCATTTGGAGATCGCGGTGACGGGGGAGGGGTTTGCCCAGGGCATCGCCGACCTCGTGCGGATGCTAGGCGTCAATGCGCGTCTCAATCACCGGCGCGGTTCGTATGCGATATACCTCAAGAGCTATGACGAGGTGCGGGAACTGCTCAAGGTGATGGGTGCGGAGCGCTCTGCGCTCGCCATCGACGCCGCGCGCAAGATGAAGAACGTAAAGAACGAGGTCAACCGACGCGTCAACGCCGAGCTCGCCAACGATCGCCGCTCCTCGAGGTCCGGAGCGGACCAGATCCACCTCATCCGGCGCCTGGAAGGCGAGATGAAGATCAACGAGCTGTCGCCCAAGTTGCGCGAATTCTGCGAGCTTCGGCTCAAGAACCCGGAGATGTCGCTAACCGACCTCGGCAAGCTGTGCGACCCGCCGGCATCTAAGTCGGCGATGTATCATCGCGTGCTCCGCCTTCAGCAGCTGGTTAGCAGCAAGTAGGTTGGCTGATTGGAGCCTCGAGCGGGCTGTCACATGGCCGATTGGGGCTAGGCCCCTTTCGGCCACTTATGCCCCGCGTCTGGCCGATTGGTGCTAGGCTCCTTTCGGCCACTTATGCCCCGCGTCCCTGGGCTCGCTTGTGAATTCAACACCAACACACCACAACCGGTAGTGGTTTTTGCGGCGCTTCTCCCGTCGCGCCCCGTTTTCGTACGCTCACGGAGTCGTGAGCGGTTATGACGTGTGCGGGGGTATAATCCCTTTCAGTGTTTAGTTTGGCTGAATCGGGGATGTGCCCCGACGGCCTCACGAAAGGAGAAAGTATGGCAGTTAAGGTTGCTATTAACGGTTTTGGCCGCATTGGCCGCTTGGCGTTCCGTCAGATGTTTGGTCACGAGGGCTCCGAGATCGTCGCTATCAACGACCTCACCTCCCCCAAGATGCTCGCGCACCTTCTGAAGTATGACTCCTCGCAGGGCAACTACGCGCGCAACCACACCGTTGAGGCCACCGACAACTCGATCATCGTCGACGGCAAGGAAATCACCATTTATGCTAAGCCCAACCCCGCAGAGCTCCCCTGGGGCGAGCTGGGCGTTGACGTCGTGCTCGAGTGCACCGGCTTCTTCACCGCTAAGGACAAGGCTCAGGCCCACATCGACGCTGGCGCCAAGAAGGTCGTCATTTCCGCTCCCGCCGGCAACGACCTGCCGACCGTCGTCTTCAACGTCAACCATGACATCCTGACCGCCGATGACAACATCATCTCCGCGGCTTCCTGCACCACCAACTGCCTCGCTCCCATGGCTAAGGGCCTCAACGACTACGCAGCCATCGAGAAGGGCCTCATGACCACCATCCACGCCTACACCGGCGACCACATGATTCTCGACGGCCCGCAGCGCAAGGGTGACCTCCGCCGTGCTCGCGCTGGCGCTGTCAACATCGTTCCCAACAGCACCGGTGCTGCCAAGGCCATCGGCCTGGTTCTCCCCGAGCTCGCTGGCAAGCTCGACGGCTCCGCTCAGCGCGTTCCCACCCCCACCCGCTCCACGACCATCCTTTACGCCGTCGTTTCCGGCGAGGACGTCACCGCTGAGGGCATCAACGCCGCTATGAAGGCCTACTCCGACACCATCCCCGAGACCTTCGCTTACACCGAGGACGAGATCGTCTCCTCCGACATCGTCGGCGAGACCCACGGCTCGATCTTCGACGCCACCCAGACCCGCGTTATGCCGCTGGCCGATGGCAAGTATCTGGTCCAGGTCGTCTCCTGGTACGACAACGAGAACTCCTA
>JAGCBF010000274.1 GCA_017652285.1 Atopobiaceae bacterium
CCCGTTTGGCAACGTGGCGTGCACGGGCGACGGAGCGGGTCGCCGACACAAGAGGTCCCCGCCGCATCGACGTCGACGCGACGGGGACCTATGCATGCCTTGTTAGTAATGAGCGCCCAGGCCGACTACTCTGCGGTCTTCCTGGCAATGGCGACCGTGCCCTCGGTGCCGGTCTCGAGGCACGTTACGGAGACGCCATAGGTGCCCGCCGGGACCTCTTGCGTCGTGGTCTGCGTGCCACTCACCTCCTGGACGAAGGTGTCCTCGCCCTTGTCGTCCTTTAGCGAGACCTGCAGCTTGCCCTTGGTGATCTGAGCGGCGACCTCGATGGCGTCGCCCTCCTCCAGCTTGAAGAATCCGTCCGAGCCGATGCCGGCGTTGAAGTCGGCGCCTTCCGACCTGACCTTGTACGTGTTGCCCTCGTCCGCGACCTCCGCGATAAGCTTGCCGGTGCTCGCGGCCTCGGTGCCAGCGGCCTCGGTTCCAGCGGCCTCGGTGCTCGCGGCCTCGGTGCCGGTGGAGCTGCCGCCGCAGCCCGCCAAGGCAACCATGCTCACTGCCAACACGCAGGCGAACATGGCGAGCGTCAACATGATTCCGTGCTTCTTCATTATGGATCCCTTCTTGTTGTGACGATGGCCTTCCATGCGTCATTTCCTCTGCTCACCATTATATACGCGGGCGACTCGGCCTCGTCCCACCTTATTTTGATTCGTCACATGCCGCATCCTTGCGGGCGGCGCACGGTGCCGTGCCTTGACGGCGCGCACGACCGGCGGCACGGTCGACGACAAGACTCATGGCCGCTAGCAGGTGATCGAGAAGGGCAGCGCGGGTATGCCGACGCTGCTGTACAGGTTGATGCGATACCAGTTGGTCTGGGCAAAGCGCACCTCCAGCGGTTCGTTCGCGGGCTTGTCGAGCACGAGGACCAGCCGATTGCTGGGTATGGCCGCATGGAAGGGTATGCGCCCGTCGCCGCACACGATCTCCAGGGCTTCGAGCTTGTCGCCGTCGATCACCAGTCCCTCGCCGGCGTTTTCGAACCGCAACACGACCTTGGTACCCTCACGCGTCGCCTCCACGCAACGCGGCGCGTCGGCCAGCAGGTCCAGCCCCAACAGGTGCCTCAACGCAAGCAGGGAGAGCCGCTCGCCCAAGGGCTTCTTCGACTTGGGATGGATGTCGAGCTTGTCGCCCGCATCACCCGCCGAGCAGAGCCACACGCGCGCGTCCTCGTCCGCGACCTGCTGTTGGGCGGCGCGTATGGTCGGCCAGTCTTGAGCGTCGATGCCGAACCAAGAGCCAAACCCGGGCAGCTGCACCACGAAGAAGGGCAGGTCGGGCATGCGCCACGCCACGCGCCAGTCTGCGATGATGGTGCGCAGGGCCTCGGCGTAACGCGGCTGCGCGCCGGCGTCCTCGTCGTCGCTTTCGCCCTGATACCACAGCACGCCGCGCGCGGCAAAGCCGGCAATCGGCATCACCATGTGGGTAAAGAGGGCGCCCGGCGCCTCCTTGGTGGGAGCCATGAGGCCGGGATGCAGCCGGCTCGGCGCACCGTCCGCCGGGCCCGACGATTGCTGCGCCTCTGCGGCCATGAAGGCCTCGATCTCGTCTGCGGTCGGCGTCCGCGGAAGAAAGAACTCGTTCCAGGCAGGCCAGGTGGCGTAGCCCTTGTCGTTTGAGGGATTCAGACGGCCGTTGGCCACGAGCTCCTCGTACGAGAGGCCCTGCAACTTGCGCTCGAAGGCGTCCGTCTGCTCGGGCTGCACGGCACGCGCGTGCTCGGGCGTCATCCAGGCAAGCGACTTGGTGCCGCCGTAGTTGCAGCCCACGATGCCCACGGGCACGTCGAGCACCACCTCCATGCCGCGCGCGAAGTAATATCCTATAGCCGAAAAGTAATCGAGGTCCTCGGGCGTGGCCTTGCGCCACAGGCCGACCTTGGAATAGTCGAAGTCGTCCATCTGGCCTGGGTACGAGCACTTTGGCTGGTCATAAAAGCGAATGCGGTCGTTGGCGCAGGACAGGCGGTACGCCTCGACAAAATGGTCGTAGCGCATCCAGAACTCCATGTTGGACTGTCCGGCCGCGACAAAGACCTCGCCTACGGCGACGTCGCAAAGCGTCAGGGACTCGTCGTCGGAGCGCACCTCGAGCGTCTCGCCGTCGGAAGCCACAAGCGGCGCCACCTCGCATTCCCAGCCTCCGTTCTTGTCTGCCAGGCAGGAGCCCGTCCTGCCCTGCACGCTCACGCGTACCGGCGAGCCTGGAGTTGCGGTCCCCCAAACGCGAACGGGAAGCTCGCGTTGCAGGACCATACCGTTTGCAAAGATGGGGGCAAGGGTCAGTGCCATGACAAGGTGTCCTTTCGTTAGCCTGACACCAGTATACGACTTGGCTGGCCTTCTTCGCATCCTGTCCGTCGTGCCGCCGCCCCGCGACCGCCATACCCTTTACGGCCACCCGAACCCCCATGCTACATGGCTGCGTCTTGTTGTATGGTCTTATTCAAAGACCCAACGTGCGAACGCAAGGGAGACGCCCATGGTACTCATCCTCATCAAGCAGATAGTCGTCATGCTGGCCATGATGTCTATTGGTGTCGCGCTGTTCAAGCTCGGCCAGATCGACGAGAAGGGCGTCGCGCAGCTCTCCAACCTCGCCCTGTACGTGGCGACACCATGCGTGATCATCCGTTCGCTCGCGATTCCCTACGACGCCAACCAGCTGCAGACGGGCCTCATCGTCATGGCGTTCTTCCTCATCATGTTTGCGGTGTCCGTCGTCATCGGCCGCTTTGGCTGCGGCCGGGCGGATCGCATAGGCGCCTTTGCCGTGATCTTCTCTAACACGGGGTTCGTCGGCATCCCGCTCATCCAGGGAATCCTGGGCGAGGAGTACGTGTTCTACGTCACGATGACCATGGTCGTGGGAACGATCACGTTTTGGACCTATGGCGTCTACCTCATGAGCGGCGACAAGGGCGAGGTATCCGTGAAGAAGATCCTCACCAACCCCAACCTCATCGCCGTGGTGGTGGGCCTTGTCCTCTTCTTTGCGCTCGACGACCTGCCGACGATTCCCAAGCAGGTGCTCAACGCGATGGCCAATCTCAATACCGGCCTGGGCATGATCATCCTGGGCGCCACGCTCGGCGCGTCCAACATCGGCCTCATGATCAGCGACACGCGCCTGTACAAGGCCCTCGGCCTTCGCTTGGTGGCGGTGCCCTTGGTGTGCATCCCACTTCTCATGTTCATGCCCGCCCCCTACGAGGTACGCATGGTCCTCATGATCGCGGCGGCGGCACCGGCGGCGTCGGCCACCTCGATGCTCGCGCTCAAGTACGGCGGCGACTACTCCTACGGCACCGGCCTTGCCGTGGGCTCGACCATCGTGTCCATGGTCACCATGCCGCTCGTGCTCGCCCTTGCCATGCAGGTCATGTAACGGAAGCGGGAGGACGGCACGCGCCTTCGCCCAGGCGCGGGCGGCAGGGGTCAGCCCTTGTCCGCGGGCTCGCACGCCACCGGCAGCTCGATCGAAAACGTCGAGCCAACTCCGACCGTGCTCCGCACGAAGGCCCCGCCTCCGTAGCGCTCGGCGATCCTTCGTACCAGCGGCAACCCTATGCCGAGTCCCTCCGAGCTACGCGACGCGTCCGCCCGGTAGAACAGCTCCCACACGCGATCGACCTCGTCTGGCGCAATGCCGGGGCCGTCGTCGGTCACACAAATTCGTGCCATGCCCTTGTCGGATGCAAGGCTTACGTCGATCGTCACGCCTGTGCCCCCGTAGCGTCGCGCGTTGCGCAAGAGGTTGTCCACCGCCAGGCCTACGAGCTCGCGGCTGGCCACCACCCGCACCCCGTCCGCCAGGTCGCGCCGCATGCGGGCGTCCGGCGTCATCGCGGCAAAGTCGTCGCATGCAGAGCGCACCAACGAGCTTAGGTCGAGCTCCTCGCTGGCGTAGCGCTCCACGCCCTGCTCCAGGCGCGTGAGCATGAGAAGCGACTCGACGATGCCCGAAATCTTGGCACCCTGCCGGTGTATGGTGGCGATCGACGCGCGAAGCTCGTCGGCGCCCGAGGCGTTTTCCTCCGCATACTCGCACTCCGCCAATATGACCGATATGGGCGTCCTGAGCTCGTGGGACGCGCTCGACGTAAACGCCCGCTCGGCCTCAAAGTTGCGCTCGAGCGTCGCGAGCATGTCGTTCATGTCGTCTGCAAGCGCCGACAGCTCGTCTCCCGAGCCCACCACGGGCACGCGCCGCGACAGGTCCGCGCTCTTGCGGATCTCGCGCGCCGCCACGTCTATCTCTCGAACGGGTCGCAGCAGGCGACCGGCAAGCATGCGTCCCCCAACGAAAGCGACGACGATCATGGCGCCGACAAACCATACCAGGAAGCCTCCGCGGCCAAGCAGGTCCCACACCGCGGGCTCCGCGCGCACGATGCCACGCACCCACAGGTCGTCGTCATGCGGCACGCGCACGTGCTCGTCGTAGCAGTAGTAGGAACCCCCGTCCAGGGTGACCGAGCGGATCTTGTCGGAGGAAGAAAACGAGACGTCGTCAAGCTCGTCGTGCAAGAAGACGCCGGCGTAGCGGCCTCCCTCCTCGTCGTAGACGGTGAGCTGCACGTCGCCTTGCGCAAAGTCGGCATCGCGCAGCTCGTCTCCCTTGAGCTTGTCGCTAAAGCCGTGCTCCTCGCGTATCCTCTTGGCCTGCCCGCGCACCGCCGCCACCAGCTCGTCGCGCGCCACCTGCTTGCCGTACTCCCCGTAGAGGTGCGCCGCCGATACGAGCAGAAGCGCGCAGATCACGCTCAGGACCAGCGTGAACCACAGCGACATGCGCGTCTTGATCGTGACCCGAGGGCGCAGGCGCCCCCGGGCCTCGTGCGCGGTCACCGGGTCTCCCGCAGCGTGTAGCCGATGCCGCGCACCGTGTGTATAAGCTTTACGTCATGATCTTCGTCCACCTTCTTGCGCAGATAGCTCATGTACACGTCCACGATGGTCATGCTGCCCTCGTAGTCGTAGCCCCACACGTGACGCACGATGCGGTCGCGGTCCAGGATGCGCCCCTGGTTGAGCATGAGGTACTCGAGAAGCCCGTACTCCTTGCCCGTTAGCTCGATCTCGCTGCCCGCGCGCTCCACCACGTGCCCCGCGAGGTCAAGCGTAAGGTCCGCAAGCTGGAGCCGGGTGCTCGCGCTTCCGGCCGCCGTGCGCGACACGGCGCGAATGCGGGCGATGAGCTCGTCAAACGAGAACGGCTTGACCACGTAGTCGTTGGCGCCCGTGTCCAGCCCACGCACCTTGTCCGACACCGCGTCGCGCGCGGTAAGAAAGATCACGGGCGTCGTCTTTCCCTTGGCCCGTAGCCTGCGCACGACCTCCAGCCCGTCGGCCACGGGCATCATGATGTCCAGGACGGCCACGTCGTAGTCGGCATACAGCAGTCGGTCCAACGCGTCCCCGCCGTCCAGGCTCGAGTCCACCTCAAAGCCCTCGGCACGCAGCTTGCGGACCATGACACCGTTAAGGTCCACGTCGTCTTCGGCAACTAGCAGCTTCACGCGGGCCTCCTTTCCCTTTGCGCCGTATTCTATCCGACCTCTTCCGGAAGCGCCGCAGCACGTCCGGCAGCATACACCCTATCCCAACTCGCGACCACGTCCGGCGTCGCGACGCCTGGCGGGCAGGGCTTTTTCGACAAGCGCGGGCTGGACAGGGCGTAGGCGACAAGTCCGACCACCAAGAGCGCGGCTCCCACCACGGGGTACGCGACGGCAAGGCTGCACGTGGTGCCGTAGATGTCCGTCGCTCCCCTAAAGATGCTTCCCACCGTAAGCGTAGCCACGCCCGAGTTCCATGCGTTGGCGGCAAATCTGCCGGGCGCATGCTTGTGCGCGCATGCCAGGGCGAGGTTGGGCAGCGCCCCCAGACCAAGGGGAAGCGCAAACGCGTAGATCATGAAGTAGGAGTAGACCTCGTGGCTGAACAGCTCGTACACCGCCCCAAACAAGGCGCAGGCCAGACTTGTCACCACGTAGACGAGGGCGGATCGCCTAAGATCGGGTGCCCCGTTATCCAATGTATACGATGTCATTGACGTTCCTTTCCTTTATGGTCCTGCCGTTTGAGGTGGGGTTGTTCACGACCACGCCGTCAAAGACCATGGTCGATGACCCACCGCCATCCAAGTTGTAGGCGCACGTGACGCCAAGTTGTTGCATGAACTGGGCAAGCTCGTACAGCGAGAGGCCCTCGCTTTCTTGGGTGCGGCCGTCGGAGACCACGAACACGAAGTGGTTGTCGTCTATGACGCCCAGCGCCGTGCGGGGGTTGCTCGCCTTGGCACGTCCGACCTCGTCGTTTTGCGACACGCTTACGGAGCCGTTCTCCACCAGCGCCGGCCCAAACGAAAACGCCTGCCAGACTCCCTGGTCAACGAGCTCTTGGGCGCTCACCTGGCTCGGATCCACGATCTTGAACGATCCGTCGGCGTACACGCAGAGCACGTCGGAGTCGTCGGGGGTGTCGCGGTAGACGATGCCGTTGCGAATGACGTAGCCCCGCTCGCGCGACCCGTAGTTGTCGCCGTTTATGGCAAGGATGGCATCGTGCGCGGCGGCGGTCGCCGAGGTCGCGGCCGTCACGTTCCTGCCGTAGGAGTCCTTGGCAAAGGCGGTCTTGAGGGACTCCGCCGAGCTGACGGTCACGTCCGCGACGTACACTGCCGTGCCGTTGACCTCGTGCTCGGTCACCGATATGCGGACGTCGTCGTCCACGTACTCCCGCGCATCCTGCGTGGTCGCACCGTAGGTCTTCGTCGACGTCGAGGCGTCGGCTCCCCGTGTCTTCTCCGTGTCCTTGTCGCCTGCGTCCTCGTCGCCTGCGTCCGACGAGTACCCCACCCCGTCGAACAGCGACGTGTTGAGTTCGGTGGCGTTTGTCTGGTACACGCTCGCGAACGCAAACGTGTCAAGCGAGACGAACGCCGTATAGGCGACCAGACATGCGCTAAAGGCGATTGCCCACATATGCTTCCTCATAGTTGTTGCTCCTCTCGTTGAATACGAACGAATGCTGGACGTGATAGCTCACGAAAAACGACGCGACCTCGACCGCCACCTTGGCGACGAGCGCGGGCGCCCCCATAACGACGAGCGCGTTGAGCACGATCGTGTTGCATGCGAGCATGCACGCCGCCAGCAACACGTAGTGGGGCAGCGACCGTGTGACCGGCTCCTTGCTGGCGAACACGATATGTCGGTTCATCGCATAGTTTGCCGTGGCGCTTACCAGGCGGGCGGCGACGTTGGCGAACACCGCCGTCTCCGTTGCGGACAAGAGCACGCAAAAGAGCACGTAGTCTATGACGAAGCTCAAAAGCGACGATGCCGAGAACTTGAGGATCTTGCCGTAGATGCGCACGGAGTCGCGCACGGGGTGGAAGTGCGAGGACTCGTTTCCATTGAGGTAGATGGTCTGGATTTCGACCTCGCGCAGCTCGATTCCCGCTCGGGCGCATTGCATGAGGACGTTCATCTCGTACTCGTAGCGCGTGCCCTCCACCGCCGCCAAGGTACGGGCAAGCTCGCCCGAAAACGCGCGCAGCCCCGTTTGCGTATCGCGCACGCTCGCGCCGCTTGTGAGCCGGAACACCCCGCAGGTGACCGCGTTGCCCAACCTGCTTCGCAGCGGAACGTCGCCGTCAAACGTGCGAGAGCCGAGCACCAGGCTCGTCGGGTGCGTGCGCGCCTCCTCGCATACGCGGACCACGTCGTCAATGGCATGCTGGCCGTCGGCGTCCACCGTAACGATGGTGCAGGCCGTGCCATACGTGGACAGCGCATGCGCAAGCCCCGTCTTTATCGCCTCGCCCTTGCCGGAGTTCGTGGCATGGCTCAGCAGCGTCGCCCGTTGGCAGATGGCCTCGAACACGCCAGCAGCTTGGTCCGAGCTGCCGTCATCGACCACCACCACCTCAAACCCCTTGGAATCAAGAGCATCGACAATGTCCACGAGCCCTGGTTGCGGCTCGTACGCCGGTATGATGGCAACCGTGCGTGCCTTCATCCAAATCACCTCCAACAATCGCCGTGCGTGTGCGTATGTGATACCGCGCGAACATTGGAGGAACATTAGAATCGCAAGTTGTGGAGAAAGCGTCATGCGCTGGACAAGTGGCCGATATGCTCCCCACCGAAGCTCATAGCAGGTTCTGGCTCGCGCTGCTCGCGCCCGGGAATAGTGGCCGCATGCGCCAGGCCCCTTGCGGGTGGCGTCCCGCGAAAGTGCGTTTGGCGAGGGGCGCTTCCTAGCAAAGTGCGTTTGACGAGGGGCGATTCCTCACAAATCGCGTTTAGCGAGGGGCGATTCCTAGCAAAGTGCGTTTGGCGAGGGGCGATTCCTCACAAAATGCGTTTGGCGAGGGAAATTCCCGGGTTTTCTCATTTGGCGAGGCTCGTCAGATTGACTTTCGTAGTAAAAAGACTCGCCAGATTGACTTTTGCGGGAATCTTTCCTCGCCAGATTGATTTTCGTAGGAAAAAGCCTCGCCA
>JAGCBF010000275.1 GCA_017652285.1 Atopobiaceae bacterium
CGCCAAACGCATTTTGCTAGGAATCGCCCCTCGCCAAACGCGATTTCGCGTGGGGCCTGCCCGAAGGGACGCGGCCCCGATCTGCCATTGTGTGCGCAGACGGACGGTTGGCCGAAAGGGGCCTAGCCCCAATCGGCCACTTTTGCCGGGTGCTAGCGACGCGAACCAGAACCTGCGACTATGAGCTTCGGCGGGGAGCAAAAGATCGAATACGAAAACAGGCCAGACCCAATCAAGGTGTCTGACCTGCGTCGTAATCTGGTGCGCCGTGAGGGATTCGAACCCCCGACCTCATGATTCGTAGGATTACAAAAGGGTGTAACCTGCTGTTTCACGGTGTAACACTCAGAATAGCAAAACCGCAGGTAGGATATATTAACCCTAGTCATAAATGAATTTAGGCGATACGAGTATTTGTGTTTATGGTCGAACGAAAGTCGAACGCAAGACGCCAAATTGTCGAACATGGGGGGATTACGATGACTAGGTTGGCTGCGTCCCGACCTTTGGTGGGGGGCCATGCGCGCGTGGTGGCCCCTCGGGGGGCGGCGCGTTTGGGTATACTAGTCGCCAAAGGGCGGCGAGGAGGCGGTGAGGCGGCCATGTGCAACGGGTCAGCATCGGCAGAGGGCGTGCCGAACATAGTGGACAGGAGCGGCAGGCGCCAGCTGCCGGTGGGAATAGAGAGCTTCGAGGACGTGCTGGCAGGGTTCGCGTACGTGGACAAGACGCTCGCGGTGAAAGACCTCGTGGACCGGCGAGGCGTCACCCTCTACTGCCGACCCAGGAGGTTCGGCAAGTCCACCTTCCTGCGCATGCTGCAGTGCTTCTTCGAGGCGCCTGCGGAGGGCTGGGTTCCCGACCGTCGCGGCCTCTTCGACGGGCTGGCCGTCGCAGAGGGAGGCGACCCTTGGTACATGGCCCACAACTGCGCCCACCCGGTGATCTACCTCAACCTCGCGGACTGCGGGGCCAACTCCTACGACCAGACATTCAATCGCATAGCATTGCAGATGGCCGACGAATACAACCGGCACTACTACCTCATGGACGAGGGCGCCCTGAGGGGCGGCGAGGTCGCGCGCTTTGCCCGCGTTGCCGAAGGCGGCGCGCGCCCGGTGGAGCTGGAGCGGTCTCTCTCGTGGCTCTCCACGCTCCTGGCGCGCCACCACGGCGCCCAGACGGTCATCCTCATTGACGAGTACGACACGCCGGTGAACGACGCGCACCTGGGCGACTTCAGGCGCGAGGTGCTCGACTTCTACCGAAACTGGCTCTCCGCCGCCCTCAAGGGGACGGTGGACCTCTACTGCGCCGCGCTCACGGGCGTGCTCAGGGTCTCGCAGGAGTCGATCTTCTCCGAGCTCAACAACGTGCGCATCGACACCACGCTCGACGTCGACCACGCCGAGGCAATCGGCTTCACGGCCGAGGAGGCGGGGGCGCTGGCGGCCTACGTGGGGCGCGGCGACGCCTCCGAGATGGCGGAGTGGTACGACGGCTACCGCTTCGGCGGCACGGACGTGTATAACCCGTGGTCCGTGCTCAACTACCTGCAGACCGGCGTGGCCCAGCCCTACTGGACCAACACCAGCCGCAACGGGATCGTGGTGGACCTCGTGCGGCGCGCCGGCGAGGCCCAGACCGCCGAGCTCGCGACGCTCGCCGCGGGCGGCAGCGTGGCGAAGCCGCTCGACCTGCGCACCGTGTTCGACGACCTCGCGGAGAGCCCCGGCGCCGTGTGGGCCCAGCTCTACCAGGCGGGCTACGTCACCACGAACGACACGGGCACGCCCAACGACGACGCGATGCCGCGCGAGCTGCACATACCCAACCTCGAGGTGCGGCGCCTGTACGGCAGGGAGCTCCTGGCCCGCGCGACGCGGCTGGCCGGCTCGGGGGAGCGCCTCGCCGCCCTGCACCGCGCGGTGTCGGCGGCGGACGCGCCTGCCACGCGGGACGCCCTTCGCCGCATCCTCCTGGACTCCGCGTCCCACCACGACCTCACGCGCGAGGCGGACTACCACGTGCTGCTGCTCGCGCTGCTCTACGCCGTGGACGGCTACGGGCCTGCGACCTCGGACCGCGAGAGCGGCGACGGGAGGTGCGACGTGCTGCTCGAGCCGCTCCCCGCCGAGGCCGGCCGCCTGCCCGCCCACGCCATGGAGCTCAAGCTGTGCAAGTCCGCCGAGACCGACGACGCGCTTGCCGCCTGCGCGCGCGACGTCGCGCTCGCCCAGGCGAGGAGCCTCTCCTACGGCCACGGCCTCGCGGGCGCGGGCCTCGTACGCTGGGGTTTCGCCTTCTGCGGCAAGCGCGTGGCCGTGGTGTGCGAGCGCGCGTAGGACGGCGGGCCCGGTCGGCCATACGTAACTGTTACCGATGGCAGTCTTGCCTGTCGGCACGTATGTGCACAGCAAGTCACCCATTCTGGTCGAATGCCGTGAGTGCGGCCATCGCTGGTCGGCGACTCCGAATGATTTGCTGCGTGGGAGCGGGTGCCCCGCATGCGCGAGGAGGCGCAGGGGTACCGCGAGGCGCAAGTCGAACCAGGCGTTTGTCGAGGAGCTCTCATTTGCGAACCCGAGCGCGGAGCCTCTGGAGGAATACAGGGGCTCGTGCGTCCCGATGAGCGTGCGGTGCAGGACGTGCGGAACGGAATGGACCGCCAAGCCCGCGTCGCTTCTGAAGGGAGTACTCTGCCCGGAATGCAGGCACGAGAGAAGGGCGAGCGTCAGGCGCAAGACCAACGAGGAGTTCCTCTCGGACATGAGCAAGGCTCACCCGGAGATAGATGTGATCGGGGAGTATGCGGGAAGCGAGGTGGGCGTGCGATGCAGGTGCAGGGTCTGCGGCCACGTTTGGTCCCCCAGGCCAACGACCTGCTGCCCTACGTGGCACAGGTGGCCGTGGGCAGGCGCGACGCCGTGCACGTCTTCGGCGACGACTACGACACTCCCGATGGCACTGGCGTGCGCGACTACATCCACGTGATGGACCTCGCCGAGGGCCACGTGGCGGCGCTGGTCTGGATGGAGGGCCGCCGCGGCTGTGTAGACTTGCTTTTTTCGCGGACACTACGCCTCGGACACTACGCCTCGGGGTCGAGAAAATTGCCTCGCTCGGTGGACTCCCTCGTCGCATCGGGGGGCACTATTTGGAACGCAAGCGTCTGCCTGTTAGCCAGCGGAG
>JAGCBF010000276.1 GCA_017652285.1 Atopobiaceae bacterium
GAATGCTCGGGTGTAGATGACGAGTGGCTGATCGGGAATGCCCTTAATGTGGCCTCGTTAACGAGCTTGGTAGCGGTCGCGTCACATCGTCTTCCGGCATAATTGCAGCATGTGGACACGCACAAGAATAAGAAGGCCATGGTCACGAGATTCCCGAGCGCATGTGCCGCGGTCAAGATCGACGTGGAGTGTGTAGATAGGGTCTTTGCTGAGTAGTAAGCCGTTTTGGTACCGCCTGACTAATCAAACTGGTACCAGCTGTCTGGAGAAAGTGGTACCGCAATAGACTCCTTCCATGCCCAATACGGGGCAATGAGTGGAAGGAGGGCAAGCATGCCCAACTACAAGAAGGTGTTCGCAATGCTCGCGAGGGGAGGTGTCAGCCAACAGGACATCGCCGCAATCTGCGGGTGCAGCAAGCGCGACGTCTCCAGCGCAGCGCGATACGTGCGGGAAAGCGGCACGCCCGCCGAGCAGATGGCCCTCATGAGCGAGGAGGAGATCAGGGAGCGGGCGTTTCCTCGCAAGCGGCGGGCCAAGGACCCCGACTACCTGCAGCCCGACATGGAGACGCTGGTCGAGCGAAAGCTCAGGAACACGAAGCTGACCGTCAAGCAGTTCTGGTACGAGCACTGCAGGCAGGCGGCGGAGGCGCAGATGAAGCCGTACTCGTACCCGATGTTCTGCGAGATGTTCGCCGCGGTCGCCAGCAAGGCCGGCGTGGCCGCCACGCTCAGGCACGAGCCGGGAGAGAAGGTCTTCATAGACTACGCGGGCGACGTCGGGTGGGTCACCGACAAGCTCACGGGGCACAGGGCCAAGGTCTGGGTCCTCGTGTTCTGCCTGCCCGCATCCTGCCGCATCTACGCCGAGGGATTCACGGACATGACCGAGCGCTCCTGGCTCGCCGGCCACGCGCACGCGCTCGAGTTCTACGGCGGTGTCCCGCGCATGCTAGTTCCGGACAACTGCGCCACGGCCACGGACCGCACGCCCGTGCCCGTGACGCTCGTGAACAAGACGTACCGCGAGTTCGCCGACCACTACGGATGCGCGGTGGTGCCCGCGAGAGTCCGAAAGCCACGCGACAAGGGGCTTGCCGAGTCATCGGTCGACCTTGTAGAGAAGTGGGCGATCGCCCCGTCCAACGAGATGACATTCTACACCTTGGACGAGTTCAACGAGTTTCTGTGGGAGCGGGTCGACTGGATAAACGCACGACCCTTCTCGGAGCGCGAGGGCAGCCGCGACAGCGACTTCGAGTCGCGCGAGGCCCCGGCGCTCATGCCGCTGCCCGGGGAGCGCTTCGAGATGTGCGAGTGGCGGCGCGCCAAGGTGGCGCCCAACTACCACGTCCGCGTGGACTACCAATATTACAGCGTCGATCACGGCCTCATAGGCAAGACCGTCGACGTTCGCCTCGGGGACCGCACCGTGAGGATCATGCTCGACGGCGAGGTCGTCGCCGAGCACCCGCGCCTCGTCGGTCGCCGCGGGCAGTACTCCACGAAGCCGGGGCACATGCCCGAGGCCCACCGGGCGCTGCCGGACCCCTGGTCGGCGGAACGATTCACCTCGTGGGCCGACCGGATCGGGCCGGCGACGGGAGAGGCGATACGGCGCGTGCTCGCGAGCCGCCCGATGGTCGAGCAGGCGTTCGTGCCATGCCGCAACATACTCGGCCTGTCCAAGCAGTACGGGCCAGAGTACCTGGAGCGCGCCTGCGAGAGGGTCGTCGCCACGCCGGCGACGCCGTCGTACACGGGGCTGAAGAACACGATCCTGGCCGTTCGCGAGGCTGACGCCAAGTCGCGGGCAAACGGCCCGGTGCCGGTGGTCGACGGCACGGGCGTCGTCGACCGTGCCGGGGGCGCGGGGCGCGTGAACGGGGCGGACGCGTACAGGCGCGCGAGGGGCGGTGACGCGTGATGCTCACCGAGGAGGACTTCGACAAGTTCCGCCAGTTCAGGGTGAGGGCGATGGGCGACAGGCTCCGCGAGATGATCGAGGACCCGTCGTTCGACTCCTGGACCTTCGAGGAGAAGATGAAGGAGCTCATAGACGCGGAGGACGCCGCACGGCAGTCCAGGAAGATCGCGAAACTCGTCCGCGAGGCCAGGTTCAAGCTCCCGGGCGCCTGCGTCGAGGACGTGATCTACCTCCCGGAGCGCGGCCTCAGCAAGGACCGCGTGGAGCGATGGGCCAGCTGCGCGTGGGTGGAGAACAAGGAGGTGATGGTGGTCATATCCAAGAGCGGTTGCGGAAAGAGCTTCCTTGTGCAGGCACTCGGCGTGGCGGCCTGCCGCAGGCTCCACAAGGTATGCTACGTGCGGCTCGCCGACCTCTTCGACGACCTCGCCCGCTGCCGCTCCGCCGCAGACGGCAGCCTCTACGAGCGCATGGACTACTACAAGCAGGTGGACCTGCTAATACTCGACGACTTCCTCACCACGCCGACCGACGTGCAGGGCGCGATTGACCTGTTCGAGATTATCGAGTCGCGTGAGAGTCGGGCTGCGACGCTCGTCGCGTCCCAGCTCGAGCCGAACGAGTGGTACCTGCGCATAGAGGGCGAGCTCATGGCCGACTCCATCCTGAACCGCATCGCCACACGAGCACGCTACGTGGACCTCAAAGGTCCCAACATGCGCGAATACCTCATGAAGCACGACAAGCGATAGACCTCGGCCGCAATAGCGGTACCAATCATGGCCGACTCGTGGTACCAGTTTGATTAGACGAGCGGTACCACGAGTGGCTACTACTCAGGCTATTAAGGCAGGGCAGACAGTCGGAAGGTTCGGCGGCAACTTTCTTGCGTCAACAGACAAGATTTGCGAAGAGTTCTACAGCATGGAGCGTCTTATCAACTTTGA
>JAGCBF010000277.1 GCA_017652285.1 Atopobiaceae bacterium
CACCGGGCGCTTCCAGTACCAAACCGCCGACGCGGAGTCGATTAGGATCGCGAGCCTTCTGGTGGACAAAGGCGCCAGTCCCAGCGACATCTCCCTCAACGTGTACCAAAGCTTCAGGCTGTCGTTCCTGCACCTCAAGTCGCTGGTCTTGGGACGCATCACCACGTTCGAGCACGGTCGCATCGCCTATAGCTACGCCACGCAGAGCGACCTGGAGCGCACGGGCGCGGATCTGGACGAGTGCGACGGGCTCATCGACGTGGTACGCAGCGTGTCGGGCTCCGAGGTCGCGCTGTTCCTCAAGAAGGTGCCCGGAGGCAAGGTAAGGGGCAACCTTCGCTCGAAGGGCGTGCACGACGTGTCGAGCGTCGCCAAGCTCATGGGCGGCGGCGGTCATCGCGCGGCGGCGGGCTTTACGTTCGAGGGCGACGTGGACGAGGCGCTCGCCACGGTGCTGCCGCACCTGCGTATGTTGTTTAGAGCACCGGTGCCCGAAAGCGCCTGTGTGGAGGGGCAGGGACGTGGCTAGGCGGGGGCGCGGATACGGCAGGCACGCCAGGCGCTCCTGTGGCCTCAACCTTTTATTTGCCGTCGACAAGCCCGCCGGTCAGGTGACGCGCGCCTTGGACAACGCGGTGCAAGACGCGTTGCACGACGACGGCGTCGGTCACATCGGGACGCTGGACCCGGCGGTCACGGGCGTCGTTGTCCTTTGCGTCGGACAGGCGCGCAAGCTCATCAGCCTGATCGAGGAGGGCAAGCGCAAGTCGTACAAGGCCACGATCGCGTTTGGCACGCAGACCGACACCGATGACGCCGAGGGCGCGCCCATACGAATCGCGCCGGTGCCCGACTCCGTGCGCGACGCGGCGTATGCACGCGACGTCCTTGCTCGATTCGCCGGGGTGCTGGACCAAGTCCCCCCAAAGTATTCCGCCATCAAGGTGGACGGCGTGCGCGCGTACGACCGCGCCCGGGCGGGGGAGGAGTTCGAACTGCCCGCGCGCAGCGTCGAGGTGCACGACGCGCGTCTTGTCGACATCTGGCAAGACGACGAGGGCGTCGTGTGCTGGGAGTGTGACTTTGACGTGTCCGCCGGCACCTACGTGCGGGCGCTGGCACGCGACATCGGGCGTGCGGTGGGCAGCGCGGCCCACCTTGGTCGTCTGTGCAGAACCGCGTCGGGAAACGTGAGCCTTGCCGACTGCGTGACGCTCGAGCAGGTCATGGCCGCCGGATGCGAGGGCGTAGGGGAGTTCGCACTCGACCCCACCAAGGTGCTGGGTCTTCCCGTTCGTAGGCTGACGGCGGCTGAGCTCGAGGATGTGCAAAACGGACGGTTCTTGTCTGCGCAGGACGCGATCGACGAGTCGTGCGTGTCGATCGTGCGCGAGAGTCGGCTGTATGGCGTGTGGCAGGCACGAGACGGTCGTCTGCGCCCACGCGTAAACTGTCCTCTGGGAATCGAGGGGGTACGTTCGTGAGCGATTCCTTGCGATTGCGCGTCCCCCCTGCCATGGAACCGGTCGCCAGCGCGTGGCAGGACGCGGCGTTTGGCCGCATCGCTCGCAGGTCGGGAGCGCCCGAGCTCGATGACCATGCGTCCGTCGTGCTCGTAGCCGGAGCGTTTGACGGCCTGCACCTGGGACACCAACGTCTCGTTGCGCAGGCGCTTGCGGACTCATGTAAGAAGCGGGTGCCCTGTGTCGCGCTCACCTTTGACCCTGATCCCTCAGAAGTGATAAGTCCGGCCTCGTGCGGCAACCGCCTGCTGTCGACGCACGACCGCGTGCGGGGGCTCATAGGCCTTGGCGTCGACTACGTACTGGTCTGCACCTTTACGCCGGAGCTTGCCGGCTTCGAGCCAAACCGGTTCCTCGACGAGGTGGTGCTGGGCGCCGTCCGGCCCCTGTCCGTACACGTCGGCACCAACTTTACCTTTGGCAACCGGGGGGCGGGCACGGTGCAGACGTTGCGTGCGGCCGGCTCGACCCGGGGGTTTGACGTGTTCGGACACGAGCTCTTGCGTGACGACGCGGACGTCGTGTCTTCCACGAGGATCCGTGCGCTCTTGTCGGGCGGCGACGTCGCATCTGCCGCCGACCTGCTTGGGAACTACCATTACGTGCGGGGAACCGTGGTACACGGACGCGGGGAGGCCACGTCATTTGGGTTTCCCACCGCAAACGTCACCTGCGACGCCCGTGCGTGCCTGCCGGCAGAGGGCGTCTATGCGTGCTACGTGTACCACGACGGCGCGGCGTGGCCCGCTGCGGCAAACGTCGGGGCACCGCCGACGTTCTCTGGGCCTCGGGCTGCCTTTTTGGAAGCCAACCTGCTGGGCTTCTACGGTGACCTGTACGACCAGGACGTCGCGGTCCTGTTCGTGGAGTGGCTAAGGCCATCGCGTACGTTCGAGTCCATCGACGAGCTGGAACGTACCGTGTTGGGCAACATCGCGTGGGTCAAGCGGCATCTTGGTGACAAGCGAATAGAGGTGCGCTCGTGATAACCGACGAGGACAAGGAGCGCGTGCGGCAGGCGACGGACTTCATGCAGCTCGTGAGCGAGACCGTGGAGCTGCGGCGTCGGGGTGCCGATTGGTGGGGCTGCTGCCCCTTCCATCACGAAAAGTCGCCCTCGTTTCACATCAATCCGGCCACGGGACTGTGGAAGTGCTTTGGCTGCGGTCTGGGCGGCGACGTGTTTGGCTACGTCATGCATCGAGAGAACCTCGAGTTCCCCGACGCCATACGCTTTCTGGCCGACCGCGCAGGCATCGAGCTTGTGGAGGAGCGCGGAGGCAGGCGCGGTCCCAAGCGCAACCGGCTCATAGAATGCCTCACGGAGGCCGAGTCCTTCTACGCCACGATGCTCAACAGGGGCAAGGGCGCCGGACCCGAGCAGGGACGCAGGTATTTGGCGGGACGCGGCTTTGGATCGGCGGTCTGTCGTCGCTGGCGGCTGGGATATGCGCCCGGACACGCCATGCTGGTCGACCACCTTGCGTCAAAGGGCTTCACCACCCAAGAGATGGAGGCCGCCGACCTCGCGGTACGGCGCGACTCATATTCGGGCGGGCAGGGCTCCTACGAGGCGGACCGCTTCTACGACAGGGTCATGTTTCCCATCCACGACGAGCAGGGTCGCACCATCGCGTTTGGCGGACGCGTCATGGGCGACGCCAAGCCAAAATACCTCAACACCAAGGAGACCGCCGTTTTCCACAAGGGAAAGCACCTCTTTGCCTTCGACCGCGCCAAGGAGCACATAGCGGCTCGTGGGGAGGCGATCGTGTGCGAGGGCTACACCGACGTGATGGCGCTGCACGAGGCCGGCTATCCCATTGCGGTGGCGGCACTCGGCACGTCGTTCTCGATCGACCACGTGCGCACGCTCTCGCGCTTTGCCAAGCGCATCATCTGCATGTTTGACGGGGACGCGGCAGGCCAGCGGGCCGCCGAGCGGGCCATACAGTTCTTGGACAAGTCCGAGGCCGACCTGCGCTGCGTGGTGCTTCCCGACAACCAAGACCCCGCCGAGTTCCTGGACACCCACCGCGCCAGCGACCTCGAGCCCATCTTGGCAGATGCGGAGCCGCTTATGGACTTCGTGCTGCGCAAGCGCCTTGAAGGCGTGGGTCCCACGACCCCTGCGGGCGTGAGGACATCGCTGCTCAACGAAATCGCGCGCGTGCTCGCCCCGCTCAAGCAGTCGGTCCTGCTGGACGAATACACGCACGTCGTGGGCGATTGGCTCGGCTTTCCCGCGCAGACGGTCAGGCGTGCCATCCAATCCGCGCCAGTGGACGCGGCGGGAGGCGCATATGCCGGAGCGCGACCATCCTCGCCGGCGCGTGGCGGCAATCCGGCTAATCGCGGTCGCCCCAACGCGCAGGGGTGGTCGGACGGACAGGCGCGCTACCCAGAGGAGACAGGCGTCTACGTCCCCGACGACTACCTTCCTCCCGAGGCCGGAGCCGACGCATACGGCAGCGTCGAGCCGTCACGAGGGCAGGTGTACTCCGCAGGCCCGGGGCCCGACGTCTTGGGGGTGGACGAGCTGCGACAGGTCCAGGCCGAACGCGAGCTGCTCTGCCTCATGGCAACCTATCCCGACCTCATGCGCACGCACGCGGAACGCATAGCCTCCATCTTGTGGGCGGACGCTCAAAACGAGGCCATCGCATGGTCCATCCTAGCGACGCCCGAGGGCACGGCGCCCGCCGACGTCGTGGCAGCCGCATCGGCAGTGGTGCCGGATGCGCCACAGGTCCTGGCCGCGGGCCGCATCGCGAGCGAGTCTGGCGCAAGCGACGAGGCCAAGGCGGCGTTTGTCCTGGATACCGTCGAGCTGTACTCGACGCGCCGCAAGATCCAAGACCTGCGTGCCCGCATGCGCTCTGGCGCCAATCCCTCGCAAAACCTGTTCTACGAAGCAACCGAATTGCAAAAACATGCAAACGAGCTTACAAATCGCATATCTTCTGGGTTTATCCGTTGATAATTTTGGGTAGAATTCCCTGAGTTTGCGAAGAAAGGAAGCCTGTGGTAGCAAAGAAGTCTAAGAGCACCATGCTCAGCGAAGAACTTACCCATATTGCGTCCGGTCTTATCAACAAGTCAGAGCGGTCGGGGGGAATCCTTACCGAAGACGACATACAGGTCGCGATCAAGGACATCGACATAGATGGCGACGAGCTCTCGGAGCTCTATGACTATCTGCGCAACCAAGGCGTCGACATCACCACGCAGGGCGATGGCGCCGACATGGACGCGCTCACCGGTGGTTACGGCGGCTCGCCGGAGGACGACTTTGACGAGATCGGCGAGCTCGACGAGGATGGCGAGGAACGAGATTCGGAGACCATAAACGAGGCCAAGGCCGTTAACGAGGCGCTTCGTGCGGCACCAAAGCCCAAGACGAAGAAGCGCTCGAGCAGGGTGCGCGGTCGTCGGCAGGAAATCTCCGTCACCAAGATGACGCAGGACCCCGTGCGCATGTACCTTAAGGAGATTGGCAAGGTCGACCTGCTCACCGCGGCAGAGGAAGTCGACCTGGCCATGAAGATCGAGGCAGGCATGGATGCCATGGAGCAGCTCGAGGCCTTCGACGCCGGAGAGATCGAGCTGACGCGCGCGGAGCGGCGTCGCCTGAGCCGCATCGAGCAGGTCGGTCTTGAGGCAAAGCAGTCCCTCATCAGCGCGAACCTGCGCCTGGTGGTCTCGATAGCCAAGCGCTACGTTGGACGTGGCATGCTCTTCCTGGACCTCATCCAAGAGGGCAACCTCGGCCTTATCCGTGCGGTCGAGAAGTTTGACTACACCAAGGGATTCAAGTTCTCCACGTATGCCACCTGGTGGATTCGCCAGGCCATCACGCGCGCGATTGCGGACCAAGCCCGTACCATCCGCATTCCCGTGCATATGGTCGAAACCATCAACAAGCTGGTACGCGTGCAGCGACAGCTTTTGCAGGACCTCGGCCGAGAGCCGACGCCGGAGGAGATCGGCGAAGAGATGGGAATGACGGCAGATCGCGTGCGAGAGATCCAAAAGATCAGCCAAGAGCCCGTGTCCTTGGAAACGCCCATCGGCGAAGAGGAGGATTCCCAGCTCGGAGACTTCCTGGAGGACACCTCGGCCGTCGCCCCGCCGGAGGCGGCGAGCGACTCCATGCTGCGCGAGCAGCTCGAGCAGGTTTTGGACGGCCTTGCGGATCGCGAGCGCAAGGTCATAAAGTTCCGCTTTGGTCTGGAAGACGGGCATCCGCGTACGCTCGAGGAGGTCGGACGCGAATTTGGCGTCACGCGCGAGCGCATTCGCCAGATCGAGAGCAAGACGCTGGTAAAGCTGCGTCATCCCAGCCGCTCCGGCAAACTCAAGGACTACATGGACGAGTAAAGAGCTTGCGAGAGGGTTTCGCACCACCATGAGCCACAAGTGGGCGAAACCCTCATTTATCTTCTTCCCCCACGTCTGAAGAAATAGTAAACTGTTTTTTGGCTTATCGTTCCAGTGTTGTTCAAGTCAAGGGGAAGCGCGTCATGAGTCAAATCGCAAACGGGCACTCCGACACACAGGGCTTGTCAGCCTACCTTTCGCCGCTTCAGGTGGGGGCCTTCGTCGTGGGCACCAGCATTGGCTGGGGCTCGTTGGTGGTCACATGTTCCTCGTACCTGGCCAATGCGGGTATCGTGGGAAGCATCGTGGGCACGCTGCTCGGTGGCCTGGTCATGCTTGCGATAGGCAAGAGCTACCTCTACCTCATGACGGGATACCCAGAGTCGGGCGGTTCATACGCCTACGTGCGGGAGCAGTATGGCCACGACTACGGCTTTTTGGCAGCCTGGTTCTTGTCGCTCACCTATTTGGCCGTGTTCTGGGCAAATGCGACGTCGCTGCCCTTGTTCGCACGCTACTTCCTTGGAGACGTCTTTAGGTTTGGATACCTGTACTCCATCTTTGGTTACGACGTCTATTTTGGAGAAGCCCTCTTGGTCATCTGTGGGGTCGTGTTGGCTGCTGGCATGTGCCTGTTGAGCAAACGCATGGTCGCGCGCACCATGGTGGCCCTCATTGCGCTGCTCTGCATAGGCGTGATCATATGCTTGGTGGGGGCGTTGGCCGGTCATTCGGAGACCTCGTTTAGGTTCGGCCCCGCCTTTATGTCTAAATCGAGCGCTCTTTCGCAGATCTCCTACATCACCTACTTGTCGCCGTGGGCCTTCATCGGCTTCGAGAGCGTCTCGCACTATTCGGAGGAGTTTGCGTTTGACAGGCGGCGCCTTAGGCGGACGTTCCTTATCGCCATCGTCGTCGTCACACTGCTCTACGTTGCGCTTCTGGTCTTGTCCATATCGGCCTATCCGCCCCGTTACCACAACTGGTTGGAGTACATACAGGACCTTGGAAACCTGAGCGGACTACAGGCACTCCCGGCGTTCTACGCCGCCGAATACTACTTGGGCGATATGGGCATCACGATACTTGCGCTGGTGTTGCTTGCCTTGGTCATTTCGAGCCTTTTGGGCAACCTTGTGGTACTGAGCCGCCTGTTCTACTCCCTGTCCAAGGACCATATTCTGCCGGCGCGATTCTCGCGGGTCAATGCAAGCGGCGTTCCCTGGTGCGGCATCTTGCTGGCCGCGGGCATATCGCTCGTCATACCCCTTGTGGGAAGGACCGCCATAGGATGGATCGTCGACGTCACCACCATTGGGGCGACCTTCATCTATTCCATGGTAGCTGCCTCCGCGTTTAGGCTTGCGCGCTCCCGCGGGGACCGAAGCGATGCGATCATTGGTGGCGTGGGCCTTTTCGTCATGCTGTGCTTTGCGCTATACCTGCTCGTGCCGTCGCTCTTTGCGTCCGGGACCCTATCGGCCGAATCGTACTTCCTCTTTACGCTCTGGTCCGTCTTTGGCATGCTGTACTTTCGTGGCGTGCTCAAAAACGACGAGGACAAGAAGTTCGGCAACACGATCGCCGTTTGGGTCGTGCTGCTGGCGCTGATCCTTCTGATGTCGGTGGACTGGATGAACAACATGTCTTTGGACTCTGCCAGCAAGGCGATTACGGACGTGCAGGCGTTTTACCGCGAAAGCACCGGAATCGCGGGATACGCGCAAGAGGAGGAGTTCATACAGCAGGAGATCATGATGCTGCAGTCCTCCAACTCGCGCACGACGCTCGTGTTCATCGGTCTGTTCGTGACCGCCATCCTCGTGTTGGCCAACAACTACCTGCTCATGCGACGAAGAGCGGATGCCGTCGAGCAGGAGCTGCTCACCACAAGGGGCAAGGCGTATCGCGACGCGCTCACCGGCGTACGAAACAAGCTGGCGTTTGCGGAATACGAGGAGCTTCTCGTACGGCAGGTCGAGTCTGGTGAGGTGGGGGAGTTCGCCATCGTCGTCTTTGACGTAAACGGACTCAAGTACGTAAACGACACCTATGGGCACAAGGCCGGAGACGAATACATCAAGTCCGCCTGCACGCTCATTTGCACGGAATACAAGCACAGCCCCGTGTTCAGGATTGGCGGAGACGAGTTCGTCGCCGTGCTGACGGGCGAGGACTACGGCAGGCGATTCGAGCTGTTAGCCGACCATGACCGACTGGCCGAAAGAAACATCGGTACGGAGCAAGCCGTAATAGCGGCCGGCATGTATACGTTTGCACCCGAGAATACCCAGACGGTTCGCGACGTGTTCGAGCAGGCAGACGAGCGCATGTATCAGCGCAAGCAGGCGCTCAAGGCGATAGGCGCCAGGAGCCGTTAGGGCACAAGACAAGAGCCACGTCGTGCGGCAGGTGACCCATTGCCGCACGACGTGGCTCGTATATTTTGGCGACTATCTACTCAAGCGCTTGCAGAAGCTCCAGGAGTCCATCGAAGAAGGGGTGCGGGTCGGTCTTGTGGAGGTAGCCGCCGCTAAAGAAGGTGTGGTCTGCCCGAAGGTCCTCCATCACGTTCCAGATGCCCCGTTCGACGTTTTTGGGGTCAAGCGGCTTGCTCGGCGCCTCAAAGGGAGCGCGCGCGGATATGGTGTTGACCAGGCCGTCGTTGGCATGCCACGCATCGTCAACGACGCAGCCGGCCGCCGACGTCCCACAGTACGCGCCCATGTTGGCACCCGTCCGTACGAACAAGGGATCCATGACCGTGGTGTCGGGCACGTGCCTTCCGCCGTCGGCAGGATTCGTCGCGTCGCAGGCCACGGAAAGGTAGTAGACGTGCGGGAGCGTGTGGATACGCTTGCTGAGCGCCTGCGCGTTATCGAGCCTCATGTCCCAATTCGCCCAATCGCGCGGATCGCGCCCGTCCGTCTTGATCTTCGTGCGCGCCCTAACCAGACGGTTGAGCAGCTTATACTTCAGCCGTACCTTGACCGAACGCTCGTCAAAGGCTGGGTCGTCCGCCAGGTCGTAGGCAGTCGTGCCGTTGGTCGGCGCGGCGAGCGTAACGATTGCGCGTACGCGGTCCTGCATGCCGCCACAAAAGAGCGGGCTGAGGTCTTCGGGCGCCGTGGCCGCTCGCTCCTCTTCGCTCCCGTAGGCGAGCAACTCGCTCAGAAGGCGTATGGTCGCCCCTCCAAACGAATGGCCGATGAGCACGAGCCTCGTGTCGTCGTCCCACGAGGGGATGAGCTGCCGGCCCGTGAAGTCCTTGCCCATGCGACCGTGATGGTACGCCTCGGAGTGCGCCTTGCCATAATCGGTGCGCGTTCCGGATATCTGCGCATAGAGCTCGCAGGCGCGATCCCACGCACTGCCCTGCGGCGCCACGCTTGCGGCATAGGCGTCAAGGCCGCGGGACCGCCACTCGGCGACGACGTCTCCCGACGCACCTCCCCAATAGGGGTTCTTTTCGTATTCGGCGTCGTATTGACCGTGACCGTTGAGACCATGACAGAACACATATACTGGCTTGCCCATGTGGCTCCTTCCTTCTGCTCATGCAATACGATAGGGATAAATAATACACCAATTGCTTGCCAATTGGCCAACTGGGGCTAGGTCCCTTTCGG